>SPQI01000159.1 GCA_004570315.1 Oxalobacteraceae bacterium OM1 | reverse complement strand
GCCACCACGCCGCCTGCTGCGACCACGCCGGCGGCCGGCGCCGGAACCGGCTCAGGCACCTGAGTCTTGGAGGCCATCCGGTACGATCCTCGCGCGGCGTTCAGGCAAGGTCGGGCGTAGCCGCGCTCGAGACGAAAAAAATCTCCCGGGACGCAGGTCGCGGGAGATTTCTTATTGCAGACGGGCTTCAGAACACCCAGAGGCTCTCTTCCGGCAGCTGCACCCAGTATTCGCCCGGTGCCAGCTTGCTGCTGGCGTAGGCACGCACGCGAATGTCCTCGCCGCCGCTGCGGTGGAACAGGCATTCCCAGCGGTCGCCGAGGTACATGCAGGTCGACAGCGGCAGCTTGATCGCATTTTCCACCTGGGTGTTGCCAATGCGGACCTGCTCGAGGCGGATCACCGTGGCCGGATCGTTGCCGGTCGCCGTACCGCGCGCCGTGCCCATCAGCTTCTGGCCGGCGAGCTCGAGCGCGACGCGGCTGCCTTCGCGCTGCAGCACGCGCGCCGGCAGGCGGTTGTTGCTGCCCATGAATTCCGCAGTGAACAGCGTGTCCGGGGCGCCGTACATCGTCTCGGGCCGGCCTTGCTGTTCGATCTTGCCGTTGTTGAGCAGCAGGATACGATCGGCGATGGCCATGGCTTCGGTCTGGTCGTGCGTCACCATCAACGCCGACAGGCCGAGGCGCACGATCAGCTCGCGCAGGAAGGCGCGCGCTTCCTCGCGCAGCTTGGCGTCGAGGTTGGAAAGCGGTTCGTCGAGCAGGATCACCGGCGGGTTGTAGACCAGCGCACGGGCAATCGCCACGCGCTGCTGCTGGCCGCCGGAGAGCTGGTGCGGAAAGCGGTCGGCGAGATGGCCGAGGCCGAGCTGCGGCAGCACTTCGCGCACGCGCTGCTCGATGTCCTGCTTGCCCATCTTGCGTAGCTTCAGGCCATAGGCCACGTTGTCGAACACGGTCTTGTGCGGCCACAGTGCGTACGACTGGAACACCAGGCCGAGGTTGCGTTCTTCGGCCGGCAGCTCCAGCTTGCGTTCGCCGTCGAACACGGCGTGCTCGCCGATGCGGATGGTGCCCGCCTTCGGGCTTTCGAGGCCGGCCACGGCGCGCAGCAGCGTGGTCTTGCCGCTGCCGGAAGGGCCGAGCAGGGCGACCACTTCGCCGCGCTGCAGCTCCATGGAGACGCCCTTGAGAATGGGATTGGCGGACGCGCCGCTGCCGTAGTCGAGGAAGAGATTGTTGACGGAAAGGATGGACATGACGGTTCCTTAGTCGTGCAGCTTGACGCCGAAGCGCAGCGCGATGCCCAGGCCGACGGCCACGAGCGCGATGTTGATGAAGGAGAGCGCGGCCACCATGTCGACCGCGCCGGTGGCCCACATGGAGACCAGCATGGCGCCGATGACTTCGGTGCCGGGCGAGAGCAGGTAGACGCCGGTGGAGTACTCGCGTTCGAAGATGAGGAAGACCATCAGCCACGAGCTCAGCAGGCCGAAGCGCACCAGCGGCAGCGTGACGTCGCGCGTGACTTGGCCGCGGGTGGCGCCGACGGCGCGGGCGGCTTCTTCGAGTTCGGGACCGACCTGCAGCAGCGAGCTCGAAATCAAACGCAGGCCGTAGGCCAGCCACACCACCGAATACGCCAGCCACACCGAGAAGATGGTCGAGCGCAGGTTGCGCAACTCGGTGATGATGTTTTCCGACACCCACTGCGCCCATGGCGCATCGAGCGATTGCAGGAAGTTGTCGATGGTCGCCGGCACGAACAGGAACACCCACAGGAAGGACAGGCCGGCCAGCAGGCCGGGCACCGCGCGCGGCACCAGCACGCTGTAGTCGAGGAAGCGGCTGATGCCGTCCTGCTTGCGATGGCCGGCCAGCGCGATGGCCGAATAGCAGGCCACGGCAATGCCGCCGCCGATCACGCCGATCAGGATGGTGTTGACGATGCCGCGTACCAGCGAGGGCTGCGCCCAGACGTCGCGGAAGGCTTGCACGGTGAAGGCTTCGGACAGCTTCACGCCCTCGCCCCAGTAGGCGACGAAAGAACGCAGCGCGATGCCCGACAGCGGCACGACGATCGTGAACACCAGCCACAGGGCGATGAGGCCGAAAGCCATCCATTTCCACTTGCCCAGCGGCAGCGGCTTCTGGCGGGCGCCCTTGCCCTTGATCGAGACGTACTTGTTCGCCGAACGCAGCAGGAAGCGCTGCAGCATCACCAGCGGCATCGTCACCGCGACCAGGCAGACGGCGACGGCGGCCATCAGGTGGTAGGACGGCGTGCCGAGCTTGTTGGTGAGCTTGTAGAGATAGGTCGCGAGCACCAGGTGGCCTTCGGGGTCGCCCAGCACCAGCACCAGGCCGAACACCTCGAAGCCGAGGAAGAACACCAGCACCGCCGCATAGGCCAGCGCCGGCATCACCATCGGCAGCGAGACGTTGAGCGCGACCTGCAGCGGCGAGGCGCCGGAGACCCGCGCGGCTTCCTCGACGTCGGAGCCCAGGCTCTTCAGCGCGGAGGAGGCGTACAGGTAGACGTGCGGCACGTGCGTGAGGCCGGCGATGACGACGATGGACGGGAAGGCATAGACGTTCCAGGGCTGGATGCCGATCAGTTCCTTCACCCAGACGGTGTAGAAGCCGACCGGCCCCATCGCCACCACGTAGCCAAAGGCCATCACCATCGGCGAGACGAAGATCGGCACCAGCAGCAGCGGCGCGATCCAGCCGCGGCCGGGCAAGTCGGTGCGCACCATGACGAAGGCCAGCAATGCACCGAGCGGCACGGCGATGACCGTCAGGCCGGTGGCCAGGATGAAGCCGTTGACGAAGGCCTGGCGGAAGTCCGGGTCGTCGAAGATGAAGCGGTACGAATCGAGGCCGAGCGTCTTGACGGGCACGAAGAAGGGCGCGCTCAGGAAGCTCTGGTAGAAGATCAGCACCAGCGGCACGAAGATGGCCAGCGCGGTCAGCACGACGACGAGACCGCGCGGCCAGTTCAGCCGCAGGCGGCGGCGCGCGGGCAGGTCGGGCGTTTGGGGGATGGAGAGTGTTTGCATGATCAAGTGGCGGCAGCGCGCCGCTTCGACTCCCTCCCCTTCAAGGGGAGGGTTGGGGTGGGGATGGGTTTAACGTAGGGTTTCTTACGACAGAAACCCATCCCCCACCTAACCTCCCCCTTGAAGGGGGAGGAACGCTAAGGGCTTGACGGATTTGAGTGAGGCGCTAGACGCGCATCACTTCTTCGTCGCGTCCTTCCATTGCTTCATGAAGTCCAGACGCTTCTTCTGGTCCAGGTATTGCAGCTGCGACGCATCCACATGCAGCGGTTGCAGGCCCTTGCCGATTTCCTTGCTCAGTTCGGCCGACGTCGTCTCGCCCGTCACGTCATTGCGCAGCGCAAACAGCTTGGCGTCGTTGGCGACGATGGTCTGGCCGCGCTTGGACATCAGGTAATCGACCCACAGCTTGGCCGCGTTCGGGTGCTTCGTGCTCTTGGAGATGAACTGCACGCGCGACAGCACCTGAGTGTAGTCCTTCGGAATCACCACGCCGAGGTTGGGGTCCTTCTTCGCACGCACCAGCGCATAGGAGCCGATGATGTTGTAGCCCAGCAGGTTCTCGCCGGAGGACAGGCGCTCCAGCATGGTGCCGGTGGACGACTGCACGCGCACGTTGACCGCGCCCAGCGCCTTCACCAGATCCCAGAACTTGTCGTTGATGCGCGCATCGTTGGTGACGAACATGAAGCCGACGCCGGACTTCTCGATGTCATAGGTGATGACCTTGCCCTGGTACTTGTCGGTCTTGGTGGTCAGCAGCTTGGCGAAGTCGGCGTGCGTCTGCGGAATCTCGTCGCCGGTGACCTGGCGCTTGTTGTAGACGAAGACCACCGGCTCGAAGGTCGTGCCGTAGGCGGTGTTGTTCATCACTGCCCAGTTCGGCAGCGCGGCGGCTTCCGGCGACTTGTACTGCAGGCCGTAGCCGTCGCTGACCAGCTTGATCTGCAGGTCCATCGCGGAGGACCACAGCACGTCGGCGGTCGCGCCCCCGGCGGCGACTTCCGAGATGTAGCGGTTGTAGACCTCGGTGGAATTCATGTCGTTGTACTCGACCTTCACGTCCGGGTACAGCGCATTGAAGTCCTTGATCAGCGATTCGGCGGCCTTGGTGTCGGTGGTCGAATAGACCACGACCTTGCCTTCCTTCTTCGCGCCGTCGACCACCTTCGCGTAGTCGGCGGGATAGCCGGCCGGCACCTGTGCCTGTGCCATGCCGGCGACGGCGAATGCACCGGCGCAAGCCAGGGAAACCAGTGTGTGTTTCAGCATCTTGCGTTCTCCTCTTTTTGAATTGACTGCCTTGAATTAACGAACCAAACCCAACTCTTTCGCCTGCTTGCCGTAGTTCTCCACGGTCTTCCTGACGTAGGCGGTAAATGCATCGCCCGTGAGGGCGAAGGGATACAAACCGTGCGCCGCGCGCAGGTCGGCGAAGGCCTGCGTGGCCATCATCTTGTCGAAGGCCGCGACCCAGCGGCGGTAATCCTCGTCCGGCACCTTCGGCCCCATGTAGACACCGCGGATGATCGGCCACGACATGTCGTAGCCCTGCTCGCGTGCGGTCGGTACCTTGGCCAGCGCGCCGGAAAGCCGCGCATCCGAAAACACCGCCAGCACGCGCACCTTGCCGCCGCCGATATACAGCGCCGCTTCCGAGGTGTCGCCCGAGACCGCCTGCACATGCCCGGCCAGCAGCGCGGTGAAGGCCTCGCCGCCGCCCTCGAACGCGACGAAGCGCAGGCTCTTGGGCGACGCGCCGGCCTGCTTGGCCAGCGTCGCCACCTTGATCCAGTCCTGGCTGCCGATGGTGCCGCCGGCGCCGATGTTGACCTGCGCCGGATCGCGCTTGAGCGCGTCGAGGAATTCACGCAAGTCGCGCCAGGGCGCATCCTCACGCACGGCGATCATGCCGTAGTCGGTGCCCACCCCGGCCACCCAGCGCACGTCGTCGACAGCCGCGCGGCCAAACTTGCCGAGCGCGATGTTGAGCAGCGAGCCGCCGGAAAACGCCACCAGCGTGTCGGGCTCGGCCCGGCGCTGCGTGACGACGGAACTCCAGGCTACGGCGCCGATGCCGCCCGGCAGGTAGGACACCCGCATCGGCGGCGCCTTGCCGTCCTGCAAGCCCTTCTGCACCAGCTTGCAGGTTAGGTCGAAGCCGCCGCCAGGTTTGGACGGCACGATGCATTCGCCCGCCATGGCCGCCGCCATGCGGAGCGCCAGCACGGCGGTCAGGGCGGCCGCCAGCACGAGGTCTCCTGCTTTCCTGCGCATGTCAACATGCCTTTTCTGGATATGCCGGCCATCCTAGCCGCGCCGTCCTTTCAATCCGCTTTCAGCGTCCTTTCATGGACCCTTCAGCGCCCCGCAAGTGTGCGGCGTGCGCCAAACTGGGTATCATGGCCGGTGCATTCCACCCTCTTGTGCACCGCAACCCATCCATGCGCATCCTCCTGGTCGAAGACCATGCCGAACTGTCCCGCTGGCTCGCCAAGGCCCTGCGCGACGCGCGCCTGACCGTCGAAGTCGCCGACAACGGCGCAGCCGCCGACACCCTGCTGCATACCCAGGACTACGCGCTCGTCATCCTCGACCTCACACTGCCGAAGATGGACGGCCTCGAGGTGCTGAAGCGCCTGCGCGCCCGCGGCAGCAAGACGCCGGTGCTGGTCCTGACCGCCCGCGGCGGCCTCAACGACCGGGTGCAAGGACTCAACCTCGGCGCCGACGACTATCTCGCCAAGCCCTTCGAACTGGTCGAGCTCGAAGCGCGCGTGAAGGCGCTGCTGCGCCGCAGCCAGGGCGCCGAAGCGGTCACGCTGACCTGCGGCGCGCTCAGCTTCGACACCGTCTCGCGCATGTTCCACTACGGCGGCGCGCCGCTCGCGCTCACGCCGCGCGAGCATGCGGTGCTGGAAGCGCTGATCACGCGTGCCGGCCGCGCGGTCTCGAAGGAAAAGCTGTTCGACGAAGTCTTCGCGCTCGACGACGAAGCGAATCGCGACGCCATCGAAATCTACATCCACCGCCTGCGCAAGAAGCTCGAGCGCAACGAAGACGGGCGCGTCGCCATCACCACGCTGCGCGGCCTGGGATATCTGCTGGAAGCCGCCGACGCGTCATGAAACAGCACACGGCAGTCGCCAAGCGCAAGCCGCTCGGCAGCCTGCGCAACCAGCTGCTGCGCTGGCTGCTGATACCGCTGCTGGTGCTGGTCGCGCTCGACGCCGTCTCGGTCTACCGCAACGCGCTCGACGCCGCCGACCTTGCCTACGACCGCTCGCTGCTCGCCTCCACGCGCGCGCTCGCGGAGCGCGTGAGCATCAGCAACGGTCACGTCGTCGCCAACGTGCCCTACGTCGCGCTCGACAGCTTCGAGACCGATACGCTTGGCCGCCTGTACTACAAGGTCACCGGCATCAACGGCGAATTCGTCGCCGGCTACGACGACCTGCCGCCGCTGCCGAAGAACGTGAAGCGCTCCGAAGCCTATCCCGCGCTCGTCTACTTCTACCACGCGGTGTATCGCGGCGAGCCGGTGCGCATCGCCGCGCTCTACCAGCCGGTGTTCGACGACACCATGCGCGGCATCGCGTTGATCCAGGTCGGCGAGTCGCGTGAGGCGCGGCGCGACCTCTCGCGCCAGATCCTCCTCGATACGCTGGCGCGGCAGACGATCCTGGTGCTGGCCGCCGTGCTGCTCGCATGGTTCGCGGTACGCTTCGTGTTGCGTCCGCTGATGCAGTTGCGCCAGGACGTGGAAGCGCGCGAACCCACCGACCTCGCCGATTTCGATCCCGCGCTGGTGCATCGTGAAGTGCGGCCGCTGGTGGCCGCAATGAACGGCTACATGGGCCGCCTGCAGACGCTGCTCGCCGGCCAGCGCCGCTTCATCGCCGACGCTTCGCACCAGCTGCGCACGCCGCTCACCGTGCTCAAGACGCAGGCCGAACTCGCCCTGCGCGAGAACGATCCGCAGGCGCTGCGCGAGATCGTGCAAGGCATCGCGCGCACCACCGATGCCACCGTCCATCTCGCCAACCGCCTGCTGACACTGGCTCGCGCCGGTCATGGCGCGGCAGCGGCTGAGTTCGAAGACGTGGATCTCGATGACGTGGCGCGCCAGGTGGCGCTGGAGCTGGCGCAGCAGGCGGTGCGCAAGGACATCGACTTGTCCTTCGAGGGCGGGCCGGCGCGTGTGCGCGGCAATCCGCTGCTGCTGCATGAGCTGGTTGCCAACCTGCTCGACAATGCCATCCGCTACACGCCCGCCGGCGGCCACGTGATCGTGCGCATTGCGGACGGCGCCGCGCCGGTGCTGGAAATCGAGGACAGCGGTCCCGGCATTGCACCGGCCGAGCGCGAGAAAGTGTTCGCGCCCTTCTATCGCGCCGCGGGCGCGCAAAGCGTCAATGCCGAAGGCAGCGGGCTGGGGCTGACCATCGTGCGCGACATTGCCGCCTTGCATGGCGCGCATGTCGAGCTGTCCGACATAACGCAAGGTAAAGGCTTGCGGGTACGGGTAGTGTTCGCTCAGGGCCGGGTTTGACCGGCGCGCATGCAACCGAATGTAAAACCTGCCATCTAACCGGCCAAGCTGCCCTATAGAAGCAGAACTACACGGCAGCACAAGCGAGCCCGTCGCGGCCCTTTCCATATTTTCATCCGAGGCATTCATGACCTGGCGATTCCCGCGCCCGATCCTTCCTGCAACCCTGCTTTCCCTGCTGCTGGCCGCCTGTGGCGGCAGTGGCGATTCCAATGCGCCGGCCACGTCGGCCACACCGGCCGCGACTACCCAGCAGCCGGTCTCGAGCCAGCCGGCAGCCGCTGCGGCGTCCGGTGCGCCGGTGGCGACCGGCGAGACCGCCACCGACGGCCTCAACTGGTTCAACTACCGGCGCCAGCAGGTCGGCATCGCGACCTTCGTGCGCAACAGCACCATCGACATCGCGGCGCAGGGCCATTCGAACTATCAGAAGCTCAACAACACCATCACCCACACGCAGACGGCGGGCAATGCCGGCTTCACCGGCGTCACCCCGGGCAACCGCATCAGCGCGGCCGGCTACAACGGCGGCCTGTCGGCATACGGCGAGGTGATTTCCAGCACCAGCAGCACCTCCGGCTTCGGCGCCGCCGAAGACCTCGTGACGGCGATCTATCACCGCTTCGTCATCCTCGAGCCGGTCTTTCGCCTGGCCGGCACCGGTTCGGCCACGTCGAGCGGCGGCACGACCTATTTCACGACGGACTTCATCGCTACCAATCTCTCGGGCGGCCTGGGCAACGGCAAGTTCGTGGTCTATCCGGTCGCCGGACAGGCCGGCGTGTCGCGCAGCTTCTTCAGCGACAACGAAGTGCCGGATCCGGTCCCCGGCAAGAACGAGGTCGGCTATCCGGTGAGCGTGCATGCCGACATCACATCGACCGTCAACGTCGGCACCTTCACCATCCAGCCGCGCGGCGGCAGCCCCTTGCAGACCAAGCTGCTCTCGCACTCCACGGACATCGAAACCCCGGCCTCGGCGGCGGCGCTGATCCCGCTCAATCCGCTGAGCTCGAACACCACCTACGACGTCAGCTTCACCGGCACGGTCGACGGTGTAGCGGTCAGCCGCAACTGGTCGTTCAGCACGCAGTAGCGGCTTGCCCACAAGTCCTGTGGCCAATTCTGTGGAAAACTGGGGATAACAGCAATCAAGTTGTTGATACGAAACGTTTTTTCGGAATTGATGAAAATCAAGGCAGGGGCGGCCCTGCCGGCCGGTTTCGCGGTTCGTAATGCGTCATCCACTGGTACGGGCCGAGCGTTGTCACGCCCAGCCTGCCCCGCCTCCGCCGGTGGATGTCCCCGCTCGGGCACCTGCTTGACCGCTTCCTTAAGCCTTCTGTGTACCGCTCGCCGCGCGTAAAACCTTCCACCTGATAGTTTGGAAGGGTCGACAGAAGCGACGGTACAGCCACGGGCACACTCCTCCCAGCCTCAAAAAAATTTTCAAGCTGTCAATTGTCGCTTTGATAATTATCAAAAGCGGCGCTATATTTTTCGACTTCTTCCTTATTGCATTTCGTGGCAGCCGAGCACTCACCATTTCCTGACTGACAAGCATTAGGAAAACCAGGCTGACGCTCGCTTCCATCGTCGTCGAAGCGTACGGCACCTTGGTTGCCAGTTCGACTGACTACCTTCCTGACCGGACCACCGCTCAGTCAGTGCAATAAAACAAACAAAAAGGGGAATACCTATGCACTTTGACGAGCTCGACATAACGCGTTCCCTCGAAACTGAAGACGCCCGCGCCCCCTTGACGTCGACGAGCTAAGCAATTTTGCTGTCATCCCGCGCGCAGCAGACACGATCATCGCAAGGCTCGAGCAGCATGCTGCACTCAAGCCGACGAACACGGCCTATATCTTCCTTCGCGATGGCGAGGACGACGCGCATCTCATCACCAACGCCGGCCTTCATGCCAGCGTGCGCAGAATCGCCGCCCGGCTGCAAAAGCAAGAACTGCAGGGAAAGCACGTCCTGCTGATTTACCGGCAGGGCATCGAGTTCATCGAGGCGTTTTTGGGTTGCCTTGCAGCGAGGGTGATCCCGGCGCTGGTCAATCCCCCGTCGAACTCGCGGATGGTCAAGCGGATGGAGCGTATCGTTGCCGATGGCGATTTCGCGCTGATCCTGACAGACGCGCATGGCAACGACATCCTTGATGGCTATGGCGCTGAGCATGCCGCCGCCGACCAGACGACCGTCGACAAGCTTCCGAGGCTGGTCACGTCGGACATCGCTGTTGGCGAGGAGGATCGGTTCATCGATGAGGCGCTCAGCCCGGATGACATCGCCTTTTTGCAGTACACGTCGGGCTCCACGGGCAACCCCAAGGGGGTCATGATCAGTCATGCAAACCTGATGGCCAACATGCGCGCCATCGCACACACCTTCTCCTACAACGACAAGTGCATCGGCGTTTCCTGGTTGCCGATCTTCCATGACATGGGCCTCGTCGGCTCGACGCTGCACCCGCTCTACATCGGCGCACCGCTCATCTTCATGTCGCCGTTCCATTTCATCCAGCGCCCCGCTCGGTGGCTCCGGGCGATTTCCAAATACAAGGCGACGCATTCGGGCGGCCCGAATTTCGCCTACGACTACTGCGTCCAGAAGATCAAGCAGCAAGACCTGAACGGTGTGGATCTCTCGAGCTGGGTCGTCGCATTCAACGGGTCCGAGCCGGTGCGCAATCAGACGGTCAAGGACTTCTATGCGGCCTTCAAGGAACACGGCCTGCGGCCGGACGCGCATATGGCCGTCTACGGCATGGCCGAAAGCACGCTGCTGTTGTCAGGAACTCGCGACAGCGACGCGCGCAATCCGGACGGCAGCCAAGGCTATGCAACAAGCGGCTTCGTGGCGCCTGAACACGATCTGAAGATCGTCGATCCCCAGACTTGTGAAGTGCTCGAAGACGGCCGCATCGGCGAGATCTGGGCCACCGGCCCCAGCATCGCCGCAGGCTATTACATGGCCGGGCAGGCGAATGCCGAAACCTTCAACTTCTCGCTTCCCGGCGAAAACGGTGCGTACCTGCGAACCGGCGATGCCGGCTTCATGCAGGATGGCCAGCTCCATGTCACTGGCCGGCTCAAGGCCATGCTGATTGCGCGCGGCCGCAATATCCATATCGAAGACATCGAATGGACCTTGGGCCAGCTCGACGCGCTGATACCCAATTCTTCCACGGCATTCCTGCTCAACGACGAAAATCCCGACAGCCTTGTCGTTGTCGCCGGGCTCAACAAGCTCTCCGAGCAGGAAACCTGGCCCGACCTGTGCAATGCGATTTCAGCGCGCATCTATGAAGAATTCCAACTGAAGGTAAGCCGGGTGGTCTTGATCCGTCCGCGCGATCTGCCGAAGACAACCAGCGGGAAGATCCAGCGATCTGTCACCCGCGACCGTTACCTGGAAGGCGAGCTGCCCTGTCTTAGCGACCACATCCTTGCGGCCGCAACGCGACCAAGCCGCCTTTCCTGCTCGGCCCGTTCGACGAAAGACCCGACATTTGCCACCACATCCAAGGAAATGGAGTTGGCCGCGATCTTCGGCGAATTGCTCGACCTTGATCCCAAAACGATCGACATCAACGAGAATTTCTTCGCACTGGGCGGCCAATCCATCCAGATGCTGGAACTGGCCAACCGGCTCGATGAGGATGTTGCCGTTCTTTTCCGGTATCCGAGCATTGCCAGCTATCTGAACCGCAGCGAAGAGTACCAATTCCCCGCCGTGGAAGACGACATCTGGCTGCCCGCAGCCACTGCCGAAGAGCGCGCACCGACCAAACACTCCCTCATCACGGGCGCGGCCGGGCTCATGGGGCTGCATCTTCTGGCATCGCTGCTCGCGACGACGGGCCACCACTTCACCTGCCTGATCCGGGGTAAGGACGACGAAGACGTCGAGCGCAAATTTTCCCGCGCCGTCAGCTACTTCAAGCTTGAGGAGAAGATCGATCGCAGCCGGATCACGCTGCTGCGCGGCGATTTTGGGCAGGACAAGCTCGGCCTTGCGTCCGCAGACTACGCGCAGCTCGAGGACAGCATCCAGCGCATCTATCACATCGGCTCGCACGTCAATAACTGGTTGCCCTATGAGGGGATCAAGGAAGTCAATGTCGAGGGAACGCGGCGGCTGTTGATCCTGGCCCGGTCGGGCCGTAAGAAATCCTTCCACTACGCCAGCACGAGCACCTTCTCTCCCGCGAAGGAGGACCAGGCGGTCTTCATGGAATCCGATGTCATCAGCCCGCGGGACATCAACAAGTACAACGGCTACGACATCAGCAAATATGCCAGCGAGGCCCTTTGCGAGCTTTCCCGCAAGGACGGCTTCGATTGCAATATCTACCGGCTGGTCTGGGTCGGCGGGCAGCTCGCGACGGGTCTTTCCAAGATCAACGACGGCCTCAACATCATGCTGCGCATCCTGCTCACGCTGGGTGTCTACCCGAAGGGCAATTATCTCCACGACATCATGCCGGTAGACCTGATGGCCGACGCGATTGCTTCGGTCCAGGGCAAGGCGCACAGCACCTCCTTCAACATCACCAGCCAGTCGAACGAATCGATCAACCTGCTCAAGATCGTCGCGATGCTCGAAGCCATGGGTTATACCCTGCGCGAGGTCAGCATCGAGACATTCGTGGAGGCGATGAAGCGCTACCCGATGGATGCCTGGGATGAGCACTGCCGCTCCTACCGGCAGCTGATCATTCGCATGTTCGAGAACGGGGTCAAGGCGGAGTCCTACTACGACAGCAGCAATTTCAAGTCGCATCTGGACGAATCGGTGAAAGCGCGGCTCGAAGCACGCTTCGTCAACGATTATTTCCAGCGCATCGTCCTCTTTCTCATTCGCCAGGGTGCCCTGCCGACGCCCAGCGGTGGGAGCTATGAAGAGGATATCGCGCGCATCGAAAGCTGGCAGCCAGCGCTGGAGACCGGCGGCGCGGGGCTGTGCCTCCATCAGCTCTTCGAAGCGCAGGTTGCCAGAACCCCCGAGGCCGACGCCCTCATCGACGGGCCGAAACGGCTGAGCTACCGCGCGCTGGATGAGCGCGCCACGCAGATCGCCCACTATCTCCAAAGCGCCGACGCCAGGCGCGGCGATTTGATAGGTATCTGCATGGACCGCACCTTCGACATGTACGCGAGCATGCTGGGCGTCATGAAGCTGGGTGCGGCGTATGTTCCGCTTTCGCCGAACTATCCGGAAGAGACGATCCGCCACATCGTCAAGGACAGCGGTGTACGCGTGATGATCACCGATGATCGCTCGCTTGCCCAGGCAAGCTTGTTCGACACCTCGCTCATCAATCTCGATGACGCAGAGGTGCGCGCGGCGCTGGCCAGCTTCGGATCCCGACCGCTCGATGCGCAGATGGGCAAGGCGGCGCAGCCCGATGACCTGGCTTACGTGATTTACACCTCAGGCACGACCGGCCAGCCCAAGGGCGTCATGATCGAGCACCGCAATGTCGTGAATCACTCGCTCTGCATGATCGAACATTTCGCGCTGACACCGGACGATAACGTTCTGCAATTTGCCAGCATGAATTTCGACTCCTTCATTGAAGAGGTGTTTCCGGCGCTGAGCTGCGGCGCCGCTGTCAGCCTCATTGGAGATCGCGAACGGCTTGATATCGACATTCTGCGCGCGCGTGTGAAGGAATGCGGCGTCACGGTGCTGAAATTCCCGACCGCCTTCTGGCATCGCATCGCCAATGTTTCGTTCCAAGGGCTTGGCGTGCGTCTGGTAGGAATAGGCGGTGACGAGGCCGATATCGGCAAATTCCGCCAGTGGATCGAAGTCAATCCTGATATCCCGGTCATCAATACCTACGGACCCACCGAGACCGCCGTGACAGCGACGGTGGCGTTGCTGAGTACCGAACATGCCAAGCGCGCCCGTCTCCCCATCGGCAATCCGCTTCGCAATACGCGGGCCCATGTCCTTGATGATCAGATGATGCCGGTGCCCATCGGCACCGTCGGCAATCTCTATCTGTCCGGTGCGGGCGTCGGGCGCGGATATCTCAATCTGCCGGAAACGACGCGTGCGGCGTTCCTGTCGCCCATTGACATGCCGGGCGTCGAAACCCTCTACAAGACGGGAGATCAGGCCCGCTGGACACTGGAAGGCGAACTAGAGTTCTTCGGCCGTGCCGACAATCAGGTCAAGGTGCGCGGATACCGGATCGAATTGAGCGCGATCCAGCGCACTCTCAGCGAGCATCCCGACATTGCGGCTTCGGCTGTCGCCGTCGAAAAGCACATCGACGACAAGCGCATCGTTGCCTATGTCCATAGCAAGGGGTCTGTGCGCCCGGAGGGTATCAAGACCTACATCCGCCAACGGCTCCCTGCCTTCATGACGCCGGATGTCGTCATCATGGTCGACCAGATTCCCATGTCGCCCAATGGCAAGGTCGACATGCGCGCTCTGGCGGCGATCACGGTAGCGCCTTCATCCCGTAGCGATGCCTTCGCGGCCCCGGAGACGGAACTCCAGAAGCAGTTGGCTGACGTTTGGTCCAATTTTCTCGGGGCGCAGAACGTTGGCATTGACGATGACTTCCTCAACGTGGGTGGACACTCGCTCCTCGCAATCAGCATGTTGCAGCGGCTGTACCAGCTCCTGGGCGTGAAGGTTTCTATCGATGAGTTCTACCAATTCCCGACAATCCGTGAGTTGGCGGAACATATCTCCTCTTCCGCAGGGAAGCCTGCGGCCGGAACCGGCATCGTGGAATTCCACAATTTTTCCCGGGAAGTGAAGTTAAACGAGGAGTGCAAGCGGATCTTCCTGATCCACGGGGTCGGCGGCAACCTGGCTACGTTCTATCCGCTGGCTTCGGCCGTTCATGCGGCCTCAGCCGAGGCTGGTCAGGAAAGAGTGCGCCTATACGGGCTCCATACGACCTCGGCCGACTCGCCGGTCATGGCGTCGATGGAAAGCATGGTCGAGCGCTACGTGTCGGAAATCACGGCGGTCCAACCGCGTGGTCCCTATCTGATCGGCGGCTGGTCTTTCGGCGTGAGCGTCGCGGTAATGGTGTCCCACGCGCTTGCCGAGCGGGGCGAGCGGATCGCTGGCTTCGTGGCCATCGATGCGCAGGCTCCGCGCGCCTATACCGATTTCGCGGAGTTCCTCAAGCAAAGCGGTATCGCAAGCCCCTCCGAGCTTTACGCAGATGACTATCTCCATACCGCCCTGCGACGATTTGGCGCGCATTTCGGCTTTCGGGACACGACGCCGGAAGGGCTCAAGGACAAGCTCCATACCTTCCTGGGATATCCCGCTGCGAGTTCGGTGCAGGAACGCGACGCGCGCAACATGGTGGCGGTCACCAATCTCTTCAACGCGGCGGCCTCCCGGCCGATATCCGTTGCTGTCGACCACGCTCTTCTCCTGAAGGCGTCCGATTCCAAGTTCGAGGATTACGAGGAAGCCTGGTCGACATTCCTGACAGCTGCGCATCTCAGTCATCGGACAATCGAGGGCGATCACTGGTCCGTCATGAGCCACAAGAAGACGGCGCAAGCCATCGCGGATTTCGTCCGAAGCATTGGTTCCATCGCGGAAGGTGAGAACAATGTCTAACAGCGAGATTCGACTTTTTCGCGCCATCTTTGTTGCCGCCGCAATCTGGAACTTGTGTGGCGGCGTGCTCGGCTATTTCAATCCGGGTCATGCCTTCATGCTTCTGTTCGACCGCAGCGCGGACGACCCCGTCTTGCTGTCGGTGTTTCAGGGTGCCGCCGGAACGACCTTCACCTATTTCTTCGGCTACCTGATCGTGGCGCTCAATCCATTGCGGCATACCGGCATCGTCATTGTCGGCGGCATAGGCAAGGCAGGTTTCGCGATACAGATGCTGAAGTTTTATGCAGCCGGACTCGCCAATGCACATGCGCTCATCGTCGTCGCCGGGGACATGAGCTTCTGCGCCTTGTTCCTCTACTACTTCTACCGGCTCCTCAAGACCGGCAACCGGCTGATCAAGGAGCCGGCGTAATGACTGAACCAGCGAAACGAAGCGTGCTGTTTGATCCGCTCGAAATTGGGAAGATGACGATTCCCGGTCGCATCATCAAGACTGCAACCACGGAGACGATGAGCACTGCGGACGGCTTCGTCACGGATGAACTCGTCGCCTTCTACGAGCGTTATGCCGAGGCGGGAACACCGCTGATCATCACCGGCAATTTCTATACCCAGCGCTCGGGACGCGTTTACAACCGGATGCCCGGCGCGGACGATGACAACAAGATCGCCGGAATGAAGCGGATGGCCGATATCGCCCACCGCCAGGGCTCGAAAATCTGCGCGCAGCTCTCTCACGCCGGGCGGCAGGTTTTTCAGCCTGCGGCCGCTGACGACCCCGTATCGGCTTCGGCAGTCTCCGACAAATTTTCGGGGATCAAGCCGAGGGAAATGCGCATCGAGGAAATCCGCAGCTTCGTCGACGGCTTTGCCCGTGCCGCGGAGCGCTGCCAGCGCGCCGGCTTCGACGCCATACAGATCCACGCCGCGCAGGGGTACCTGCTGAGCCAGTTTCTGACCCCCTATACCAATCGCCGGCGCGATGCCTACGGCGGCAGCTTCGACAATCGGCTGCGCATCCTGCTCGAACTCTTGCGCGCGGTGCGGGAGCGGGTCGGCGAGGGCTTTCCTATTCTGATCAAGCTCAATGGCGATGATGCGCTGCCGCTTCGCAAGGGACTCAAGACGCAGACCCTCGTGGAGATCGCGCGGGTACTGGAGGATCACGGCCTTGACGCGGTGGAGATCAGCGTCGGCCACTACGAATCCGGTTTTCCGACCATTCGGGGCAATTTCAACCGCTTCTTCAACACCCTTCTCGATGAGGGAGTGGGACAGGAATATCCACGTTCCAAGCAGCTCGGCATGCGTCTCTCGAAGGGCATTCTGGCTGCTGTGAGCAACCGGCTGTGGCCGCACAGCGAGGGATTCAACCTTGCCTATGCAGAGCAATTCAAGCGCGCACTGCACATTCCGGTGATCTGCGTGGGCGGGTTCAGCGGGCCGGAGGCCATGGCAGAAGCGATCGATACGGGGCAATGCGATGCCGTTTCGATTGCCCGCGCGATGATTGCCGATCCCTATCTGGTCCGCCACCTCCGCAAACAGGAGCCCGGTCCCCAATGTCGGTTTTGCAGCGCATGTCTGGCCCATATAGGCACGCGCCCACTCGATTGCTCTCATCCTGAGGTCAGCGCGGAACGGGCGTTGATGCTGGAGCGCGAAAGAAAGCTTTGCCCCGCAAATGCTGCCTAGCCTCCTCTCCGGCTTGCCTGCGTTTCTCGCGCTCGTTGCGGCCGGCTACGCGCTGGGCGTCGTCGGCAATGTCGGCGGGCCGCTCTTCGTCCTGATTCTCATGACAGTCGATCAGCTGCCTACGGCGACTGCCATCGGCACGGCGATGTTCGTCTCCTGCCTCATCAGTCTGTTTGCGTTTGCCGGCCACTGGCGACGCAAGAATGTCGCCATGAACTTTGCGCTGCCCACCGGGATCGCCGGAGCTGCCGGCTGTTTGTTGGGCGCATTCTTCGCGCAGCGCGTGCCCGATCGGGTCCTTGAGCCGCTTTTGGGCTTTGTCGTCTTGATCATCCCGACGATCGGCCTGGTGCGGCTGACAAGGCGCACCGGTCAGTCCCTGGCAATGACGGCCGCCACGCCGGCTCCACTGATCGGGCCTGCTTTTCATGGGATGGCCGGCGGGGCCCTGGGCATGATCGGCGGTTTCTTTAGCGGCGCCTTCGGTCTGGGCGGCGCCGCACCCATTGCCGCGCTTTCGCGCCTGCTTCTCCAGCAACCGATGCGGTTCAGCATCGGGTCGGCCTATCTGGCGACGCTTTGCATTTCTCTGGTGGGCGCCGCCTTTTATGCCCTCAATGGGCAGATCGCATTCGGTCACGCCGCGCGTCTTTCCATGGGCTGCGGGCTTGGCGTCTATTTGTCGACGCGCGCGGTCAGTCGCATTCCCGATCGCATCCTCGAAGCGCTCATGCTGACCACCATGGCGGCAATGGCGCTGTTCACTCTCTTCGACAGCTGGAAGGGCCTATGACGCCGCACATTCTTCATTTCGATGCTCACCAGAACGAGACCGCGCGGGAGATCGGCGGCAAGGCGCTCAATCTTTGCCGGCTGCGGCGCAACGGCTTTCGCGTGCCTCCGGGCTTTTGCGTGAGCGTGTCCGCCTTTGACGAGATGCTCGCCGCAAATCCTTCGCTCTGTGCCGTGATCGACGGCTGGTTCGCCGGGCAAGGGAGTCATGAGGCCGTCTGCGCGGCATGGGAGGCCGCTGCCTGGCCCGACGCCTTGTCGACCGCAATCGACAAGGCCGTGGCCGAACTCGACCCGGCAGAGCCTCTGGCCGTTCGCTCCTCGGCGGTTGTGGAGGACTCCGCGCAATTCTCCTTTGCCGGCCAGTTCGAAACGAAGCTCGGCATTGCCGGCGGTGATGCCTTGCGGCGTGCGATCAAGGCCTGCTGGGCGTCGCTTTGCAGCGACATGTTGCGCCAGCATGCGACCGATCATGACCTCCATCGCCACGATCTCAAGATGGCGGTCGTCGTGCAAACCATGATCCGCCCGCGCGTTGCCGGCGTCGTCTTTACCGTGGACCCGATGAGCCAGATCCGCGAACGGCTGCGCATCGAGGCCAGTTACGGGCTCGGCGAGGCGCTTGTTTCGGGAGACATCACGCCCGATTCCGTCGTCGTCGACAAAGCGAGCGGGACAGTCGTCGCGAGGGAAATCGCGCACAAGGCCAGACATCTTCGCTATGAGGGCGGGGTGGTCGCCGAGCGGTCCGTACCGGAAAGCTTGCGCGATGCGCCGAGCCTGAGCGTGGAGGACATCGAGCAGCTCGTCCATGAAGCGCGGCGGATCGAGGCGTGGGCGGGCAAGCCGCAGGACATCGAATGGGCCTTCGACGGCGAGAACCTCTACATCGTGCAAAGCCGGGACATCACCACCCTGGCAGACGTCGACAGTGCGCTGTTCACCCCGCAAGTCATCGCAGGTTCATGGACGCGGGAAAACATGGCCGAACGGTTCTACAAGGTCAATACGCCGTTCACGATTTCGACCCTCTACCCAGCCTTGGAGAAGGCCCTTGAGGCGACCTTCGAGCGCATCGGTATCCGGGCCGACAAATCGGCCTTCGGCCCGCTGATCCGGGTGTTTTACGGGCGCCCCTATCTCAACAAATCCCTTGTTGCCCATGCGCTGAAGGGCGTGAAGGTCGACAAGACCCAGATGGAGGCTGTGCTCGGGAAGCGCGAGAACATTGGTTTCAACCCGCGCCTGCCGCTGATCGCCGTCGGGGTACTGCGGATGATTTCCCAAGGCTTCAAGGAGTGGCAAGTGTTCCAGCGCGAGGCGCTCGATCCTCTTGTCGTTCCTTCCGAAGCGCGGCTTGGGACCAAGACATTGCTCGAGTTGCGCCAGTCACTCGAGGCGCAGCTCAAGACCTTCGAGCGGTACTGGGGCGTCCACATGGTCAATGTACGCTGCGCGGACTATTGCCAGAAGATCGCCCGAATGCTCCTTGGCTGCGCACATGCGACGGAAGCGGAGGCCTTCGACGCGTTTTGCCGCCTGAGTGCCGGGTTTGCCGAGAACATTACCAGCGAGAGTGATGCCGAGCTCCATCGCATTTCCCGTCTCATCCTGAATAAGCCGCATCTCGCCGCGGCCTTGCGTAGCGGTTCGCCTGCGGCCTTCGAGCGGGCGCTCGGCGCAGATCCGGCAGGTCCGGAGACTGCCGCGCGTTTCGGGAGGTTTATCGAGCGCTTCGGCAACAAGCTCGTGCATCAGGATTTGCATGAGCGGCAATGGCGGGACGACCCCGCACTTGTCTGGCAGCACATCGCCGCTGCCATGCAGGGGGAGGACGAGGATCCCGAGGAGCGCGTCTTGAAAAAGGCGAAGAAGCGCGAACAGACCTATGCAGCAACGCTTGCCCGCTTCAAGGGGCCGCTTGGGTCGGTTCTGCGTCCGGCTTTCCATTTCGTGTATCGCAGGATGTGCGAGTACATCCCGGCCCGCGAGAACGACCAATTCCATTTCGGAAAGCTGATGTATGTCATGCGCCGCACGCTCATCCATATGGGAAGGCGGCTTGTGGAGGTTGGGGCGCTCGCCAACGAGGAGGACATCTTCTTCCTGGAGTTGGAGAAGATCCCGGCTGCTGCCGAGGGCGCGGCGGATTTGAAGGGCTATGTCGCGCGGCAACGGGCGCTCTTCGCGCGCTACGAAGCGATGGATATCCCCTACGACATCAACGGTGACGCCAAGCCGGACGAAGACGCTGACGCCAAGGCGGGCTGGATGGGGCACGGCGTGAGCCGAGGCATTGTGACCGGCACGGCCAGCATCGCGCATGAGCCCTCGGCGCTGCATGCCGTGGGCAATGGTCACATCCTCGTGACCCATTCGACGAATCCAGCCTGGACGCCGGCTTTCGGCCGGATCGCGGCCCTTGTGACCGAATCCGGCGGCATGCTCTCCCACGGGGCGATCATGGCCCGGGAGTACGGCATCCCCGCCGTGCTCGGCGTGCGCGGTGCGACGTCGCTCATCGCCTCGGGCGACGTGATTACTGTCGATGGGACCGAGGGCCGTGTCAGCTGCGCGCTCGTGGCGCTGCGACCGGAAATCAGGGAAGCCAAAGAAAGCGCGCCAGCCTGTGCGGCCGACCAAGGGTCTGCCCAAGCAACTTTAAATGCGGGCTATCAAAAGGTTGAGGGCTAAATGGATTTGACCGATGGACTGGAACTGCCCTGTGGCGCGCGGCTTAAGAACCGCGTCGTCAAGGCCGCCATGTCGGAGGGCCTGGCCGATCGCCAGGATCACGCCACACAAGCCCATTGCCGGCTTTATGAAACCTGGGCGCGCGGTGGTGCGGGCCTTCTGATCACCGGCAATGTCATGGTGGATCGGCGGTATCTGGAGCGGCCGGGGAATGTAGTCCTGGAAGACGAGAGCGGGATGTCCATGCTTCGGGCATGGGCGGCTGCTGGAACCCGGGAAGAGGCGCATCTCTGGATGCAACTCTCCCATCCGGGACGGCAATGTCCCAAGCTCGTCTCCAAGGAGCCGCTGGCACCCTCGGCCGTTCAGCTTGATTTGCTCGGCAATTTCGCAAGGCCCCGTGCAATGGCGGAAGAGGATATCGAGGCTGCCATCGAGCGGTTCGGCAAGACCGCATCACTGGCGCAGCAGGCTGGTTTTACGGGCGTCCAGATCAACGCCGCGCATGGCTATCTGATCAGCCAGTTCCTCTCCCCCAAGGTCAACCGGCGCGACGACAGGTGGGGCGGGATCCTCGCCAATCGCGCCAGGCTCCTGCTCCGCGTGGTCGCCCGCATTCGCCAGGAGGTGGGGGCGCATTTTCCGATCTCGGTCAAGCTCAATGCCGCCGATTTTCAACGCGGCGGTTTTGATCTTGAAGACAGTTGCCAGTGCGCCCTGTGGCTGGCCGATGCCGGCGTTGATTTGCTGGAGGTTTCCGGTGGCGATTTCGAGCATTTGCGCCTTCTGGGATACCGGGGCGATCCCGGAACCGCGGAAGACCCGGATGTCGCGTCGGGCGCGGTGAAGGCCGGGTGTTTCACGGATTACGCCCTGGCCATTGCCAACGCGCTGAAAGGCGCGGGCAAGGCGATGCACCTCATGGTGACCGGCGGCTTCCGCACACGAGAGGCCATGGAGCGCGTGCTGGCATTAGGCGGCATCGACCTCGTCGGCCTCGGGCGGCCGTTCTGCGCTACCCCCGATCTTGCCCGGAAGCTGCTGCGTGGCGAGTGTGTCCCGATCGATTTGCACGGACCGCTGCAAGCCGGCGGCGCGTTGCATCGCTGGCTCATGCGCTTCAAGACGTACCGGGTCTTGCGTGTCCAAGGCGAGGTGGCCTGGCATGCGCGCCAGCTGGCAAAGCTCGCGCACGGGCGCGATCCTGAGGGCGCGTCATCGCTGGCGCTGGCGCTGGTCAAGCACATGGCCGCCGACATGGTTCACGCCGGGCGTCGCAAGCCGCCGGTCAGCGCGCAGGTCAGCGGTATGGCGAATTAGGACCATGAGCCGAGCGGACCAGCGCATGCGTGTCATCGTCTTCCTTGTCGCCCTATTCTCGGCCTGCGCCGCCGCGCGGGCGGAAGACCTGCTGGGCTCCGATCAGAAGGCCTATGGGAAAGAGATCCGGATCTTCAGCGCCACGCAGAGCCGGGATCGCTATGCGACTGTGACGGGCAGGGTGCTCATGGACGGCACATTGGCGGCTCCCGCAACACTGTTCTCCGACGTCGATGGTTTGCCGGGCTGGATCGAAAATCTCGCCGCAGCCAAAGAAATCGAGGCACGCACGCTCACGGACCGGATGGTTTACATGCGGTTCTCGGCGCCGGCGGGCTTCGCCGATCGCGATGGGCTCATGCGATTTGTCGCGTCGAAGGAAGCGCGAAAGATCATCATCCTGACCTTCGAAGACATTCCGGCCTTCCCATTGCAATCCGATACCGTTCGCATGACGGACGTGCGGGGCAAGTTTCGTGTCGAACAGGTGTCCCCGGGCACATTGGCCGTCGAATTCCGGCTGCACTACGATTCCAGCGCCAAGCCTGTAGCCCTTGCCAATCTCAGCGTGAGGCAGCAAGTCAAACAGACGCTTGTCCGCATGCGGCAGCGCATTGAAGGCCCTTTGCGGCACGCCAGCTTCGATGGAGCCTTGGCGCGATCCTTGGGCCTTGAATGATGACGGCGCGCCTTGAAGATCTTTCGGTAGAAGACGGCCCCGGCAGCTTTGCGCGCTTCGGCGTGCATTCCTGGCCCTCGCTTGGAGTAACCGCCTGCCTGTGCCGTTTTTTGGTGGCGCAGTTTGACGATCAACTCTTTGCCTTCCATGGCGTGCAATTGGACCCTTCGCTCTCGGGCGCGGTCAGGAAGCGGCGGGCGGAATTTCTGGCCGGACGCCTCTGCGCGGCGCAGGCGCTGAGGCGCTGCGGTGCTCCGGAATGGGTGCCGATCGGAGCGGATCGCAGCCCGGTCTGGCCCGCGGGCGTGATCGGGTCGATCACCCATTGCGACGACACGGCCATGGCAGTGGCCCTGAAAAAAGAGAATGTCCGCGGTGTGGGCATCGACCTCGAACGCCGTGCGGCCTGCCACGATGCGGCACTCAATGTGCGGCACTTCGCGACGGAAGCAGAGCGCGGCGTGCTGGAGCGCGCCGGAATCGCCAGCGAGGATCACGCCGTCATTGCCTTTTCCATGAAAGAGAGTTTCTTCAAGGCCGCCTATCCCTACGTCGGCCGCTATTTCGGCTTCTCAGCCGTATCGATTGTCGATGCCGATCGAAGGCACCGCAGCTTGTCTCTCGTCGTCGCCGAGGATATCGGCGCAGAGCTCAGGCCAGGGCTACGTGTTGCAGGTGAATACGCTCATCTGGGCGAGGCATTCGTTTCGACCGTGGTGACGATCCCTGCGCGACACGCAAGCGACCGCAAGTTGAAATCTCTCGAAGAAAAATTGAACCCTGTCTGCATGACAGGCGAAACCAACGAATCATGAAAAACAACATGCATGTCGCTCTCAGATATTCGGTAATGATTGGAATGATGTATTTGCCTGCCAAGACGTTTGCCGCGTGCGGTGATCCTGTGGCGCCGCAGGTGAACTGGTCTCACTGCAATAAAGTGGATGAACGCTTGGTCGGCGAGCATCTGATTGGCGCGAATCTGCAGGGATCCAATCTGGCTGGTGCAGAACTCATGGACGCGATGCTGATCGGCGCAAACCTGAGCGGCGCCAATCTCCGGAATGCCGATCTCCGGGATGCTGTTCTCCTGGAGGCCGATTTGAAAAAGGCCGATCTGACAGGTGCAAATCTGGGCGGTGCCAACTTGGCTGGCGCCGATCTATTTGGCGCCAAGATGGAAGATGCCGTAATGGAAAACGCTCGCTTGGACGGCGCCAGATGGCACACGGGGGAATGGTGTGCGCCCGATAGTATTGGATCGTGTCGTTGAGCCAGGCCACCGGGCCATCAAGCGCATCGCCCGGCCGCTGCGGCACGTTTCGATCACGTGCGCAGCCAAGTGCCGGATGCGCGTGCGTTCAAGAGCCGAGTTCCATGTCATTCAACGGACCGCGGCCCGTCCGGGCGGCAGCGTGCCCAGCCACTTCCGCCACAAGCCGAGGGCCTTGTCCTGGTAAGCTCGCGTCTCCTGCAGCAGCGTCTGGCGCGGCCGAGGTGACAGCAGCTCGGGCGGCAGGAGCGGATCGCGCACGAGCTGTGCGATCACCGTGCGGCCCACCAGCAGCGTCTCGCGCACCGCATCTTCGAGCGCCATGTCGGCCAGCCGGCGGCGGCTCTCCCGCAGTGCGTCACGCAAGGCCGTGTAATGCGCCTTGTACACTCCCGCATCCCACAAGCGGCGCGCCGCGGCCTGCACCTCGGCGCTCGCGTCCGTCAGGCGGAACACCAACGCCTGCGGCGCCAGTCCCAGCTCCGCGAGCCGGGCCGTTTCCGCGGCGACGCCGCCGGCGAGATTGTCCGGGCGGATGTGCAGGCTGGGATAGAACTCCATGAAGCCGCGCAGCGACAGAGCCAGCTGATGGTGGCGCCACGCCGTCTTGTCCGAGCGCAGGACGGCGGCATCGTGCACCGCGATCCATTCACCGTTCCAGGCGACGCGCTGCGCCTCCTTTTCCCGCCACGCATCCACCGCACGCGACAACGCCGGCCCTGCGCGATTCAGCCGATAGGCGCCGCGCCCGGCACGCTCCACCTTGCCTTCCGCCACCAGCCGCGTTAGCGCCACCCGCACCGCCGATTCGTTGATCCCCATGACGGTCCCCGCGCGGCACAGATGCGACGCCGGCCACGCGGTGCGCTCGGCGCCGAGCAGGTCCAGGATCAGGTCCGGAGCACCCAGCGGCAGGAGCTGAACATTACATAAATTGTCCACGATTGTGTAATGAAGATATATAACCTAGGATGGAATCACAAGCTTGACCATGTAAGTTTAGACCACGCTTCCGGCAAAGGAAAAAGTAATGGACTACGTCAGCTACGCGGTCGATGGACCGGTCGTCACGATCACGATCGACCGTCCGGACAAGCGCAATGCCGTCGACGGCGCGGTGGCGGCCGAACTGCGGTCGGCCTTCGAACGCTTCGAGCAGGACGACGCGCTGGCCGTGGCCATACTTGCCGGCGCCGGCGGCAACTTCTGCGCGGGTGCCGATCTTTCCGCTCTGGCCGACCCGCAACGGCGCAACGAACTCGATCCGGCCGGCGGCGGTTCCGGCCCGATGGGGCCGACGCGCATGGCGCTGTCCAAACCCCTGATCGCGGCCGTCAATGGCTATGCGGTGGCAGGCGGCCTGGAACTGGCCCTGCTCGCCGACCTGCGCGTGGCAGACAGCGACGCTACTTTCGGCGTATTTTGCCGCCGTTGGGGCGTGCCGCTCATCGACGGCGGCACGGTGCGCCTGCCGCGCATTGTCGGCATGGGACGCGCGCTCGACATGATCCTCACCGGGCGGCCGGTGCTGGCCGATGAAGCCCTGGCCATGGGCCTGGTCAACCGCATCACCCCGCCGGGCGGCGCGCTCGCCGCCGCGCGTGAACTGGCGGCAGCCATCGCGGCGTTTCCTCAGCAATGCCTGCGCGCCGACCGCGCTTCGGCCTATGAGCAATGGGACCTTTCGCTCGAGGAAGCGATGCGGCGCGAAGGCGTCCGCGGCGTGCCGATGGTATTCGCGGAGGGCAATGCCGGCGCCGACCGCTTCGTGCGCGGTGCAGGCCGCCACGGCCGCTTCGATGAATGACGACAACGCGTGACGCGACCATTCCACACATGAGCCAACGAGGAGAGAACGCGATGGAAAGCCTGCACACCGGGACCGCGACGACGAGCCCAACCTGCCTGGACCTGATTCGCCGCGGCGCGCGCCAGCATGCCGCCCGCACGGCGATCGCGTTCGGCGACCGCTCGATGACCTTCGCCGACGTGAATCGCCTCAGCAACCGCTTCGCCCACGCGCTGCACGCGGCCGGCGTCACGCATGGCAAACGGGTGGCGCTGCTGCTCAACAACGGTCTCTACAGCGTGCCGCTGGATTTCGGCTGCGTGAAGGCCGGGGCCAACCGCGTGCCGCTCAACGCACGCCTGTCGGCCAACGAGCATGCACGCATGATTCAGGACAGCGGCTGCACGCATCTGATCTATGCGCCGGACCTGGAGGAGCGGGCGCAGGCGCTGCAGGCCGCCGTACCGGGACTCGTCTGTCTCGCCCTCGGCACGCCCTTTTCCGGCGCGCGCGCCTTTCTGGCCGAGGCGGAGCGCATGCCGGACAGCGACCCCAACGTCGATGTCCGGCCCGACGACGTCATCCTGACGCTCTTCACTTCCGGCACCACCGGCACGCTCAAGGCCGCCCAGCACACGCAGGCGTCGTATGCGGCAATCTGCCGCAACGTCCTCCTGAACCTGATCGACGTGCGGCCCGACGACGCTATGCTGCATGCCGCCTCGCTCATCCACGCCAGCGGCATTTTCGTCCTGCCGTTCTGGCTGCGCGGCGGACGCACCGTCATCCTGCCGGGTTTCGAGCCGGGCCAGTACCTTAAGGCCATCGAGAACGAGCGCATCACCGCGCTCAACATGGTGCCGACCATGATGCAGGCGTTGTTCGATCATCCGGACATCGCGAAGACCGACGTGTCCTCGCTGCGGCAGGTCATCTATGGCGCCTCGCCGATGCCGCGCGCCGTCATCACGCGCGCGATGGCGGCCTGGGGACGCGAGCGCTTCTGGCAGTACTACGGGCAAACCGAAGCGCCGCTGTGCATCGCGGTGCTCCGGCCCGAGGACCACGAGGGCGAGCTGCTGGGCGCCTGCGGCCAGCCTGCCCTCGACGTCGAACTCAAGCTGGTCGACGGCGAGGGCCGCACGGTGCCGCCCGGCACGCCGGGCGAGATCATGATCCGCGCGCCGTTCGCCATCGCCGGCTACCACAACGCACCGGAACTGAATGCGGCGACCTTCGAGGCGGACGGCTGGATCCGCACCCGCGACATCGGCGAATTCGACGCGCGCGGCTTCCTCTACCTGCGCGACCGCACCTCCGACATGATCATCACCGGCGGCTACAACGTCTATCCGCTCGAGGTGGAGAATGCGCTGCTGACCCATCCCGCGGTGCGCGAGTGCGCGGTCATCGGGCTGCCGCACGAGAAATGGGTGGAGAGCGTGACGGCGGTGGTGGTGCTGCGGCCGGGGATGGAGGCGAGCGAGGCGGAGCTGATCGCCCATGTCGCGACGCAGGTGGCCTCGTACAAGAAGCCGCAGCGCGTCATCTTCGATACCGAGATTCCCAAGACCGCAGTCGGCAAGCTCAGCCGCAAGCTGGTGCGGGAGCGGCACGGCCGGTGAGGTGAAACGATGCACCGCATGACCGAATCCGCGCTCTTCAAGCTCAAGCCCGGCGAACACTGCGTGGTGGTGCTCGCTGGTGAACGGCGTGTCGAAGCCGTCTGGTATCCGAGCCTCGACGGCTTCATGCTGCGCGGCGAGCGGGCAGGCGACATCGTGCCGTCGGAACATGTGCTGGAGTGGTGGCCTGTACGGTCGACGCGGCCATGAAAAAACCCGCCGTCCGGAGCGGACGGCGGGCAAAAAACCTTGGAGATGACAATGTGCGCGCAGAGGCTCGACGCCTCCGCGCGTGTGCAACGCTTAGAAGCGGTGCTGGATGCCGACCATCACGCCGGTCTGGCGATCGGAGAAGCCCGTCACGCCGCCGTCGGCGGTGCTGTCGCGGGTGAGGCCGACCGGCTGGCCGTTCTTCGCCTGCGCATAGGCGGTGACGGCGTAGAGGTCGGTGCGCTTGGAGAGCGCGTACTTGGCGCGCAGCACGACCATGATCGGGTCGGCCAGCGTATCGGACGCGTTCACGCCGGCTTTCACGTTCTGGTAGTAGACCACGCCGGTCAGGCCGACCACCGGGGTCGCCTGGTAGTTCACGCCGGCCCAGTAGGTGTCGGCGCGCACGCCCGCGCCTGCGGCCGGTGCCTGCTTGTAGTTGCGGTAGCCGGCCTTGAAGGCCAGGTTGTCGACGAGCTGGTACGACGCACCCAGGTGGTAGACCGTGGTCTGCGTGCGTGCACCGGTGGCAGCAACCGTCGTGCCGTTGATGCGCTCTGCGGTGGCAGCCAGGCCGAGCGGGCCGGCGTTGTAACCGAGGCCGAGGGCATATTTCGCCGCGTCGGTGGTGGCGCCTGCTACTTCGCCGAAGCCGTAGGAAGCGCCGACCTTCACGCCGCCGAATTGTTTCTGGTACTTCACGATGTTGTCGAAGCCGGTCGTCATGCCGTACTTGCTGCCGCCGGTGCCGTTGCCGGTGGTGGCCCAGGAATACTGGGGCGCGTAGCCCATCGGGTCGAAGGGCAGGATGAAGTCGTACACGGTGGTGTAGGAGCGGCCGGCCACGATGCGGCCGAACGCGCCGTCGAGGCCGACGTTGGCCTGGCGGCGGAACAGTCCGCCGTCGATCTGGCCGCTGTCCACGAAGAAGCCGCCTTCGAGGTTGAAGACTGCCTTGAGCCCGTTGCCGAGATCTTCGCTGCCGCGGAAACCGAAGCGCGAGGTGTTCTGGCCGCCGGACGTGACGCGCAGTACGGAATCCCCTGCCGCATTCGCGTGGTTGACGTATTCGACGCCTGAGTCCACCAGGCCGTACACCTGGACCGTGGTGGTCTGCGCCTGGGCGGCGCCGGCAGCGAGCACTGCCGTTGCAATCAAACTCTTTTTCATTGAATGGTTTTCCTTGAACGTGACGAGATCTCCTGCGGGTTCTTCTCGGATTCAGGTTCCGCAGGAGGGGCGTGCGTTGCGACGCCGGGCCGAAGAGTGCACCGCCCAGGCTGTCAATTTGCTTTCAAGGATGGCCGGGTGTGGCGGGCCGTCCACGCTGCGCTGCGCTGAAAGCGATTCGACAGCTTGCCCACGTAAGCTGCCTGCCCCGTTCATTCAGGCCCTCCGCAATGGAGGGTTTGCCCGCCGCGCGGCGCAGCTCGCGGGGCGGGCTTTTTTGTCTGCAAGGCTGCTGCGGCGCATTCGGAATCGTCCTACCGTGCGGCAAGCCACGCGTCCCGAAACGTGGTTGAACATCGTGCCGGCTTACCCTTCTGATAGCGCTGTCAGTGCGGCGGAGGCGAGATGGACGGGGGACTTTGTGCACATGCACAGCTCCAGCCGCCTGCTTTGCCTCAATTCGCTGCCCAAACAGCAGCTTGTAGATTGCGCAAACGTAAGTGCTTGATTTTGAACAATTTAAACAGTTGCCTAAATAAAAGGCAATTTATTGGCAGCATGGAATTTCGGAGCATTCCGCGGGGGCGCCCCGGGTTTTCCACATAGTTATCCACAAGAAATGTGGACTTCTGGGAAAACCCTTTTTCCATCAAGCATTTGGCCGATTCGTGTAAGGAATTTCTTAACGGGCTTGAGATGACGCAATTCCCATGAGTATGGGAGGCGACATGGGTCATGCGGAGTATGGAGAGATATTGCGAATCCTCGCATTGGCGGGAGGACGGGGCCCGTGCGGGCACTGAACGTCTGCCATACCGCCATCCGTTTCCCCGTCATCCGGGCGTACGCCGGTCTCCAGCGTCGTTTGTCGCGCGTTAAAAATCACTGGGTTCCGGCGTGCGCCGGAACGACGGGTAGGGGGAGGTGCGGCGCAGCCGCCGTCGTCCGCATGCGGGCTGACACGCCAAGGCAAGGACTTCAGCCTTTCACGCCGACCGCCGTTCCACCCGCCGGCCCATCAAGCGCAATGCGAAACCGCAGGGCCGGACCGCCGCCCTGGGCTGGCGACTTGGTGAAGGCTTCCACGCGAACGCCGCCATTGGCCAGGATCACCGCCTGGGATGCCCGGTTGCCGGGATCGGTCGTCAGGTCCACGAACGGCAGGCCTTCGGCACGAGCAACCGGCAGAATCTGCCGCACCGCCGCCGTCGCATAGCCGCGTCCGCGCTTCCACGGCACGACGGTGTAGCCGACATGGCCGAGGATGTTCTCCGGCAGCGCCGTGGTGCCGGGAAGCCAGCGCAGGCTGACGACGCCGCAGAACCCGCCGTCCCACAGCCAGTAGCGGTATTCGGGAATCGCCGGTTGCAGCGAGCCGTCCGGCAGGCGGAACGGCGCGCGCCGGCCTTCGGGATCGAACTGGTCCGCGAGGAAGGACTGCGGGTCCGCGCGGACGGCAGCCAGCGTCTCGGCTGCCGCATCCGGCCGCGTGCTCTGCGGCGACCAGCCGGCCTCGAGGGCGGCGATGAAACTTTCCAGGTGCTCCATGGTGGGACGCACGATCTGCATGCGGATTCCTGCGCGTAGCCGTTCAGAACGTCGCCTGCAGGCGCAGCGACAGCGTCTGGGCCGACGCGGCCCGCACCTTGCCGGCGAACCAGGCGATCTCGTATTTCCAGGCATGGCCGCCGGCCGTCTCGACTTCCCCGGCGAAGACCGGACCGATGCGATGCGACTGCTCGCGGCGCGGAGCCCAGTCGTTCCACGTGCCGAGCTCGCCGAAACCCTGCAGCCCGAACTGCAGCGCGCGCGTGAAGCGGTGGCGTGCCTGCCACTGGTATGCCATTTCCATCGGTTCGCCCTGTTCCGCGCGATAGGTACGCGAGAACAGGAGGTTGGCGTTGAATTGCGTGCGGCCGATCTCGGTGTGCAGCACCGGTCCGAACTCCAATTCGATGCCGTCGGCCGCATCGCGGAAGCGGGTGAGGTCGGTGTGCAGCGCCAGGTCGAATGCATATTGCCCATGCGTGAGCAGCAGGTCGTTCTGCCAGCCGATGCCCGCGATATGGCTGCCGTCCTCGGGCGTGCGCAGGCCGATGGCGCGCAGGTTGGTGTACCACGCGCGCGTGGGACTCCAGGACACGCCGAGTTCCGGCGAGGACACGACCGAGCCGTCACGCGCCTTCACGCTCCAGTAGCGGAAGTCCACTGCGCGCTCGCCTTCGTTCTCATAGACGCTGACAAGGTAATAGCCGGTGCTCGCCCATGCCGGTGCGGCCAGGCACAGGCAGGCGGCAAGCGCGGCGCACACGCGTCGAATCAAGACGGGCTCCCAGTAGAACGGACAAGCCCGTAGGATGCTGGATTTCTTGCTATGAAGCAATCAGCCGGGGCGCGGTGCGGCCTCCGCCATGGCGCCGTTGCCGGCGGTCTGGGCGCGCGCCGAGAGTGCGCCGGCGCGCGCGCCGAAGATCATTTCCTCCAGCCAGTTCACCAGCAGCGCGGTATAGGCGCGCTGGTGCTGCGGTTCGCTCAGTCCATGATCGGCGCCCGCGATGACACGATAGGTCAGCGAGCGCGGCTTGATGAAGGCTTCGAGGTAGTTGGAGATGGCTTCGTGCGGCACGATGGTGTCGTGCTCCGATTCGACGATCAGCACGTCGCCTTCGAAGCCGGCGCAGGCCTGCAGCGCGCGGTTGTCGCGGGCCTGGATCAGGCTGCGGCGATAGGTGTCGAGGTCCTGGTCCTTGTGCAGCTGGGTCTTGGGCACGTCCCAGCCGCTGTCCATGTAGAGCGCCGGCACGCGCAGCCCCAGCCAGCGCACCGGGCGCAGCGTGGTGAGGATGGCGGCGAGGTAGCCGCCGTAGCTGCTGCCCACCACTGCGATGCTGTCCGAGTCGACCTGCGGATGGCGCACCAGCGCGTCGTAGGCTGCCAGCGCGTCCTGCAGGTTGTTCTCGCGCGAGACGGTTTCGCGCTGCGGCAGGGTCTCGGCGTGGCCGCGGAAATCGAAGGTCAGGCAGATGCAGCCGAGCGCCGCGCTCTCCCGGGCTCGCGCTAGGTAATGCTCCTGGCTGCCGCCCCAGCCGTGCATGAACAGCACGCCCGGCAGCCGCGTCGACGGTGCAACGAAGGTGCCCTGGATGGCGTCGCCATCGACGGGAATGGCGGTCTTGTCGTCACGCGTCGGCATAGTCTTCGAGGAGGGAATATTTGGTGAGCGGGCCGATTCGCGGATCGACCCCCTGGTAATGAATCCGCGCGTCGCGGGGAAGTTCCCCGAACGGCCCGTAGACCTCGACGGTGGAGGCTTGCACCACGCGCAGCGCCGGGTCCTCGCGGAAGGCCTCCGCCGCCGCCAGTTCGGCGGCGCTTGCTCCGCCCAATCGCCACGACTGCTCCAGCACGCCGGAATGCCAGCGGCCGACGTCGTCGACGCCGCGCGCCACGTCATAGTTGGCCCG
>SPQI01000141.1 GCA_004570315.1 Oxalobacteraceae bacterium OM1 | reverse complement strand
CGGTCTGCCGCACAGCCCACACGGCGTTCGCCCGTCGTCGCGGCATGGGGCGGCCCGACGGCCGACCCGGCGCCGCCGTAGCAGCGACGATTGCGCCTCTTCGCAGGTTCGGCCTCTTGATCCGGCATTCCCTCGGGTACCGCGCGCTACCGCCACCAGTCGTCGTACCGGAGGCACAGCGACACGCACGTTGAGGTCACCGTCAGCGGCGGTCTGGCGCCCTTCCAAGGGACGGCGACGGGCAAAGGTTCACAACCGGCGTGCTCGGCGGCGCAGCGCCGGCCAACCAGTTCCTTCGGGTCGGTGTGCTTGGAGCGACGGATGACTTCCGGCGTGCTGTCGAGCCAGGAATGCCTGCGTCGCAGCGAATCGCGTCGCCGTTTCATTGACCCATTGGGGCGGAAACTGAGTCGCACTCAATGACGGCGTCGTACAATTGCCTGCCATCCCGTGGCGTCTCGTTGCGCCAGCCTGCCTGGTCCGTGGGTGCTGCGCCTTGGTCCCGGGCGCCTTGGCATGGGCTCTGCCACGGCTGCCGGTGGGGCGCTGGGCTGGTATGTAAGCGTAAGAGGAAGCGCGGAATTGTCTGGCGACGCCATACCGGCGCCAACGATACAACGCGGGTCGGTGTCGCGCAGTGGGCGGCCAGTGGCGCACGCTGGCACGCGACCGGTGAGCTACAGGCGCCGCAGCGCACGCTTGCTTGGTGGGCTGCCTGCCATGACGAATGTCGGGCATGCGAATTGGCGCGTGGCCGATTGACCCGCCTACGCCGGCGCGGCGGGGAATGCATAGTGACTTGAATTGACGATGACGGCCGATTGATGCTACCGGAAATCCTTTCTAGCGTGCAGCTGGCAGACAAAGTGTGGGATAGGGTGCGCAAGTTGTGGGCATGGTACCGCGCCACACATGAACGGCGCCCCGAATCCGTGGCCGCCCGCCTCATCCGCCTGTGCGAAGCCCACGGCGTGCACCGCAACCAGATTCCGCGATTTGTCGGGCATGCCTTGACTCTGCAAGACGTGCAGGATGACGCTAGCGTGCTTGCAAAACTTGACGAGCCGCTACTGGAACACGTGTGCGCGCGCTTTGCGATTCGCCGCGAGTGGCTTGATGGCGCGCATGCGCAAATCCATCCCCAGCACCGTTTCTATAAATCGCCTCAGGAGTTCAGCGCGTTCATTACTGCTTTACGAAGCGCGAATCCCAACGGATCCCTCTCCGGTGTTGTCCTTGCACCCAACGACCACGTGCCAAACGCTGAGGCCTTGCTCATTCTTCAGGAGACCATCGGCGCGATCGGGGAACGGTCGATTTATCGTTACCATGTGTGCGACGGCTGGCCGTTCTCTTACTGGAAGGCGCGCGCCTATCTGGCGGCGTGTATTGCAATTGCGTGGCGCCACCACGTCTATATCCACGGACGCTGCGCCCCTGCGGACGCCATCGCGCGTCTTGCCAGCGGTACGACCCTGCTGGGCTGGCAGGGTGAAGGCATCTGGACCTTCGGCATGAAGCAATGGCACCCGGAAGACATGGCCTTGCGGCCTGACGCATTCTTGGACGGGATCGACCCCGAGGAAAACCACTTCGGCTTGCGTGCGGGATTACAGCTTTGGCTGGAGCTGGAGCGCGACGGTTTCATGGAACTGGGCCTGGGCAAATCCGCGCGCCCGCTCTTCACGCAAGCGCTTGCACGATGGGCGAGCTGAGCGTGTCGTGTGCCGTCAAACGGACCGCAGCAAGGCACCAGACGGCTCGGGACACCCGCCCGCCCTCTATAATCGGTCCGTTTCGCCACTCTCACAGGCTACCCGTTGAATTTCCCGCATCAACTCATTCTGTTTGGCCCCCCCGGCACCAGTAAAAGCCACCTTGCCCGGCATGACAAGGCTGGCGCACTCGGGGTCACTGGCCGCGATATCATCCCGGTAACGTTCCACCCCGAATTCGGCTATGGCGAGTTTGTCTGTCGCCTGCTGCCAATGACGGTGGATCACAAGATTGAATATCGGGTGCACGCCGGTCCCTTCATCAAGGCGTTGGCGCGCGCCTTTGTGCGGTTGGGACAACATGAGCTGGCGTCGGCTGACCCGGGACAGAATGTGGTCCTGCTGATCGATGAGATCAATCGCGGCAACTGCGCCGAAATCTTTGGCGATGTGTTTCAACTGCTCGACCGCGACGACACCGGCTGGTCAAGTTATGAGGTGAATGCGTCCGATTTGACCCTGCAAGCGCTGGACGACGAACTGAAGCGATATGGCGCCACGGCCGGCAGCCTGTCGGCGCGGCTCGCCGCGATGCGCCAGGACCGCGTGTTGCGGCTGCCGCCCAATCTTTATCTGATTGGCACGATGAATACAAGCGATGACTCCATCTTCCATATGGACTCCGCGTTCAAGCGGCGGTGGAACTTCGAGTTCTGTCCCCCGGACTTTGCCGGCGTCCCTGATTTCCAGCGGTTTGCCATGGTGGTCGACCGGCCGCATTTAAATTGGGAAGTGTTCCTGCGCGCGCTCAACACGTTCATCGTCGACAAATGCACCGCGCCGCGCCTCGACGACAAGCTGGTCGGCCCATGGTTCATCAAGGCGCGCCCCGTACGCCAACCGGTCACGCTGGGCGAGCGTTATGCCAGCGAATTTGCCGAACTGAAGGAATCTGCATCGAAAGTCACGGCGTATCACGCCGGTGCCGACCACAGCGATGTGTTCGATGAGCGCTTGTTGCGCTTGATCGCAACCTTGCCGCCGCCGGTGGGTGCCGACGTGACCGCGTATGCGCGCGTTGATCGCAGCGGGGGGCGCCGCAAGTTGAAGGCGATTGCCTACGATACCGCATCCGAGTACTACAGGTCCGAGGTCCGTGCCGGCAGCCTTCCCCCAGGGACCCTGTTCATTGAAGATTTCCTGAAGGGCCTGGCAGCGCGCTCGGCATTGCCAAGCCACGAAGTCCAGCTCGAGGATATTGCGGGCAAGCTGTTCATTTATCTTTGGGACAATGTCTTCGACCGGGACAAGAGTCCGCTGGCAAAATTGCTCGGCATACCGGTGCAGGAGCTGCGCACGTTCGGGCAGTTCGCGGAGCAGGTCCACAACTTTATTGCTCGCCTGCGCCTGCCGGACACACCGTCGGAGTAACGGCATGCGCATCCATGACGTCAGGGTCGTTCCAAGCACCGGCGCGGTCGGCTTATACCGGCCACCCCAAGGTCCCCTGCAGCTGCAGGTGCCCATTGGCATGGAAGGCGTGCCGGCGGGCGCAGCGCTGGCGGTGCTGTACAAGAGTTTTGTGGTCTTTAAACGAACACGCCGCGCCGCTGCCCGATTGGCCGCCCTCGACGGCGTGGAGACCGAGCACGGCAGCGGACTGCCACTAGCCACCGGCGACTTCGCCTTTTTCGACGCGTTTGCGCTGGACGCACTATTTGATCGCGCTGATCCCACCCGGGTCCTGGCGCTGCGCGAGCGCCGCGCGCGACGCCAGGCAAGCTCCAGCGAAGGGCTACACCGCCAGTTGCATCTGGCCGTCTTCGATACGGAAGGCACGCCCTACGTCGAACGTCCCGTCGGGGTCAGGAACGAAGCGCATTACGCGGCCGATGACCTCGTCGGACTGTACTGCTTCGTCGCTTACGACTTCTACGAGCGTTTCCTGGAGGTCGACATCGTCTATCCGTGGGGGCGCTTCGCTGCCGAAGGCGTAGCGCTCGCGGCCGAATTCCGCCATCGACACCTCTTTGCCGACGCCACGCTGTATGACGCCGATGTCGCCGCTTGCGCGCGAACCCGGCAGGCGCTGCAGGACGTCTTGCGCGCCATTGACCGGAAGACCCGCTTTCGAACAACCGACTACCGTGCCCTCTACGATGCATTGGACCGGTATCTCAATGGCGGCGTCCACGCCCAGGGCGAGGCGGGGCTCATCTGGGGCGTCAACAACTTTTGGGCCGTGTGGGAATCGGCATGCCTGGCGTACGCGGCGACGGCCGGCGAGGCAGACGTGGTGACGTGCGACTTCGAACATCTGCCGCCGGAGCTATTCGATGCAGCCAGAGAGCAGGAATGGCTGCAGCAGCGGGAACGGTTTTTTGCACGCAATGAAATCAAGCGCCGGCCTGACCTGGTGGTCGCAACCACCCATGACATGCGCATTGTCGACTTCAAATACTATGCCGAGCTTGCCGCCCTGCGCCCCCAATCGACGGCGCAGGACCTCAGCAAGTTGGAACGCGATTTCATCAACATCGAACTGTATGGCCTGCTCTTGCAGAATACCTTGCTGAAGACGGCGGAACCACGCGCGAATGCCATTGCGCTGGAAATCTGGATCCCAGGCATCGACCACCGCCGGATTTCGCCGTCCCGCCAGCCCCGCTGGGATCCGCCATTGACGATCGTCACGCAGCGTGCCGTGGACGTATTGCAGGCGTACAGTGCGCTCTATCGCGCGCGCCCTACCTCCGTCGTCCATTAACCGGGCGCAGCCGCCGGATCCGGCATGGCCTGCCCCGGGCATGCTCGCGTGCTGGCCAGTTGCGCCGGCGCGACAGTCCTGTGGGCTGGTCACTGCGCGTCTGCCCGACTTCGGGGCAACGCCAGCGACGCGTGCCGCGGAGGTCAAGAGATTTACGTACGCCCGATCTCCGCACACGCGGTGGCAAGGCTGTCCTGCGCAACGCGCATGGGGCGGTGAAGCGGCTCACGAAGCGTTGCCGGGTGCCCTGATTACGGAGACGCCATGCCGCTGTTCCGCGTGATTTTCTTCTGTACACGTGAACCATCGCGTGGCAACGCAAGCGCTGGCATGGCTTGCGCGCGATACCGCCGCACCGATCGGCCGGCCGGCGTCGTTCAGCGGCGGCGTGCCCGTGGCGTGCGGGCCGACAATTGGACAGGCGGTCCGCTGGGCGGGCTGCCTGCCTTTGCCCACGCCTTGTGCCGCGTTTACACTTGCCGTGTCGTCGGCATGGCCAACGGCGGTCCCGCTTGCAATCTGCGGCCCAAGCGAGCACATGATTCCCATCGACGCGGCCCGGCACTGGGGCCGGCCCACTGGCCAACGGCCGCGCCCGATCATAGTTAATGGATGCGACCAATGCACAAGGCAGGCCAATAGCATGGCGAAAATGATTCCGGCTTTCGGCCCGGCGCATCCGGCAACGACTCGATTGAGCACGATAGGAACGTCTTTAGGTTGACACCGGTCCTTGCGGCCAGCCATCGTTGCTGGCTGGCGCAGTTGCGGTCGACCACAACCACTCTCGGCTACGCAATTGCGCTGCGCAGTGGCTCGCCATGCGCTCCTCTGCGTCGACTAGTCTGAGAAACCCTCACTTCGGACAGACCAAACATACTTGACTACAGGAACACGATGCACGCCACCGTTGACCACTGATCTACCGTCGGCCGTGCTTCGGTTGCGAGACGGGACACCCCGGCCATCGGTGGCGCCTTTCGTCGCCTGCACGTAGTGTGGCTAGCACGACCGCGGCGATGCGGGCATGCGAAGCGAGTCGTCGCGTGCAACAGCACTTCAACGTGAAGCAAGGACCGAGCGCCGACACGAAGTCACCAACGGTATCGTCAGTGCACGGCGTCACACGCTAGCGCTGCGAACAGCGCGCGGCACGCACGCAACCCCACGTTGGTGAGTAGTCCTTAATCTTTGCTGCTCCCTTCCTCGTTTTGCGTATCTTAGTGGTTAGTTCCGCGGCATGCAGACGTGCCATGGCAGCTGGTCATGCCTGAGGCAGCCCTGCCGCTCCGGCTGAACGCATCGCAGTCTCAACAGCCGCGTCGATTTTTAAACTGTGCTGTGCCCGGCGCACGTGCGCGTCCGCCCGGCATGCGTACCATCGGCAGGCATACCGATGCCCTCGGACGTGCCGCGCCATCCTGGCCACAGCACTTGCCGCGGCCAGGATGGCGATATGCGCCGGCGATCACACAGTTTCGCCGCATTCTCATAGTAGCTATGGTCGCTTTCTATTACGCGGCGCACGAACTGGCAGGCTTCCTCGGCGCGGACTACCGTGCGGTGGATGCCATGTTATGCCGTGTCGCTGCGACCTGTGTCGTTGTGGTCATTGCCGGACTCGCCGGGACCGGCACCCGGCTTGTCGGTGCAGTCTTTGGGTGCGGCGTCGCCTTCGCAGCATTCGCGGTAATGCTGCGCTGAGATGGCGCGCGTCCCGGTTCCCCGGCAATTCGACAGCAGAACGCCGACACCGCCCTGCTGTGCGCGCAACGGGCTGCAAGCATGCCATTGCACGAACGCCCAGCGCACCAATGAATGAACGTGTCTAAGGTTTGAAAATGGATTACTTTGTTGGACTCATTCTTTCCATCGCCGCCTGCGGCACAGCCAGGCTGGCCGGTTTTGACCGCGAGCGGGGGTTCTATCCGACCATCCTCTGCGTGATTGCGACTTACTATGTACTGTTCGCGGCAATGGGTGGCGGGGGCCAAGCGGTGCTGCTCGAGTCGATGATCGCGACCGTGTTTATGGGAATCGCAGTCGCGGGTTTTAAAGGCAACTTGTGGGCCGTCGTTCTCGCGTTAGCCGTCCATGCTCTATTTGACTTAATGCACCACCACATTCTTCGCAATGACGGAGTCCCCGGCTGGTGGCCCGGGTCCTGTATGGCCTTCGACATTGTCGCTGCTGTGTGTCTCGGAGCACTTCTGCTCAAGCGTGCGCTTCCGCCCCGCAACTCGGGTACCGGAAGGCAGCGTCTCGCTCCTTAGGCAAAACGCGGAATGCATCGGACCGTGAATTAATCGCGACGAAACATGGAGCGAAAATTTTATGAGGTTCGGGATGCAATCACACGACGCCGCACCAGAGCGTCAAACAAGGTTCCTCGCAAAAGGTACTTAAGAATACACGTTTAGGTCCCTTAAGGGACCTGCCTTAATTCAAGCGGCCATCTGACCTGTCCTGAGATTTTCGGACCACGGCGAATTTGAGAAGATAGCTCCCCATCGAAAGGGAGTCATGAAGAAGAGTCGATACAGCGACGAGCAAATCGTCCGGATTTTGCGGGAGGCCGACAAGGCACCGATTGCCAAGGTGGCCAAGCTGTTAATTTTCGCGATCAGTGCCCCAGTTTTTTTGTTCAATCGTGACCTGGAAGCTCGGCGGACGCGACCAGTGCGAACAGGCGTTCTGCTAAAGCAGTTTGGATCAAATTTCGCCGTAAATTGCGATCGCTACCGCACGAAAATCAACACAGAGGCGGCCATATTGCCAGTCGTTCTTGACCACACCGCTGACACCAAGCCGATCGACTCCGCTAGCAACTTGCTGCGGGACATCCGGGCAGCGCAAGAACAAGCACCTACCAGCGCTGGTGGCTAGTATGCATCGTGCGGTCCAGACCTCCTCTCTTTCCTCGTCAAATACGTAGTCCCTGGCAGGTCGCCTTCACGGGTCAACGCGCCAAACTGATGGCATAGTCCATCCCTGCCACGCGGCCCCTAGGCTCTCAATGGCATGACAGGCGGGCTGCCGGCACGCGCGCGATGCGGCGACGTTGGTTATAAGGCGGATGCAGCGCGAATCGAGCCCCGAGGCGCGCCAGGCATCTGGCACCTTGCCTGCAGCCGGACTAATGCATCTGGCTATCATGGCGTCGTCGTCGGCAAGCCGAACAGGCAGGCGCGTCGGACGCCGCTCAGTAGTCGACGGCCCGAACCAGCAGCTTCCAATCGGTGGTCTGCTCTTGGCACATTGAGCAGGGAGGCACCGTTTCACACGCGCGATTAAATACATCTTCAAAGCCGCAACGCTGGCATTTGTAAATGCCCGGGTAATCCGGTGTATCGCCGGGCCGCCAGCGCCGCCGGTATTTTCGCGGCCTGGTGCTTGGCTTGACGCGATCGGTATCGCCGTAAAAGGCCATGCTTCCTCCGAAGTCGGTCGCCCCCGGAAGCAGAACAGTTCGCTGGGGGCATCCAGACCTTACGGCAAGGACAGCTGGCTCCGTACGTATATTAAGCAGGTCTAATCCCAGCAATGGCGCTGCTTCGCGCGCCGTAAACTTTGCCTTCATTACGGGACTCGGGTCGGCGCAACCCTAGTGCACAAACAATGTTAACGCGCCCCAACAAAAGTGGCCCGGGTCGCTGCCATGTTGCCTAATTAGGGCGTTATCGAATCGCCCGTGCCACCAACGTGTTGCTGGACCTCCCAAATCATGCCTCCCAAATTGCGCTTACTTTCCTGAGCGTCCTCACGTTCGCGCTCGGCTTCCGGACCGGCACCCGCAAGGCGATCGGGCGCGACCGCCGGAAGGAATTTAACGCGATTGCCGTACGGCTGCGCGCCATGCTGATTCGACAGCGTATACGACCGACCCCGTATGACAGCGTCCCGAGCCGCGTGGATGTCGACTTGCTGATGAACTACATGGATGCGCGCGGGAAGCGGCGTTTTGCACTGGCCCGGCAACGCTACAAGCAAGCGCGCAGCGACCAGACCCGGCGCGACAGCGCGGGCAGGTACTATTTCCAGGATGTGTCGCCGATTCAGGCCGCCATCACGGACCTATTAAGCGAACTTCACATCCGCTAAGCGGACATCGGCATGCCGATGCAGACAAGGAAATCATGAGAAGTGTCGACTATCTCACTCTCGCAAAGCGCCGCCTGTGCATCGAGAGCGATTACGCTCTGGCAGCCGCGCTGTCGATTACCCGGGCGTCGGTGAGCCAACTCATGCGCCAAAGAACCACGATGAGTGATGAGACTGCGGTTAAGGTGGCCCGGATCCTGGATCTTCCTGAAGGCCTGGTGCTTGTTCATGCGCATGGAGAACGAGAAAGAAATCCGGACGTGAAGGCCGCGTGGACGCAACTGGCGCAACAGCTCGCGGGGACGGCGGCCGCGAAAGAATTGTGAAGCTGCGCTAATACTCATACGGCCCTGGACGTAGCGCGTCCACAATCAGCACATCGACGTCCCAGTGCGTCGATGCCACTCTCAGAAGTACGTGTCTTTTCGGCCCGCACCATATGGTTGCGGGCCTTTTTTTTGCGATCCGCGGTTCGAAACTTGGCGGGCGGCGAGCGGCGTCGCGGTGTTGTCGACAGGTATCTTGTTCTGGCGTGTCGGGAACGAGACCGCTGTCGCCCGCCGCATCGCCGCGCACGGAGCGCTGCAAAGTCATACCTTAGGGCACAGGAGAAGGAAACCGCATTGCCGTCGCGCCCGTTTTGACCTGCCCTCTTCGCGACGCGCATTCCGTTTGCGCGACGGTATGGGCAACGCCGGTTGGACCGATGCGATCGTCCTCTTGCTCACATGCAGGCGACCGGTCGGCGCTCGTACAACCCGTGGTGCAGCCGGCGCGCCGATGCTCAGTCCGTGCCGCCCGACACCCCGCGCAACTCGCTGAACGGCGCGACGGACAGGTGCATCATAAAAAAGCGCTCCACGTCCAGGTGCTCGCGCGCGGCCGCGTGCACCAGTTCACTTACCGCCTGTGCGTTGTTGTAACCGGCCGCGTCCTTCTGAAACGGATCGCTGCCATACAGCAGGCGATGCCCGGGCAGCCAGACCATCATCTGCCGCTCGGCGGCGGCACCTCGGATCGGATACAGCTCAATGCGATTCGGGCCCGTGCCGAGCACCGTCTTGTCGGCGACCCAGCGCAGACCGGCCGTCCGCGGTAACCGCTGCAGCGTGTCCGGAACCCGCTCATAGGAGGCGTCCAGCGTGCGCCGTACGATTGCACTGGACAGGTCCAGCGCGTAGATCGGGATGCCGCGCGCGGCGTACTCGCGAATACCGGCAAGGTGCGGCCAGGAGTCGGAGGTCGTTACCACCGCCTTCACCGACCTGCCGGGGTAGCGCGCCGCTGCCTCGGCCAGCACCTTGGAGGAATACGCGGACGAGACCGGTGCCTCGATCACGACCAGGCCATCGCCTTGGTCAATGACGGCGACATTCCACGCCGCTTCGATCAGCAGCACGCCGGGGGCGATTTCGCGCTTCGTCGCGCCCAGCGGTACCATGCTCGGGTCGCGCAGCGGCTGTTTCGGGTCAAAGCGTGCGGCCACCGCCTCCGGCACCCTCGTCAAGGCCGGGTCGTAGGGCACGTCCACTCGGAGCGAACGCAACATCAGGGTACGGTCTGGCATGCCGTTGATCTGGATGTGCCATTGCATCGGGTAACGTAACCCGCTTTTGTCCAAACGCCAAAATCCCCACGTCGTCCGCCGGACCACGTCGCCCAGGTAGGCGGCGTACCCGGTGCGCGCCGCCGGGCCGGCGTACTCAAGCGCAGACGGCAGCTGCGTGTACTGGCTGAGGTAGAGGCGTACGGGGGCACCATCGAGCGTGAAAGCCACGACCTGGTGCGGCACGCCGTGCACGACGGTGTCGGGTTCGCGGTGCGCGTCTGCCGCGTCGAGCGCGCTGAGTAGCGCGCGTTCCGGGCTAAGCGCCAGCGTTTCGGCCGCCAGCAGTAGATCCTGGCTGCTGCCCGGCATCTGCCGCTCGCCTCGTGCCTGCATCGCCACCCCGTTTGCCACCAGCGTCGTCAACGTGTAGTTGCCCGCGGGCGGAACCCGTACCTGCAGCTGGCGGCGCAGCGCGTGGCGGGAGTGATCGTGCAGCTCCGACAGGTCGAGCAACTCGATCAGATAAGGGCCCTCGGGGCGCTCCGATTGCTCCAGCATATTACGGTAGCCCGCGGACTCGAAGGCGACGGTTTTTATGCCTCGCAACAGCGCTTCGCCGCCCTGGGCTGCAACGGCCTGCCTGAGAAGGGCGGTGGCCGCCGGATCGGCGCCGAAGGCCGGAAGGGAAGCGATGAAGGCGCAGGCCGTGGCGAGCGCGCGGACGCAAACATGTGCCATAGGGTTCCTTGCCAGGCGCAGATGGCGCTGGCGGGTTGCGCAAGGCGCTACTTGGCGTGCAGCGGGTCATGCCGGCCGAGCCGGGCGGCCGCCACGTTTGGCCATCGCGATAGCCAAACGTGATGCACCGCCAGCGGTCAGGCAAGCCAATCTAACTCACGGCCGCTGTCCGCTCACTCCTGCAACACCGTTTGCGTAAGTTTCGGGTCAGCAGCAACCTGCGCTGGTGTGAACGGCAGCCGGTGCCATTTCCGCTTCGCCCAGAGTTCCTTTGCCTGATCATAGTAGTACGGCGACGCAGGATTGGTCGACTGCCCCGGGATCAGCACGGCGTCCACTTCGGGACCGTCTTTGCCAAAGGCCATGACCGACACATAACTGGAGCCGGAGCTGACATCGTTGTACCCGCTTGCGCTCAGCGCTCCGCCATTCATCTGGTTGGCGAGACCTTCATTGGTGCTCCCCCCGCCCATCGGTACGTTTTGGCCGTTGACCGTTGTGTAAAACAGCTCGCCCCATGGCTTGTCCAACGGGATGCCCTTGGCACCGAGGGTGCGCACCGCAGCACCAAGCGCCTGTTGCAGTTTCAGCCTGACCGAGGCGTCGCCGAGCTTGGGCTCGCGCGGCGTGTGAACGGGATCGCTCGGCGCGAACGGCACCGCCCACACCGCATTGCCAAGCGCACTGGCAGTGTTGAAGAATTCGCGGAAGACATGCACCCCCACGGACTCCGGGTTGTAGTGCCAGTCCCATTGGCTGAGTACCGTGCATGCCGCGCCAATATCCTGGGTCGTCCCATCGCCCATCGGCACGGCGGTCGACGTCTTGCACAGTTCGAGGACGGCCGGCATCAGCAGCTCCGCCGCCATGCTTCGGTTACCAATCAGTGGCTTGGACGTCGACCCGTTTAGCATGGTCTGGATCAGCTCCGGCGTGACTTTCGTGCCGGGCAAACCATCGCGGCCGGCGAGGCGCTCCTCGATCTGCGTGTAGTTCATCCTGGCACGCAGGCTGATCGGCGCCACGGCTGCACCGTTGACCATCGGCAGCCCGGTGAGTGGGGCCGACGGATTGAAGAGCCAGTAGCTGTTATTGGCGTTGGCCACATAGTCGGTGCGGCGCAAATACGGCAAGCTGCGCGCCGGAAGGATACCGCCCTGCGGCGTGGACGGATCTTGATCGGGATTGCACTGGCTGCGCGATCCATCGATGGTCAGGATGCCTTGCGCCGTCAGCGCCTGTCCCACCCCGGGAAGGGCGCAGGCAGCAATTTTGGCGTCGGTCAGATTGACCTTGACGGTGTGGTCGCTGACGACGGCGTCACCGGTGGAGTCCGCCATGACTAGATTGGCCAATGGGTTGCCCAGGATGGCCGCCATCTTTTGTGCCGCGTCGACCGCTGTTTCGGACTGGGCAAGTGCAAGCCAATGGTCAATCACACGATTATTGGCCAAATTAATGTCCGTGAATGCGAAGGCGCGGGTTGGCGTCCATGCCAAGCCAAGGGACGGCGCGTTGACGATCGGCCCGAATTCGGTCAGGTAGAAGGTCCGTTTTTGCGGTGTGCCGCCTTTGACGTCCACCGTGATGTCGCGCGTCGTCATTTGCTTCGTCACACCGTCGACGACATACGACGTCGGTGTCGCGCCCAAAGCGAGTTCGCGGATCACGGTGCGCGCACCGGTCGACACGGTGGTGGTCCAGCCGAGACTCTTGTTAAAGCCCACCAAGACAATCGGCACACCGGGATACGACACGCCCATGGCGTCCAGTTTGCCCGGCACGGTCAGGTGGATTTGGTGCCACTTGTTCATGCCCGTCCAAGGCCAGTGCGGATTGCTCAGCAACATGCCACGCCCGTCCGCCGTCGCATCCTTGCCGAATGCCCAGCCATTGCTGCCGGCATCACGCAGCGATGGGGCAATCTTCGCCAGCGACTGCGCGGCGCTGGCCAACATCCGTTGGGGACGCATCCGGGCATACCGCGCCGGGGCGCTTGCGTTGGCACTGGTTGTCGTTGGTGGCGTGGCACCGGCCAGCATGCTGGCGAACGACTGCGAGCCAGGAATAGTGGCCACGCTCGTCCACCAAAGGTATAGGTCGGCTGCCGTGATTTCCCGGACCCAGCTGCCATTGCGGCATGCTTGCGGCAAACCACCCGCGCCGGTTTCGCGCAGGTAGCGATTGACACCGTCGGCGTAACCGCGCGCCATGTCGCGCGTCGCACTGGACGCCTTGTCCCAGGTCGCAGAAATCGTTGCCTTGTCATACTGGAGCCTGTGTAGGAAATCGGAATCGACCGCGCTGATGTTCGGCGTGGCCGAGGAGGCCAGTGCCACCCGGCTATCGGCCCCGAAATGCTTGGCATACTCGCCGTTGACTTGGGTGATCTTGGCGGCAAGGTCGCAGAAATTGTCCTGGGCGAACGCGTAGCCCAAGCCATACGCCATGCTCGCATAGTCATTGCCCGTCACGTGTGCCACGCCGAAGCTGGTGCGCTGCACTTTCGCATCATACTTGTAGACCGGCGCCGAACTGCCCGTGGTGCCCCCACAGCCCAGCAGGCCAACGGCGGCGATTCCCGCCACCGCCACGAGGCACGTAGTCTTTGACAATGTTGAAGTGTTCGTGGGTGCTCGTCCAAACATACAGCGTCTCCTGTGGCCGCGTTGAGCGGCTCAATGTGTTGAGGTACGGTGCAACGATAGAGAGGCAGAACCAGGTTCGACCGGACTCGGCGGGGCCGCCGGCGCGCTTTCTTGCACTCTCGTCTTGGCGGTCCTTGCGAACGCGACGTCACGTTACAAGCTGTCTATACTTTTGAACTGTCAGGTTTCTTACAGTCTTCTGAAAATCACCCGATGCCGCCCTGTCCTGATCTGCTGCAGCCGCTGTCCGTCAACCATTGGTTTAGCGCCCTACCCGGCCCGATCCGCGAGATCATGGTCGGCGAATCGAAACTGCTGCACCTGCGCAGCGGCGAAATGCTGTACCGGCGGGGCGATGCCCCCGACGGCATGTATGCGGTGGTGAGTGGCATGCTGAAGCTGTCGACGCTGCGAAAAGATGGTAAGGAAGCTGCGCTGGCGGTACTGGAAGCCGGCACCTGGTTTGCGGAGAGTTCGCTGCTGAACGGCCAACCGCGGCCGCATGACGCGACGGCGCTGCGCAAGACTGAGGTCCTGATGCTCCCGGGCGCGGTGTTCCATGGATTGATGGCGCGCGTCGAATTTTCGCGGGCGATCGCGACGCTGCTCGCGGAGCGGATCCGACTGCTGTACGGGGTCGTCGAGGCGGCCACCTTGCGGACTACCCGTGAGCGGATTGTGCATCGTCTGCTGGCGCTGGCCCATGGCGACGCCGCCGCCGACCCCACGATCCGGCGGCGGGTACCCGTGTCGCAGGAGGCGCTGGCGATGATGCTGGGCATTTCCCGCCAGACCCTGAACATCGAATTGAAACAGCTGGTCGAGCTGGGCGCCATTCGGGTGGGCTACCGGCATATCGAACTGCTGTCGGAAGAGCATTTGCTGAATATGACCGACATGCCTTAGGCGCGGTGGCGTGCGCTCATTGCGGACGATGCCCGCTACCTACCGCGCCCTAAGGTCGCACGTGGCCACCGCCACAGCGCGCGTCCCCATCGACATCGACGCGCGCCCGGAATGAATTATTACAACGCATTAATGCTTGTTCTGGCCGCGCGGAAGAGTGGTCACACTGCCTCTGTCGACACCCATGGTGCCGACGCCACTCTTGGAAGTTAGTGTCTTTTCGGCCCGCACCGACTTGGCTGCGGGCCATTTTTTTCACGAGAAGGCAAGGCCACGGAGTGCCGTGCGTCGGCTAGTCGCGCGATTGCCGTGCCGTACCGGTGCGGCAGCGGCGCCCTAGCCGTTTCGTTCAAGCCGGCAGGTCGCCATGCTTCTACACTGGGGCCGCCCGTTCCCTGACAAGCACCCAGCGCTGGAAACGCGTCCGGACCGGCGCACGCGCGGCCCAGCCCTTCACTGTGTCGACGGCCGCCAGACAGCATCGGGCGCAGCCGGTATACCGGGCGACTTGGTGCGATGACCATCGCCATCTGCTAAATTTTGCTGTCGGCTCTGCTCAATGTGAAGTCGCCCTTCCCTGCCGTGCATCTGTCCTGCGACGCTTGCCGAGGAACGGCGTGCACCGCCTGCTGCGGACGGCATCCCCATCGACACACGATCAAGGACACATGGTGAAGCTCTATCCGGCCTTCCTGCTCATGGCTACCGCGGCAATCTGCAGTCCTGGTCCAGGCGTCGTCCTGACACTCACGAACTCACTCCAGTATGGCGCCAAGGGCGCGCTGGGTGGAATCGTCGGGGTCGCCTGCGGGACCCTAGTCGTCGCTGGCGTAGCTGCCACCAGTATAGGGGCCCTGCTTGCGACATCGGCCGCCGCATTCACCGCCATAAAGTTGATTGGTGCGGTGTACCTGGCCTGGCTGGGCGTGAAGCTCTGGCGAGCCCCGGGCCTGCGCGTGGCACTCCGGCGGCCGGACGACGCAAGCTTTGTTAAACGCATTGCGTCTGGCGTGTCACTGCAAGTGACCAACCCAAAGGCCATTCTCTTCTTTCTTTCGGTCTTTCCCCAGTTCATCGACATGTCGAGCCGCTACCTGGTCCAGTTTTCCGTACTGGTTGGGACTTACTGCATGCTATTGCTCGTGATCCACGGTGCGTATGCGCTCGTTGCGCGCCAAGCGCAAGCTTGGCTGAGTTCGGGAAACGGTGGCCGCATCCTGAACCGGACGGGTGCAGTGACCTTCCTGTTGTTCGCCATGGCGCTGGGCACCGCAAAGCCGTGACGCGTTCGCCTGCCCACGCTGCACACGGCGCACATCGGCGCCGCACGCGGCGCGTTACTTTGAAATGTTAATGGTCACGGCCGTTGAGCCTATTCAACACGTACTGCCACCGCTCCGTGGTCCTCGTCGTCGCCAAGGAATCCAGTTACATCGCACTTGATACCTCGCGCTTGAAGACGGCCGATCTCGCGTAGCGTCCGTTCATCTCCAGAAGCTCGGCGCATGCGAGCGGGTTGGCGGCATCGACCGGAGCCAGTCCAGCATTGGCTCTGACAACGAGATCGCCTTTTTCAGGGTACTACCCACCACGCCGAACACCTGTTCCACAATTTGTTTGGTCTTCATCTTGCTGAAGCCATGCTCGGCCGCGACCATCTCCTTGATTTCTACCGTATTCAAGTGCTACTCCCAGTGTGCGCGGCAACCGGCCGCTACGGGACGCATGCGCCAGGTTTTCTAGTGCAATCGCTGCATGAGGGCATCCGCGATCGCCTGGCGCACCGTGCTCCCTCGTTCCCGCCGCACATCGACAATCACGAGGGTTGTCGGACTCTCCTTGTGCCACGTCACAAAAAACTGCTCCATCGTGTCGGCGTGCCGCGTCGTATTAGAAGCCGGGCCACATCCCACAATCAAATAGCACACCGGGTTCGGTGTCGGGATGGTAGGTGCCGCTCAGGAAGGCTTTGAACATCTTTCCCGTACAGGTCACCGTCATGGTTTGCCTCGTCTTTCCGCATTCAAAAAGCGGTTATGGCTAAGCGCCTGGCGCGGCATTTTTCCCAACGTCCGGGATTCGCTCTCCTAGCTGTTCCAGACCTTCCAGACTGGCTGCGATGACTCGCATACCGAGATCCACTCACCGATCGGATTGATCATCACTGTGCGCGATCGTTGTCAATCACGCTGCCGTCCAATTGGTCCCAAACGAAACCGAGGAACGCGCCAACATCATGCGGAAACTTTACGTTGTCTTGGTGGGGATTCGCCGCCAGCCCAGGCGCGCCTTCACAGTCCGTATCGCCATTGATCGCAATATGCGAGATGTGCCATCCGGTTGCGGTCTTGCGCACCGTCAGCGTGGTATCGTGGTGCCAGCAGTGTGTGTGCTACGTCAGCTTAAAATCATTCATCTTTGTCCCTCCCTGGGCTGGCATCTTGCCGAGCTATTTGGTACGTATGCCCGCTCTGGGCGCGCGTAGTGTATGACAATGTCTGCGTGCCGCTCACTGAGAAACGCGCTTCTTGATCAGTGCGGGAATGCGACCATGCGCTTCCCTATGTCGCCAGTTTGTGGCACTCCCACTTACCGTTCATGACCAGGCGAACGCCCTTTGGTCAAAAGTGATGCGGTTCCGTGGCGATAGCGAAGGTGGACATTGGACTCGTCCACCGCGTCTTGCAGTGGCCCGGGAAGACGATGGAGCTCATGGAGTGCCACGGAATCGTGCCCGAGATGCTGCACGATATGGTGGGAAGTGGTGTGCAAGAGCCTGCCAACGTAGTTGCCTTTTTCAACATCGGTTGCTTCGACGTTGTACCCATTTTCATTGGCAAATTGGAGCGCCGTTCCTGCAGATTTACTCAGCTCCGTCTTCATGCCGTTGAAGTACTGTAGCGTGGCCTTGACTGCATGCTCGAAGGTAGGCTGATACTCGAGCGTGGCGATATCGTTGAACTGGCGAACAAAGCTTGCGCTGGGCGTATGAAGATGTGCAGAAAATTTGTCCATGTGGCGGTAGAAGAACGGCTGCGCCATGGACATTGCGGCGGGCTCACGCTCAATGACGAGTGCAAGATCGAACAGATCCCGGGCAGTCGCCTTGTCGCCGCGGTGATACATTTTCTTGGCTACAATCTCTGCCGCTGTTTCTACACGAACGGACTGTCCAAAAAGCTCCCATAGCTCGAATGCATGCTCAGCGGGAAGCAAATTGGGCGCGGCCACAAAATCAATTTCGCCTTGCTCCAATTGAAGCTTTACGTACCCGGCTGCTTCGACGTACTGGGCCCTGCACAGCTCTTCCGCCACATCACTGAGGCGCGGTGAGACGTAACCGAGGCTTTGCGGATCAGGAACGAAGATATCAATGTCCTTGCTCAGTCGATGCCCGTAGCGCAGCATCAGTACCGTACCGCCACCGAATGTGAAAAACGGGTCGGCAAGCCCGCCGTGTTGCCGGATTTCATCGATAAGGGTAAGAGCGCTCCGGAATAGCGATTCCCACGGTCCGTCTGGCAGGGTTGTTGGCTGGCTCATGCCCACAAGTCGCTTCGATTGGCACCAAGCGCCTTCGCCAGCCTAGCAACATTTGCCCAAACTTTGGCGGGATTATCCGATTGCCTTTGCGCCGCTTCTTCAACCGCCATCACCACTATTTCGACAGGCGCTTCATCGAGAAAATGCAGCAGGTTGGATTCCAAGCCAGAAGGCACTTGGCCACTTGTCAGAGCACGTTCCAACTGTTCACTGCCCAGCTCCCGGCGGTAACTCACACTGGACGTTTTGGCCGCCATCCAGAGCCCTCTCTTGTTTTTCCTTGCAGCGGTGCTCGGAGCATCAAAGCTCAAGCCAAGGACACTCAACAACTTCGCAAGGCGTTGAAAGCTCAAGTCTTGGATAGTCCCAGCTTCGAGACGCTGCACGGTTTGCCTGGATAGGTCAGCGAGCTTCGCAAGCCGCGCTTGCGTAAGCCCCACGGCTTGCCGCCGGTCATGAACTTCTTTACCGATCCTCTGAATGGTCATCACGATAGCGCCTTCGGATATGTACAATATATTTTACATCCCAAGGCTGGAAAGTCTAGACTGCGCTGTTGCGATTAAGTCAATCACCGGCAAATGCACATAATCCGTTGATTCGATTGGTCAATGGCTTTTTTGTTGCCGGTTCGCCTGCGCGGGGTTGCACATAGGTATGACACATGATCGAAAAATTCTTAACGGAATCACGCCACGGAACGATTTATCACTTTCGCCGCCGCGCTCCATCTGCAGTGCAACTGGTTCTCGGACGCAACGTCTAGGTTCGATCATGGAGACAAACGACAGGCGCTTGACTATTATCCGTAGCCGCGCACTCGTTGCGCACGGATGCAATCTTCCAGCACATCGTGGGCAACAATTTCCGCACCACTAACAGCTTCGACACGATTACACGCGTGATATTGGTTTCAACGGCTTTTTGACAATTCCAAGATAAAAGTTGATGCCAAGCCGGAGGAGCAAGAAGCAGTTAACTTGGCGATAACGACGGCTCTTGAAGCGATCAAGGGCGTCGGCGGAAAGGTTGGAAAGGCCGCTAATGGACAATCCTTTGGCGAAGCAGTCTTCCGTGTTTTACCTTTCGACAGAGCAATAGTCGTCTCGGAAGCTCAGCGCGCTACGGTCGCTAGCTTTTAAGCGGCCGGAACTAGTTACTGCTTGAAGAGTTTATCGAGATAGAAACTGGAAAGGGGCACGACGCCTGTCAAAGCGCCCGCAGCTCCGAGCGACGCTGGATGTGTGCAGGCGTCATGAAGCGACTTTAGTTATTGCGAAATTGGACCGACTATCCAGATCGGTCAGTTTTGTTAGTGCGACTAATTCATGCAATCAACGCTAACTAGCTTGTACGGCGATTACAAGAATGAGATCGCGGACACAGTTCGGCAATAAGCAAAATTTCACGCGTTGCCTGGCGAGTCGAATTCCGGACATTCGCTAAAGCTCTGTCGGCAGAAGCAGTTTTTCTAACGGGCTGGCCGTCCTGCCAGGCGCAATCTTAAGCATATGGGTGTAGATCATCGTGGTACTCACATCGCTGGGGCCAAGCAGCTCCTGCACGGCCCGGATGTCGGTATTGGCCTGGAGTAAGTGCGTCGCAAAGCTATGCCCCAGGGTATGCACGCTCACATGCTTGGCAATCCCGACCTTCGCCACCGCGCGCTTTGCGCCTGCTGCAGCCGCTCCGGATACAGCTTATGCCCGGCCACAATCCCGTTCCGGGATCGGTCGATACGGTCGGTAATGGAGAGACTCAGTGCCACGCCCACACGTGGCCGGCACGCGGGTATTTCGCTTCCAGCGCGGCAGCAACCATTTCCCGACCTGGTCCAGCAGGCATGTGAACGTCAGCGGCGGCTTGCGTGGCTTGTCACTTTTGTTAATACTGTACATACGCACATGTATCGTCGATGTCGCGCCGGCTGCAAGCGGCTTGGCGGGACAGGGATATGGGATGTGAGACGACGTGGTGCCATGTTAGATTGGCATTTTGAGGCCAAGGAACCGTCACCGCTTGCAGTGAAGTGCGGTCGATTTGTCTTTTGCTTCGCCGGCTTAGCCCTTCTCGGCATTCCGCTGGTCTTTGCCTACTTCAACCCTGAGCGCGAGATCTTGCTCGTGGCCGCGTGCATGGGAACTGGTTTGGTATTAATTTGGTTGAGGCCAGCATTGCCTTGCAAAACGGCCGCCCATTTTGGATTTTGGCTCCCATGGTTTCTGCCGGATGAATGAAAAGCTTTTTAACTCGTCGCTCGACACCCACACTTCGCGTGGGTCAGCTCGGCATTAGACCTCAGTGCCGCTCATGGAAGAATTAAAGCCATTCTCGACGCTGCTTGAGTCTGACGAACGCTGGGCTAATTTTGTCCTGTGGCGTGTTTCTACGAACGAAGTTACTCCGATCACATTGAGCGATCGGTACCAGTTAGTCACGGATATTTCGCTTTCGAGTGCAGCACCTGAGGACGTAAGAAGCCAATTCAACATTGCTCTAATGCTCGGCGTCTACGCTTGGCTCTACTACCCACTCCATCAGGTTGCGGAGTTAAAGGCATTTTCCACCGTAGAGATGGCTCTACGTTTGCGCTTCCCCGAAGCAAAGGGTGCACTCAACAAGTTGTTGGCGTTTGCAGTCGAAAGTGGAGTAATCACCGACAAAGGGTTTTCGCATATAGAGGTTTGCGACGAAGACCCAATACAGTACAGCGCCAAATTACCAAACTTTGTTTCGTCGCTGCGAAATGAGTTGGCGCACGGCAGCTTTATGCTGCATCCGGGCTCGTTATTCACGTTACGCAACTGCGCTGAAATCATCAACCAACTTTTTCCGGAGGCGAAGTGAGGTCCAACCACTCGGTCAACATGGACCTCGCGCAAAAGCCCGCGAGGCCATTTACCTCCAACGTCAGAGTGAAATATGGAAGCGCCAAACAAAATTGAGGCTCAGGTGGCTGCCACACTTTCGCCTTTGACGGTACAAGCAACTGCCGATACGCGCATCAACATGAGCGTTCCACATTTGCTTTCCGCTGCGTCTTTATCGCGTCGAGTCGGTGAGCTGGAAACGAAGCATGCCAATGAAGAACTTGGAGAATTCTGGCGTGATATTTTTGCCAGTGCGTGTGGAGCGGTTTTTGCAGCTACCGCTTCCTTGGAATCATACGCCAACGAGCTCTTCATTGATCACGCGACCGTTTTTCCCGAGCTACGAGAGGAGGTAATGGTGAAGCTTTGGGAGTTGTTCGAGCAAAAACCCATTCTGGAAAAGTTTGAGTTCGCCCTGCTTATAAAAAATGGTGAGCCTTTTGAGCGCGGCATTAGTCCTTACCAAGATGTTGGCGCAATAATTCGCCTTCGGAACGGGTTAATTCACTTCAAGCCGGAGTGGTTCAGTGCGCGAGAGGAACATGCAAAGCTCTCCTCGCATTTGAAGCATCGCGCAACCTTAAGTCCATTTTTCCCCTCGTCGGAACCACTATTCCCACAAGGATGGACTAGTCACGCAACTGTTGCGTGGGTGGTGAAGAGTGTGTTGAAATTTTTTCTGGATTTTGAGCGGCGAGCAAACGTTGGGCCACGAATGGGAACGTTTAAGGATCAGTTCGATGCGCTCTAACCATTTAATCAACACAGACGGCTATCCCGCTGGTTATCGCTGTCGTTAGCGAGGACGCATGAATTCCAACCGCTTCAACCAAATCTTGGTCATTGATTCGATTCCTAAAGGTGAGTACAACACCGCGAGGCGCCTGTTCGAAGATTTGGAGCCCCATGCATCTGCATACTCTCCCTCGCCGGATGTCCGATACATACGGGTTGAAAATGCCGCGGAGTTCTTCCAGTGCCTTTTGATGGCCAAGGAAGATGCGGAACAGCACGATGTTATTCCAATGCTGCACATTGAGTGCCATGGGAACGAAGACGGCTTTCAGTTTGCTGATGGTTCTCTCGTCGACTGGGACGAAATAAAAATTCCCATTACGGAGCTAAACGTAGCGACTGGTCTCAACCTAATGATTGCAGTCGCAGCTTGTACCGGTGGGGCATTGGCCAAGGTAATGCGGATGGGCGACCGAGCGCCGTTCTGGGGACTTATCGGCCCAACCCGTACGCTGACCGCTGGGGAACTAGAGAAAGCCTACGTTGCATTGTACTTAACACTCCTCCGGACCAAGTCACCTGCCGATGCCGTAAAAGCCATGGAGCAAGCTACAACTCCGGGGCTCTTTTGGCGGACGACTGCGCAAGGCCTGTTCGAGGAGGCGTGGCGCAGCTACAAAAGTGAACACTGCACCACCGCAGCTCTTGAGAAGCGAGGGGCGCGAATGAGGGCCCGCCTTCGTGAGTCTGGTGTCACACCACTCCCCTCAATGGAACAACTCCTGAGTAGGTTAATCGCTCACGAACCTATTGCGTTCGCACGCTACCGACAGACATTCTTCATGTATGACATCTTTCCAGACCATTCAAATCGTTTTCCCATTGAGTACATCGCATGAAGGACACCTATGCTCGCTAACCTCTCGTTCCACCGGACCTGCGCGAAAGGCGGGCTAGGCCGGTGAATTCAGACGTTAGGTGTCATCCACCAGGAGTTAGCGATGGCCGAACATAACTTTGAAAAATTGAAGGCCCACATCCTTCCGCTTTCGAATGCGTCGGATTGGAGTGATGTCAAAAACGAATGGCGGCTTGTTGGAATCGAAGTTCAGGAGGATTGGGACAATTGTCCTTGTGGCAAAGAGATCAAGGAGCTTTGCTACATCCAGAATCAATTGAACGGTAACAAGACATACGTCGGGAACGTTTGCGTAAACAAATTCATCGGAATTGATACAGGAAACCTATTCGCGGGGCTGCGACGGATCATCGACGATGAAGCCGCAAATGCAAACGAGGACTTGATAATTCACGCATATCAACTTGGGTACATCTTTGAATCTGAATACAAGTTCCTGATGCAGACTCGAAGAAAGCGAGTCCTCTAAACAAAGCAGCTTGAGTGGAAGAAGAAGATCAACCGACGAATAGTCAATCAAACGGTGGTGCGGAGAAATGCCACCTAACATTTCGTCTCCGCGGGCCGTCAAAAAACTGCGCTTTTTATCACCCGCTGAGCTCTAGCATTGGACGGCCGCTTTGGGAGAGGCAAAGGACCGTTGTGGGCCAGGCTCGGAAGTCCGCACCGCAAATTTGAATGGCAGAAAAGCGGCACAGAGCTGCCATTGCAACTGAACAGGCATTCGGCCGGGTGCGGGCAGAAGCAGTCCTTGAAAGCATCCTCGCAAGTGATTGCTCAAGGCTAGAGTGCGGTCGCTCGTCTCGCGAAGGCCGCGGCGGATTCTCAAGCAGTCGACACAACACATTTGCTAAATTGCTCAAGAGCGAAAAATCACCTTGGAGCGTCTGCAGTTCATGAATACAATGCATGTTCCAATGCGTTGTGACGAACTAGCGGTCACAACTATAATGAGACGTACTAAAAACAAGAATTGCTCCGTGTAAACGGAAGCGGATAGTGAGGACGGCTTGCGTAGTACCATCGGCGCATCGGAGCTTTTGTCCGTTGCAAACAATCCCAAGTACTCTGAGTCCGGCGGAGGGCACGGGGCCAAAGGCGTCGACTTTTCGCGCATCTGGGCCGTCTTCCGAATGATGGAGTTGGAGAAGGCCAATGAGCCGGACTTTCTACTCCTCTTCGAATCCGTTCAGGATGTTGCCGAGCTTGACTCCGTGACAGCCCCGACGCGGGTGAAGGTCTACCAGGTTAAGAAGAAGGATTCCGGCACTTGGACATGGTCTGTGCTCACCGGCACCTCTGAACCCAAGGCTCCACCGGTACTTTTGACGAAGGGAGCTAAGGCAAAGGCTGCGCCACCAAAGTTGCCGAAGGCCCCCGACTTCAAGAAGGTCCCGGAATCCGTTCTAGGCAAGCTGCACCTAAGCTTGAACGCTTTCACGGCGCTGCCAGTAGAGGGCGTATTCCTCTCAAATCAGGGCTGCGACTTCCCGCTTAAAACCGGGAGTTCAACAGCAACGACGATGCCTTGCGCGCTCTCTGACCTAGCAGCCGACCATGTGCAGCTGTTGACTGACGCCTTTGCTTCGCTGTCACCCGGTGGCCCGCCGCCGGACCTGACCCGCATCAAGCTCCAGAAGGTCGCCATACACCCGGATAACCTCAGTGCGCCTGCAATTGAGGCAGCGCTGGACTTGCTGAACGAGCGTAGCCCCGGGCACGCGGGTCAAGCCAAGGCCTTCGTCGAATCGCTCCTAATGAAAATTTCTCCCCTGACTCGGCGAACCGACACCTGCCTGTCGTTCGACGAACTCGTCAAGGAACGTGGGTTTTCCAGGGGCTCATTTATCGCGGCTCTGGCGGCGCTGGAGGCCGTGCCCGACCGCAATGCGCTATTTAATGATTGGATGAACCAGCTTCAGGCAGAAGGGCTAGATTTCATGACCATTTCGTCTGTGCGTGTCGCAGCCACGCGCGCCCAGCAGGAGCGACTCATCGGAGGGACTGCCGTCTCCAGAGAAATCGAGGACTTCTGCGATGCTTGGATTGCAGCCAACCCACCCACATCGAAGTTGCGGCCATTCGTCGAGGCCGCGCTAGCCGAGCTTAAGGTCCAGTTCAGTGCCCATCGCGACAACGACCTGATAGCCCGGTTTATCATGAGAGCCATAACAAAATGCGTGGACCCGAACTGAGACTCCTCGTCCGAAGCTTGAGAACTAAAGACTATGCATCGCTTCCGATTCAAAAACATCTGGCTGCTCTCACATCGGGAGCACAAGGCTCGTCACGTGGAGTTCCATCCGAGCAAAAACCTGCTGGTGGGCAGAAACCACACCGGCAAGACGACGCTGATTCGGAGCCTGTTTGAGACGCTCGGCGCCACGCCGCAAGGAAAGCTCGAACAGTGGGACGAGAACGCTGTCTCGCTGCTCGAGTTCTCTGTCGATGACAAGCGCTACTTCGCACTCCATCAGGACGGCCGACGCGCCCTCTTTGACGCTACGTTTGAGCTCCTTATTTCCACGGTCAAGTTCGGCGAATGGTCTAAGCGCTTTTGCGAGATAACTGACTTCAACCTAGTCTTCTCTGATAAGAAGCAGGCAGAAGTTGTTCCCGCTGACCCAGCATGCTTCTTCGCTCCGTTCTACGTAAACCAAGACGGAAGTTGGCAGGCTGAATGGAATACTTTCAGTGGTATGAAGCGCTTTAGCGCACCATTCAAGCCAATTCTCGAATACTTCACTGGCGTCTGCCCACCTGAATACTACGCAGCCAGTGCAGAGAAGTTCCAATATTCCAAGACGCTCGAGGAACACCGCCGGGAATACAAACTACTGGAGCGCACCATCGAGCGCTTCAGCAAGTCCGTCCCCCTGACAGGCCCCAAAGTCAACGCCGACAACTTTGCCGTCCAAATTGAGCAGCTCACCAAAGAAGTTAATGAGCTCAACATTCGACAAGAGGGTCTTAGGAGCACTATTGTCCGTGAGCAAGAGCTCATTAAGAACCTGGATCACCAGATACGCCTCGCCGAAGGAGCCTTGGCTGCATACGACAGCGATGCGAAGTACCTTCTTAAAGAAGGCGCAGCGCCACTCATTTGCCCCACGTGCCATGCCGAGCATGACAAGCCCTTCCTTGACCTGCTGGAGTTCGCCGAGGATGCTCGGGTGCTTCGGGAGCTTGCCGCACGGCTCCGCGAGGATGCCGCGGAGGTTCGTAGGCGGACGCACAAGGCATTCTCTGAGCTGAATTCACTCAACGAGAACTACTTACGCATTTCCAGCCTGTTGGACTCACGCAAGGGGGAAATGAAGTTCAAGGACGTCGTCGGCAGCCTTGGTGCCGAGTCGGCATTCGCAGCCTTTGAAGCGGAGCGCAAGCAGATACAAGCTAGTATCGACGCCGTGGTGCTGACCATTGATGCGCTTGAAACCGCGATGAACGAACTCCGCTCACTCAAACGCACAAAGGCAATCCTGACGGATTTCCGCGAGCACTATGCAGCCAGCCGTATCGCACTGCAACTGCCCGCTGTGCCAACCAAGAACGTGCAACTGGCGTCGCGTCCTTCCCTCTCGGGCAGCGGCGGCCCGCGTTCCATACTGGCCTACTACGCCGCTATCTGGCGTACCGTGCAGGGAAGGTCTGGCACGTACGACGTCCCGGTGGTTATCGACTCTCCCAATCAGCAGGCGCAAGACGATCTCAACCTTCCGGCCGTTCTAAGCTTCATCGCGGAGAAGTTGCCCACCGGCCTGCAGCTCATCGTCGGCCTAGAGACACCAACCAACTTCTCCTTTGACCGCGAAGTGACCCTCACGGAGAAGTATGGAATGCTCATCGAAGGGGACTGGGGGACTACTCTGGAACTGGTGACGCCGCTCCTTAAAAAGATGTACGACGCGCCCCTGGCGCAGGGCCAAAGCTAATGCTTGAATGACAAATGCTTTAGCGTGATGGATGGGGCGGTGCCGCTTCGCCGTTCAGACCAGCCGCGAGTCAGTTCATGAGCCGAGTGTGCCTGGGACAGGTAGCTTGTGCCGGGCGTGCCGACGCGCGTACGGTGTCGTTGCATGACACCTCTGGCGTCGTCAGTCCCAATAAAAAATTACTGCACCAGCTCGAAGCCGACCGTCATGGGCGCGAGCGTGACCGCAGCGGCTCTTTGAATACGGTTGCTGTCATCAACGGCTCTCAGGAGTGCGTCGACCTTAGTCGTCAGATCGATAACTATGATTCGCTGGCACGACAGCCGCAATCACCCTATATGCAGGATTGGATTCGACAGCAACGCAAGGCGGTACGCGACCGCCAATTCGAACTTCGTTGCCCGGAATGCCGGAGCATTCGGTCCGTTCACGTATGGTATACCGACAATGGCCCGGGTTACAGTCTTCGGCAAGAACTGGACACTGACACTTCCTCGTATTGACCTTACCCATTCTATAAATTCCCAATAATCCAACCGGAGACTTCCTTGCATATCCACTCTTATCGTCTACGAAATTTTCGACGTCTCAAAGACGCTCACATTGAGCTGGCCAACGACATATCGATATTTGTTGGATCGAATAACAGTGGAAAAACGTCAGCAACTCAGGCCATCTATGCATTCATTACAGGCGGAAGGGATCGTTTTAGCCTCTATGATTTCAACTCTTCTTGCTGGAAACTTTTTCAGGAAGCGGGCGATATCAATTTGGCAGACCCGAATCTCGAAGGCTTTTCGCTCCCGAGCATAGACCTAGATCTCTGGTTTGAAGTCGCCGCATCCGATCTATATCTCGTAATCCCTTTACTCCCAAGCACCGCGTGGGAAGGTACGAAAGTTGGCATACGAATTTCCCTGACAGCCCGGAGTCCCATCGAGCTCGTTCGGAACTATCAGAAAGCTAAAGCCAAGAGTGCCGAGCAGTCCGCTGGTCTGCCGCCCGATTCGAGATATGTCCCCTGGCCCCGTTCCATGACGGACTATCTCCAGCGAGAGTTCAGGAATGAATACGAGCTGCGCTACTTCATCCTAGACCATGCGCAATTTGACGAAAGCCTTTGTGAAATTGGCGACTATGCCCCAGACGAACTGGGCGGAGAGCCGGGTGGCGGAGCAATTCTGAGATCGCTTATTCAGATCGACAACCTCGGCGCACAGCGACATCTTGCCGATCCAAATCCGGAAGCCGGCGGCAGATCCGAAGACCTGTCAAAGCGGCTAAGTCGCTTTTACAAACGCAACCTTCAACAGAAGCAAGAAGATCATACCGCCCTCAAGGCGTTGTTCGATTCCGAACAAGCGTTGAACGTTCACTTGGATGAGGTATTCAAGCCGCTGCTCGATCGGCTCGCCGAGCTCGGTTACCCTGGCATCAACAATCCGAAGCTGAAAATTATGTCGTCGTTGGACCCGGCACAGGTCATGAATCAAGATGCACGGGTTCACTATCAAATTGGAGACGAGGATGATACGGCCACCCTTCCTGATAGTTATAACGGGCTCGGATTTAAGAACCTAATCTACATGGTCGCGGAGATTCTCGACGCTCAAAACAAATGGGCTTCGATGGAAAATCGCCCTCCATTGCATCTGATTTTCGTCGAGGAGCCTGAGGCCCATCTCCATGCCCAGCTTCAACAAGTCTTTATCCGAAATGTTCTTGATCTCCTGAAGATTGATGGCGACAACAGAAGTATTTTTAGCAGTCAAATGGTCATCACGACCCACTCACCGCATATTCTGTACGAGCGAGGTTTCAAGCCGATCCGCTACTTCCGACGTAAGAAAGCCGGATCGGAACAGCGAACAGAAGTCCTTAATCTATCTGCGTTTTACCAAGCCCAGCCAGACGATCGCGATTTTCTAGAGCGATATCTAAAACTCACCCACTGCGATCTATTCTTCGCAGACGCTGCGATCCTTGTCGAAGGCAATGTTGAAAGGTTGCTCCTCCCGGTCATGATTCAGAAGGTTGCAAAGCCTCTCCGCTCAGCCTGCCTCTGCATTCTGGAAGTCGGGGGGGCCTTCGGACACCGCTTTCAATCGCTCATCGAGTTTCTTGGTTTGACAACGCTGATTATCACGGATATCGATAGCGTCGCGCTCGTAGCGGAGGGGGCGGGCGGAGTAGTAGACGACGAAGAAATCCAGGAGTTCGAGGTCCCAGCCGACACGGAAGAGGGCGGTGGTATGCAGGCTCGAGCCGCCGAGGAGCCTGTAGCTCCAGCACCTAAGAAGAAATACGGCACAGCTTGTTTGCCCAGGGAGGAAGGGGCGGCGACGTCAAATCAAACCCTTATTAAATGGCTTCCTGGCAAGCTCACAATTGAAGCTCTGCGAGCCGCCTCGGACGCAGACAAAACTCACGAACTTGATGACGGCGCGAAGGTTCGAGTGGCCTATCAAACTGAACGCGCTGTCACTTGGAATGGAGCCACTGAAAACCTCTATGGGCGAACGCTTGAGGAAGACTTTGGCCTCGAAAACCCAGAATGGTCTCAAGGGGCGATGAGGAAGCAACTTGGTTTGATCGTCAAGGGTGGGGCCGCCGATCCTGTGGCTCTTGCTGAAGGTCTTCATAAAAGGGTTTCGGGCAAGAGTTTTGATAAGACGAAGTTCGCGCTCGCCGTCCTTACCGAAGACGAGCACGAGTGGAATGTACCGACTTATATCCGTGACGGGCTTGTTTGGCTGAAGGACGAACTGCAGATCGAACGAGAGTCGGGAATGCCAGAGGCTGTTCGCATCGAAGTCGCGGCAAGGGGCGAGCATGGTTAGCCGCGCGAATAAGCCAGACACGCAGGCCGACATTGACTTGAGAAGCTGTCTTGCGAGCACTCCACCGCGCAGCTTCATAATGAAGGCCGGCGCTGGCTCAGGAAAAACTACTTCTCTCATCAAGGCCCTGTCGTCGGTCGTCCGAATGCACGGTGATAAGCTGCGAAAATTCCGTCAGCGTATTGCCTGCATTACCTACACAGAAATCGCAGCCGAAGAAATTTGGAGAGACGTAGGCAGTGACCCGTTGGTCCACGTCTCGACGATTCACAGCTTCATGTGGTTGCTGGCGAAGCCGTTCCAGAACGATATTCGTGTCTGGGTGTCAGTGCGTATCGCGGAAAAAATTGCGGCCCTTGAAGAGAAGCAGGCTACCTATGGTCCGCGGGTTCAGCAGCGCACGAAAGACAAAGACGCCCGAGAACTAGAGCGCCTCCGCCGGCAGTCGGGGCGCATCGATGCGGTTAAAGGCTTCCGGTATGGGACGGGTAGCGACTACGCAAAGGGCATCTTGGGCCACGACGACATCCTGAAGCTCGTGCCCCACCTCATTGCCGAACGTCTTCTCTTCCGAACCCTTCTCGCGCGCCAGTTCCCCTTCGTCTTTGTGGACGAAAGCCAAGATACGACTACCGAAGTCGTGGAAGCTTTAAAGACCGTTGAGCGTGAACCCGGGGTTTCGCTTTGCTTAGGCTTCTTCGGCGATCCGATGCAACGAATTTACGCTACGGGCACCGGTTTGGTGGAAGCGGAGCCCGCTTGGGCCGATATTCCGAAGCCTGAAAACTTTCGCTGCTCAACGAAGGTTCTGAATCTCGCCAATGCTATTCGGCGTGATGGAGATGATCTCGTTCAGGTACCGGGCCAACGTTTAGGGCCAGAGGGGGTCGTCCCGCCCCCTGAGGGCTCAGCCCACCTTTTCATTTTGCCTGCGGACGACACACGGGATGCCAATCTGGCTCGAGTACGCGATTGGATGGCGGCGCGAACCGGCGATGATCAGTGGCGACCAGGAGAGGATGACCAAAAGCGGGTAAAGCTTCTCGTCATTGTTCACCAGATGGCTGCACGGCGATTAGGGTTCGGAGACCTCTATACCGCGCTCAACTCCAAAGCTCCATCAGCGTTCAAAGATGGTTTCTTGGATGGCTCTGCATGGCCCATTTCGCCGTTCGTAAAGTTCCTGATTCCAATAGCGACTGCACACACGAATGGGCGACACCTCGAAGTGATGCGGTTAGTCCGCGAGTACTCGCCACTTCTGGATAAGGATTCCCTTGTCGGAGTGAACGTAGCAGAACGCCTTAAAGAGCTTGCAGATCTTATCGCTTCGATCGCAGCAGGCTTAGCAGGGAATTCCAACGTTACGATTGGCGACCTTCTGAAACAAGTAAATGCCGGCGAGCTATTGATCCTCGACCCTCGACTGGTATCGTATTTGGACCCAAACGCACCTGCAGCCTTTCAGACTGAACCCGAAGAAGGGATAGGCCACGACGACGATCAAGAAGACGATGAGTCCGACAAGGAGGTGGCTTCAATGGACGCGTTTCTAGCGTGCCCTGCGAGTCAGCTCTTGGCGTACCAAGCCTATATCTCAGAGCGGTCACCCTTCTGGACGCAACAAGGAATAAAAGGGGCCGAATTCGAGCGGGTGCTCGTCGTCCTTGACGATGCCGAGAGTACCCACTCCCAGTTTTCTTACGAAAAATACCTTGGCCTCAAAGCGCCCTCCGATAACGATAAGAAACACATAGAAGCGGGTGAAGAAACGACCAAGGATCGGACACGTCGTCTTTTTTATGTAAGCTGCACAAGGGCATTGAAAGACTTAGCCGTCGTCCTCTTCACGGCTGAGCCTGAGCGGGCAGAGGCGCATGTGCGCCAGCTTGACTTTTTTGAAGGCGAGGCCATCCACACTGGAGCCGTCTTCGAGGCAATGTAACGCTAACTCCCTTCGGACGACTGTTCGCGGCGCACCTCCTACTGAACCGGCAGACCGGATCCTGGCCGATATGCATACTGATTGGCGCGCGCGTCATAGAGTGCATGATGTTCAGGTAAGCCGGTTCTCCTATGGAACGAATAGAGCAATAACTCGTTAATGTCATGGGCAACCGGTTTGTGATGCACCCAGGCGGGGGGGCGGTTGTCCATCACTTGGCAGAATAGCTCCCAGTCGACGTCATAGTCCGCGCAAAGAAAAATTTCTTCATTGCCGCGCCTGACTAGTTCCAACCACTTATAGATATGGAGATAGGCATCGTCCAAGGCGATGGCGGCATGCGGTTCACGGCCGAGCAACGGCAATACCGTCTCCCGCACAAAGGCTGTGCATTGCTCCCTCGGGAAAGGTACTTCGATGTACAGTTCTTCGCCCCGATCGCTGACCATGCCGAGGGAGATCAACTCCGGGTCCACCAAGTCGGTGAATTCCGTGTCGATAAAAATGTTCAGGAAACCCTTGTCTGCCATGTACTTATCCCTTTTCCGCGGTGACGCGCCTGGGGCTGAAGTCTTGTCCAAGTCAACTTGCCGCCAGCCACGACCTAGTCCTCAATTCCCCATCATCGCAAAGCATAGGCCATTTGTTGGCAGGGCACCGCATGGAGTTCAACATATGACCTGTCAGCTATACCTACCGACGTCGGACAGAAACCCAAGTCAAATCGTTTGCAATGTGCGTTTAAACGCAGGCATTAAGGCTGACCTGGAACCTATACCTACCGAGTACTTAATAAGTCGGTAGGTATAGGTGACACGTCAGAGCGACAACGCCTCATTTCCTGTGCCAGATCCCGAAAAGCAGCGTTCACCGCACGTGCGGCGGTAGGTATAGGTTCCGGGTCGAGAGATCGTGCTGTTCCAGTAGCCAAACGTGACCGACAACACGGCTGCGTGCCTACAATTTTAAATGTCAACTTGGTTCGACGTCAGGCCTCTCTTTACAGTCGTTTACTTGGCTTATTAGCATAGTGCGGCACATGAACCAATTTGACCCCAGAGTGGTTGCTGCACGTCTCGTGCGACATACGCACGCAGAAAACACGACATGCGTGCGCGATGAACCGCAGAGTGCAGCGACGAATAAGCCGAATGGTGCGCGTTAGAGTCGTCGGTAGGTATAGGTGACGGTGCAAAAGGTTTTGCAATCACGAACGCTAAGCAGGTCATGCATCGTTGGGTTCATATCGACCACTCATATCTGGCACTCTCAAGGCCGGGCCAATCTGTCTTCCATATACGGCGTTCCATCGAGACCTCCCCTATTAGTTTCTGCTCCGACTTGTTGATGTTCACGTAAAACTGACCCACGATTTTCATCGAATTTTGACCCACCCT
>SPQI01000137.1 GCA_004570315.1 Oxalobacteraceae bacterium OM1 | reverse complement strand
GGCACGGCCGGCCCGCCGGGTGCCGTCACGGCCGGCCGCGACGACGTCCCGGTGACGCCGGCAACCTCGGCGGGAAAGCCGCGGGACGCAACGGCGCCCGGTTCGCGAAGGCGTCCCGTGAACGCGGAGAATGGGCAAAGTCTCATCAGAAACAATTCGTGACAAATGGACGCCTCAACGTCCAATTTGTACATGCTACAGTCCGATTTGTACACGAAGGGAAACATGCGCACCTATACGATCTGGAACAACAAGGGCGGGACCGGTAAGACGAGTCTTACATTTCAAGCGATTTGCAGCTATGCGCGAAAGCGTCCCAAGGTGCGCATCCTCGCGGTCGATATGTGCCCCCAGGCGAATCTCTCCGAGCTGATGCTCGGGGGGGTGGCCAACGGCGGAAGCAAAAAGCTGCTGGAACGCCAGGGGATGACGCCACGGTGCAGCGTCGGCGGGTACTTCGACCTGCGCATGCCGTCGGCGCACTACCTGCCGCAATTTAATGCTGCCGATTTCATTACCGACCCGAGTCAGTACAACGCGGCGCTCCCGAAAAACGTTCACCTGGTTTGCGGCGATCCATTGCTTGAATTGCAGGCCATCGCGATGAACTCACTGGCAAACATTCAGCTTCCGGGCGTGAATACCTGGCTTGCTGTCATCCTCTGGCTGCGCGATTTTCTGGGACAGCTTCACCAGAACTACGACGTCGTCTTCATCGACACGAACCCCAGTTTTTCGATGTACACGCAAATCGCGTTGGCCGCAGCGGACCGGGTTATTTTGCCCGTCATGGCGGACGATTCGTCACGGCGAGCGATCCGGAATGCGTTTTCGCTCATTTACGGCCTGAAGCTGCCGTCCGAGGTGTATGCGCAATACACGTTCGCGAGCAAGATGCGGGCGGCGAAACGCGACCTGCCCAAGGTGCACCTGATCGTCAAGAACCGCCTGACTCAATATATGGGATCCGCTTCGGCCTTTGCCGCGGTGCTTTCCGGCATTGACAGCGACCTTGACGCACTCGTGAAGTCCTATCCGGAGCACTTCACGTTTTCGAAGACCAAGGATGGCATCGTGGACATCCGCGACTTCGGCACCACTGGCGTAGTGGCCTTTGCGCGCGGCACACCGTTCGCCATCATGGAAACGGGAAAGCTCACCATCAGCGGACACCGAGTTCAAGTCAAGCCGGAATATCGCATCCAGGCGATCGAAGCCATCGACGCGCTGGTGAAAAAGCTGTGATCGGCTACGCGCGAAGCGCCCCAACACCCTCTGCTTGCCAACAATGAAAACCCTACTCGCCCTCCCGGCCAACGCATTACTGGATAAATTTGGCTCCGGCGGCCACGCGCCTGGTTCTGGAAGCGCCGCCGCGTTGCTTGGACTGCTATCGGCCAACTTGGTGGTGACCGTCGGTCGACTGACGCTGGAACGGGCCGAATACCGTCTGCATCACCCGGCCATTGAGGACATCTGCAACCGGATCGAGGCAACCTTGGTGCCGTTGCTGACCACGCTGTTCCAAGATGACGCAGAGGCATTTGATCAAGTCATCCGCGCTCGCCGAGCCCGCGACGCTGCGGCCGACGAACGGGAGAAGCGAACACTGGCTGCGGCTGCGCTGGACCAGCTGAAGCTGGCGACCGAGATTCCCTTCAAGATCGCGGCTGCCTGCCTGGAGTTGATCGACCTTTCAGGCAAGGTTTTCGACGTCGGGTTTAAAGGGGCGCGCGGCGATACTGGCGTCGCGCTGAGCGCCGCGCTCGCGGGCGTGACCTCGTCCGCGTTCGTCATCAGTCTTAACTTGAAATCGTTTAAAGGAACGTACTGGGCGCGCCAACGGCGCCAGGAATGCGACCAGTTGCAAAAGACGGCAACGACCAAATATGAAGCCGCGCTGGCGCGCATGGCCAGGCTGCGTGCCGAGGACGTCGCATCGAGCTCGGATGCAGACGCTGACCCGATTGCAACCCTGTGGTCGAGCGCAAAGACGAAATACTCAGGCGAAGACATTGAGAGCCGCGCGTCTGATTTGCGAAGGATTATTTGGCACCGTCGTGCCGAGCTCTGGGCCGATGCCGAAGTGCCGGCCGATCCGGCCCAGCTGTTGGAACCGGAAGTGGCGCTTCGACTGCTGGGTTACAGTTTCAATGTGGTGGAGACGCTCGGCAGCTTTCCATTGAAGGGCAAAACCTATGAAGTGGCCGGGCTGTTGGAAGCCCAACCCGGAAGGGTCAGCGTCTCCCGGCAACTGCGACAGGAAGTGCGCCGCTTCACCGCAGCCCATGAACTGGGCCATGTCATCCTCCACCCGCAGCTGAAAGAAGCGCATCGGGACCGGCCGATCGACGGCTCGGAGGTAGCGCGCACCCGCATCGAGGCCGAGGCGGATAAGTTTGCCTCGAGCTTCTTAATGCCGGCCGCATTGGTCCGCAGTCGATTCGCCACAACGTTCGGCCAAGGCACGCTGTCGCTCACGGACGACACGGCGTTTGCGCTTTTCGGCACCGGCCTGGGGGAGGCACGACAACGCCTCACGACGTTGCGAGACCTGTCTGTGCTGCTCGCTAGCGCTGAACGCTACAATGGCCGGCCGGTTGTCTCCCTGGCCAAGCAGTTCCGGGTGTCGCCCACGGCGCTGGCGATTCGCCTGGAGGAGCTTGACCTGCTTCGGATGGACAGCTGATCAACGGGCTCTACCTTCGCAACCGCGAACCGCCAAGATGAGTCACCGGAACAACGCGTGCGGAGGACGGTCGCGCGCCGTGGCACCCGGGTAGGGCACTTTCCATCGCAGTCGATCTGCGCTTTTGCGGCGTGGCACCGCCGGCCGTCCAGAACGGATGGCGCACATCGCCTTGGCCGAACGGGACGCGCGCCGGCACGGGGCCTTCCCAGAATTGGACAGACACAATGCATGCTCGTTTTTCATTGCCGGGCCGCTCGGCCGCTGAGATCGGCGTCCTGTCGGTCGCCGCGCTTCCTTTTCTTGGCCTGTTTTTCTGGAGCGCGCGGTTGGGGCCAGCCGGCCTGGGCTGGTACACGGCGGCGGTGCTGGCGTACTACGTGACCTTCATCACCATCATCGTTCTGCGATTTGAGCAGCCGACCGGCACCAACCAACGGTTGACCGAGTTGATACTGTTGCTGCTGGTCGCCTGCCACACAATCCTGCTGATTGCGTGCTTTGGCTTGGGCTGGGCGGCCTTCGGCCAATATGGCTCGGCGAGTGGTCCCTGCGACGGCAGTGGCACCGGCATTACGCCGTTCTATTTCTCAACGATCCTGTTCACGTCAGTCGGATTCGGGGACTTTGTGCCGTGCAGCGATGGCGCCCGGCTGTTTGCCATGGAAGAAGCGGTCGTTGGGCATTTCCACACAGTGGTGTTTTTCAGCATGCTGCTCGGTCGCTGGGTGCGCAGCCGTCGCCTGTGTCCGCCCGGCGGCGGCCACTGACCGTGGCGTGCGCGATGGCCGCTCTCAGGTGATCTGCCGGCCAAAGCGTGGCCGCGTAATGTATGCCGGCATCCGCGACGTCGGTGGTGCGGGCGGCACGCGGTACGACTTGCGATGGACTACAGTCCACCCACGCCCCGGTGTGCAGTGGCGCTATGGAGGAGACTGGCATGGGGTGCCCGGCCACCATGCCGCACCACCGGCACTTGAGCGTTTCTGCCTGCCGCGCGCTCAGGCAAATTCTTGGGGCACGTACAGCCGCCACTCCTTGATGTAACGGCGGTCGCGCATCTCGTGCGCAAGGTAGAAGTCAAATTCCAGCCCCTGACGGCGGAACAGGTCAACCGCGGCAATCGGATAGCCGGCCCGGTCGAGGTAATAGCCGATCGCCTGGTGGTATGGATAGACATAGCCAAGCTTGTGCAGCAGGTCGGCGATGCGCTCGGCATCGGCCCGTTCGCGGGCCAGCGCAAATGCCCGGGACACCTCGGCGACACCGCCGGCATAGGCCGGACGAACCGCGATATCGATCAATGTCCGTTCCACGGACGTCACTCTGACTTGCGCCGGCGTGCTGCCGTCATAGGCCAGGCGCGTGCCGATCACTCCCAGTTGATTGGTGTGCATGCCATTGACCAGACAAACGCGGACGTTCCCCAAGTCAACGGCGTTTTGCGACATGCGCGGACGGCGCTGAAACGCCGCGTCGATGTTGCGCTGTTCCAGGTGCGGGTTTTTGGCTTGGGGGCGCTGTTCGTGGTTCACGTAGATCGTGCCGGGAAGCCGCTCCGTGAGCCGGTGGAGGCGCATGGCGGTGGCGTGGCTGAAATACGCGCCCGGCTTCAAGGTCAGCAGCACTTCCAACAGGGGAACTTGTCCCCAGACGTAACGCGATTCCGCCCGATAGGGGAATGGGAAATCCAGCCGCGTCAGCAGGCCCAGATCGGAAAAGTATGCGATGAAGTCCCGTAGCGTCATGCCCTTGGCCAAATGCCACGCCGACCGGTGTTCGGCCAGGATGGTCGCGACAGCGTTCGGGGTAAACACGCGCACGGCATGGTGCTGGAAATACGCTTCGATGGTCGACTGCGCGAGTTCAAGACGACTTTGGGCCATTGGGTAGGAATGCAAGTGACTCAGGGCAAGCATGAAGTATATATACTTCATGCTTGCCCTGAGGAATGCTTCTGTTGTACGGACGGTAGGTGAAGTGTATATACTTCACCTACCGTCCGGTCATTCCGCACGCTACGGAGTATATATACTCCGTAGCGTGCGGGTAAAACGGGTCGCATGAAGATCGGCATATTGAGCGGCAAAATAATCGGCAAATTTTGTCTAGCAAATTCGTGGAAATCACGTAAAAAACGCGTTAAAATCAGTGAGTTAAACTATTATGTGACCGGCAAATAACTCGGCAAAATGTACGACTCCCCACATCAATTCGAGCCCTTATTGCCCCAAATCGGCTTGGACGGGTTGCTGGCACAGGCCGGGCGCATTGTCCAAGCGGCGCTGCGCCTCAGTGCGGCGGCGCATCCAACGGCCCGGGCGGCCGTGCGCGAGCTGGTGCGCTCGATGAATTCCTATTACAGCAACCGCATCGAGGGGCAGGGGACCCATCCGCTCAACATTGAAAACGCCTTACGCCACGATTTCTCCCAGCGCCCGGATGTCGCCAAACTGCAACGCATTGCCGTCGCCCACATCGAAGCTGAGCAGGCGTTGGAGGCCCGCGTCGCGGCCGGCCAGTCGCCGCTGACCTCCGATTTTCTGCTCGCGGCGCACGCTGCCCTCTACGCCCGGCTGCAGGAGAGCGACCGGACGCTGGACGACGGCACCCGTATCGCCCCCGGTCAGCTACGCCAGGAACCGGTTGAGGTGGGGCGGCATATTCCACCGACGGCTGAATCGGTGCCGCGCTTTCTGCAGCGACTGGACGAGGTCTTGGCCAAGCCGGTGGGATGGGACATGCGCCTGATTGCGGTGGCTTGCCTCCATCATCGCGTGGCCTGGGTCCACCCGTTCCGGGACGGGAATGGTCGCGCCACACGCCTGCAGAGCCATTGTGCGCTCTGGACGCTGTCGGACGGCCTGTGGTCACCGAGCAGGGGCCTGGCGCGGGCACGGCAGGACTATTACGCCCATCTGCACAATGCCGATGGGCCCCGGCGCGGCGACCTGGACGGGCGGGGCAACCTGACCGCCGCCGGGCTGACCGAATGGGTGCGGTTCTTTCTGACGGTCTGCGAGGACCAGGTGAACTACATGGCCGGGATGCTGGAGCTCGACGGCATGAAGCGGCGCATCGACGCCTTGGTCCGCTTCCGTGCGGCACACGACAAACAGATGCGCATCGAAGCGATTTTGCCGCTGTATCACGTGTTCGCCGCCGGCCCGGTCACCCGCGGCGAATTCAGCCAAATGACGGGCCTGGGCGAGCGCACGGCGCGCGCACTCCTGTCGAGACTGCTGGCGACCGGGTTGCTGCAAAGCGATACGCCGCTCGGGCCGGTGCGCTTTGGTTTGCCGCTCAATGCCCTGCAATTTCTCTTGCCCGAGCTGTATCCGGAAGCCGACATTCGTCTCGATTAGCGCCGCCGTGGATGCCAGCCCGCCACCGGCCTACGTGCCCAAGAGTAGGAGATCTTCAGGGCACCTGGGGCTACCAGATGTGTCATAAAAGGCAAGAATTCCTGATTGCGTATCGTCCCCCGCGCAGGAAGAGCAAGAGTTGCAGGGGCCGAAGTGGAACTGCCCGTAATTGATTTCTTGAAGGCCGGGTCGCACGAAAATTTTTATCAGGAACGGAAGACGTACCTGAAATCCTGAGGAATTAAAAATGGATCAGCACACTGCGGAAGCCGTCATGACGCAGTTCCGTGCGCTCCCGACGGAAGAGAAGGCGAAATTCTTTAGTTTGTTGGCGTATCAACATGACAGTATGGAAAACTTCAGCCGGGAAGAAGTCTTCAGCGCGGTGATTGGTGCGGAATTCACGGCCAAAGAGGCGGCTGACAACCTGGATGTGTCAATTGCCACCTTCGGCCGCTATGTGAGCGCCGGTAAATTCGCGCGACGGAGGAGGTCGGGCGTAGTCAACTCTTCTCGACCGACGTTCTTAAAGACGTTAAGCGCTCCCTTAACGACGTGAAGAGGTCAGTCTCTACGAACAGGTCAGGCCCTTCGCACGTGTCATGACACGCCGGTTTGTACCGGCATTTTTACTGTCGCACCCCTCACTCCGGCTCGCGCACCGCACGATACGCCCGACTGGCGGGGCCCAACCCTATCGCAGCAATCTCCTGCGAGCCTTCCCTCGCCAGCATCGACTACGCGCTTCTTGAGATGCGCGTTCTCCGACCCTAGCTGCTTCAGTTGCCGGACATCGGACACCATCATGTCGCCAAACTTGTTCCGCCAGCGGAACAACGCCTGCTCGATGATGTGGTGCTTGCGGCAGTCCTCCCGGATCACCGCGCCCGCGACCTCAGCCTCCCGCAGGACACGAAGGATCCGATCTTCCGTGCGTCGTTTCCGCAGGTATGTCTGCATTCAAAGTTAAGATGAAGACTGACCCGGCAGATGGCTACACGCCTCTGAGCAGGTCAGCCGCTCCAGGAATGCGTGAGCATCCGACTGCTCAGGCCAACACGCTATTTGAGTCCACGACAAGCGTTTTAGAGAAAAAACTCAAATAAGCCGACCTACCATAATTTAGGGATGGACAACACGTCCAAGGCGCTTGCATAATCCGCCACGAAAAACAACAATTGAGCAGTTTGAGAGTTTTTCTCAAATTGAGTTTGGATGCAGAGACTCAATTGCCCGCGCCCGGCCGGCGCGGATATCAAAAACAACAATACTAGGGAGTCTGACGTGCGCCCGTCCAAACTTCATAATCTCCGGCTTGCGGCACGACGCCGCGCCTGTGCCTCCAACATCCTTGCCCTGCGGGCACTCCGGCCTGGCGGTTAACCGCCGGGCCCGTCTCATCTCGTCGTCATCCTGACGCTGCGTTTGTACGCCGACTGCCGCATGCGCGCCGCATCGGGCCGCCCCATGGCCCGATCGCACTGCGTGCCGCACCATCATTACCAAGGGACAGCATGGACCGTCTGCTTCGCTCAATGTTTCCGCGCCTGAGCCATCACATTTTGCGTCTTCGCAGCGCTTGTCTGGCGCCCTTCAGCGTCGCGGCGTTGTGCCGGCTGCTTGGCGTACTGATCCTGACGCTATCCGCTGGCGCGACGGCATGGGCCCAGACCAACGGCGCCACGTTCGTGTCGCAGTCGGTGCCCACGTCGATGACCACCGGCCAGCAGTACACGGTGTCGGTGACGATGAAGAACACCGGCACGTCCACCTGGACGGCGGCGAACAACTATCTCCTGGGATCCCAAAACCCATTCGACAATACGACGTGGGGCATGAAGCGTGTCTCGCTCGGCACGTCGGTCGCACCGGGATCGCAATACACCTTCACGTTTACCGTCACCGCGCCGTCCACCGCGGGTACCTATAACTTCCAGTGGGGGATGGTGCAGGAATTCGTGCAGTGGTTTGGCGGCGCGTCCACGAACGTGCCGATCACGGTATCTGCGCCGCCGCCGGTCAATGCCGCGCAATTCGTGTCGCAGTCGGTACCGACCACGATGGTGCCGGGGCAGACCTACACCGCGTCGGTGACCTACAAGAACACCGGCAATACCACCTGGACCGCCGCGGGCAATTACCGCCTCGGCTCCCAGAACCCGATCGACAACACGACCTGGACCCCCAGCAACCGGGTGCAGCTGTCCGGTTCGGTGGCACCGGGCCAAAGCTATACCTTCAGCTTTCCGGTGACGGCACCCAGCTCTGGCGGCACGTACAACTTCCAGTGGCAGATGGTGCAGGACTTCGTGGCGTGGTTCGGACCGGCCACCACGAATGTGCCGATCACCGTCCTGAACCCGCCGACCATCAGCGTGTCGCGCTCGCCGTCGCCGATGATCGCCGGCGAGCCGTTCACGGTCAGCTGGAGCACCACCAACGCGACCTCGGTGTCGTATAGCTGCTCGCCGGCATCCGCCGGCGGCTACAACGCCAGTGGCTCCGGCCTGGCGGCCAACAGCAGTATTTCAGGCACGGCCAGCGCGGCCTGGGCCGGGACCTCGTCGACCTGTACCTGGACAGCCACGGGCGCCGGTGGCAGCCGCAGCTATACCGAGACGGTGACGACGGCCGCTGCTGTCAATAATGCGCAGTTTGTATCCCAGTCCGTGCCGACCACGATGGTGCCGGGGCAGCCGTATACGGTGTCGGTCACCTACAAGAATACCGGCAATACGACCTGGACCAGCGCGCGCAACTACAAGCTCGGCCCGCAAAACCCGATCGATAACACGAACTGGGTGAATCCGAACCGGGTAGCGATTTCCGGGTCGGTCGCGCCGGGCCAGACCTATACCTTTAGCTACACCGTCAATGCCCCCTCCACACCGGGCACCTACAACTTCCAGTGGGGGATGGTGCAGGACTTTGTCGGCTGGTTCGGGCCGCTGACGACCAATGTGCCGGTCGCCGTCTACAACCCGCCCACACTGTCGTTGACGCGCTCGCCGTCCCCGATGATCGCGGGCGAGGACTTCATTGCGACATGGGGCACGACGAACGTCACCTCCGTGTCGTACAACTGCACGCCGGCCAGCGCCGGCGGCTACAACGCCAGCGCCTCCAACATGGACCCGGCCACCGGCGGCGTGTACGGCACCGCCAGCAATGCCTGGGTCGGAATCCAGTCCACCTGCGTGTGGACCGCGACCGGCCCCGGCGGCAGCAAGACCCTGACCGAGACCGTCAATACCAGCGCGCCGGTCAACTCTGCGGAGTTCGTCTCCCAGTCGGTGCCGACCACCATGGCGCCCGGGCAGACCTACAACGTCTCGATCACCTACAAGAATGTCGGCAACACGACCTGGGCGCCGGAGCGCAACTACCGGCTGGGTTCGCAAAACCCGGTCGACAACACGACCTGGACGACCGCGAACCGCATCAACTTGCCGGGCTGGGTTGGCCCCGGTAATACCTATACCTTCACCTTCCCGGTCACGGCCCCGACGGCCCCCGGCACCTACAATTTCCAGTGGCAGATGGTGCAGGATTTCGTCGGCTGGTTTGGCCCGAAAACCACCAATGTCGTGGTGACGGTGCCGCAGCCGCCAACGATCAGCGTGTCGCGCACGCCGATGGTGGCCGGCGAGGCGTTCACGGCGAACTGGAGCACGACCAACGCCACCGCAGTGTCGTATAGCTGCACCCCCAACGCTGCCGGCGGTTATGCGGCGAGCGCCTCGGGACTGGCCGCCAACAGCAGCGTGTCGGGTACGGCCAGCGCCGCCTGGGTCGGCAATCCGTCCACCTGCACCTGGACGGCGACCGGACCGGGCGGCACGAAGACGTATACCGAAACGGTGACGACGGCCGCTGCCGTCAACGGTGCGCAGTTTGTCTCGCAGACGGTGCCGGCGTCCATGGTCCCGGGCCAGCCGTATTCCGTGGCGGTGACGTACAAGAACACCGGCAACACGACGTGGACGAGCGCCAATAACTACAAGCTCGGGCCGCAGAATCCGACCGACAACACCAACTGGATCAGCCCGAACCGCGTGCCGGTGTCCGGCTCCGTGGCCCCGGGCCAGACGTACACCTTCAACTACACCGTCAACGCGCCAACCACCGCTGGAACCTATAACTTCCAATGGCAGCTGGTGCAGGACTACGTCGGCTGGTTCGGCGATCTGTCGACCAACGTCGCCGTTCCGGTGGCCAAGGTGCCGACGCTTGCCGTGACGCGCACGCCGAACCCGATGCTCGCCGGCCGCGCCTACACTCTGTCGTGGACGTCATCCGACGCCTCGTCGGTTGCGTACAACTGCACCTCCACGGGGTCGGGTTTTGCCGGCAGCGGCACGCTGGCGCTGAACGGTGCCACCAATGGCGTCGCCGACCCGGCGTGGATTGGTTCGCCCACGAATTGCGTGTGGACGGCCTCCGGCCTGGGCGGCACCACCACGGTCAACGAGACGGTCTCCACGGTCGCCGCGGTGAATGACGCGACCTTCGTGTCGCAAAGCGTGCCAACCACCCTGGTCGCGGGCCAGTACACCACGGTGTCGGTGACCATGAAGAACACCGGCAACACCACGTGGAATGCAACTGATGCGTACAACCTCGGCACCCAAAATCCGCAGAACAACCAATTCTGGCTGCTGAGTGAGCGGGTAGCCGTCGACGCGCCCGTGCCGCCCGGTGCCCAGAAGACCTTCACCTTCGGCATCAATGCCCCGACGACGCCGGGCACCTACAACTTCCAGTGGAAGATGGTGCAAGAGTTCGTGGAGTGGTTCGGCGGCTTGTCGCAGAACGTGGCTGTCACGGTAACCCCGGCCTCGAGCGGCATGACTGCCACCGTGACCGGCACGCCCACCAATACGCGGGTGCCGAGCGGTCAGCAGGCGACCATCACGTTCAATGGCACGGGTACGCACCCGGCCAGCCTGCTGGCAAAGGTCGACCTGCTCCAAGACAGCGGCCTCGGCTATGCCGCCACGCCCGTGAAGTCGGTCTCGAGCTCGAACCCGAGCGGCACCAACAACCTCGCGTTGGCCGCGACGGCCAGCGTGGACGCGGGGGTGTACCGCTTCAAGCTGCGCGGCACCGACACGCAAGGCAACATCTTCGATTCCGCGCCGGTGATGATCAATGTCACCAACAGCAGCCTGCTGGGGACGGTCAATGGCGTGCGCGTCAATGGGTCCAGCACGCCGCTGCTCAACGGCTGGGTGTGCGAGGACGCCAGCACCGAACTGCTGGCGGTCAAGCTGTTCATGAATGCCCCGACGGCGGCGATGGGCGGCACCCAGGTGTTCTCCGGGGTGGCCAATGTGTCCGGCGATCCCGAAAGCGGCACCGTGCAGGGTACCTGCCACACGCCGGGCACTGGTCACCATTTCAACATCGACTTGTCGGCGGTCAGCGCCACAGTAGTGGGTGGCATTGCGGCCGGCACGCCGTTGTACGTGCAGGCGCAGACGGCGGGCGGCAAGAGCATCATCCTGCCGTGCGGCGACAACAATTGCACGATGCCGGGCAGCCTGCGCATCGCGCTGACCACGCCGTTCGACGGCGACCATTACCAGGCGCCGGCCAACGTGTTCATGCGCGCCAAACTCTCCAACGGGACCGGTCCGTACGACGAAATCGCCTTCAGCATCAACGGCGAGTGGATTGCTGGACAGCCTGACACGGCGGCCGACACCTACTACGCCAGCAAGTCCGGCCTGGCGGCTAGCAGTACGCCGTACCCGGTGATGGCCAAGGTCCGCCAGGGGACATCGACGCTGTACTCGATGGTCAATCAGATCTATGTGGATGGCGCCGCCGCCACCACGTTGACGCTGTCGAGTCCCCTCAACGGCGCGACGGCATCGTTTGGTACGCCGATTACGCTGACCGCTTCGGTCGGCGGCACCAACAATACGATTGCATCGGTGAAATTCTTCGCCAACGGCACGCTGGTCGGCACGGCAACGGCAGGTGGCACGACGTGGAGCACGACCTGGACCAATGCCGCCATCGGCAGCTACAGCGTCACGGCGTCCGCCTATGACGCGATGGGTAACGTGCTCGCCCAATCGGGAAGCGTCACGCTTACCGTCGGCAACGGCACGGGTGCTAGTTCCGCAACGCCAATTCCGGTGGTGGTATCGGTGCCGCATCTGGGCAACGCGGACGCAGGCAGTCTCGCGGGCGGTCTGGCGGTAGGCAACGGCGGGGCGGCGACCTATAGCATGGCGCTGCCGGTGCCGCCGGGGACGGCCGGGCTGCAGCCGGCGCTGAGTCTGGCGTACTCCAGCAACGGTGGCAACGGCCTGGCGGGACTGGGCTGGACACTGGGCGGACTGTCGTCGATCCAGCGCTGCGGCAAGACTATCGCGCAGGATGGCTTGCCGGGCCGGGTCAGCTTCGACACCGCCGACCGGCTGTGCCTGGATGGCATGCGCCTGGTGCGCGCCGACGGCGCCAACCCGGGCACGGATGTGGCGGCCAACGATGCCGCGTACTGGGCGGCGGGCGCGCAGTATCGCACCGAACAGGAAACGTTCGCGCGGGTGACGCGCCTGGGCAACGGCGGCTTTAAGGTCGAGGCCAAAGATGGTCGCACCCACTACTACGGTGTCGATGGCAACAGCGCCATCGCGGCCGTCGGCCGCAGCGACGGCCAGGCGCTGGCCTGGGCGCTGGCGCGCACCGAGGACCGCAGCGGCAACTACCTGACGGTGCAGTACAGTCAGGACGGCACCACCGGCGAGTACCTACCGGTGCAGATCCGCTATGGCGGCAACAGCAGCAACGGCCAGCAGCCGGACCTGGCGGTGCGCTTCACGTATGAAGCGCGCGGCGACGCGCAGCTGCAGTACGTCGGTGGTGCGCGCAACGACCTGCGCAGCCGGCTCACGCACGTCAAAACCTACACCGACACGGCGGCTGACGGCACTGGCGGTGTGCTGGTGCGCGATCATACGCTGCACTACACCGAGAGCACGGCCAGCGGTCGCAGTTTGGTGGACTGGATGCAGGCGTGCGCGACTAACCCGAACACCGGCGCACAGGAGTGCCTGCCGCAGACCACTTTCACCTGGGGTAGCAGCGGCACGCTGCAGCCGGTGGCATTGCCGGGTCAGCCGTTTGCACTGCCGATGGTGGGATTCCGCACCCCGGCACGCTTCCAAGGTGACTTCGACGGCAGCGGCCGCACCAGTTTCGCGGCGGCCAAGGTGAGTTCGTGCGGCGCGGCCGGCGAGCCGCCGTGCGGCGACATGACGCTGCACCTGGATGGCACGGTGCGCGTGCGCCTACCGAATGGCCAGGTGGTTGATACCGTGCTGAACCTGGCCGCCACCGGCATCCAGGTCAACGTCGGCAGCGTGCCGGCAGTGATGGCGGGTGACCTCGACGGTGACGGCCGCGATGATCTGGTGTTGGTCGACAGCGTCGGCAAGCGTTGGGCCTACTGCTTGAATACCTACGGATCGACCGGAGCGATTGGCTTTAACTGCGCTGCCGGTGGCACGGGCATCCCGTCGCTGATCGATTTGCGCAACGAACGCAAACTGCACGTCGTGCTGCCGTTCGACACCAGTGGCAATGGCACTGACTGTGCCCTCGTCAACGCCGCGATGCAATGCAATCCGTTCCATATGACCGTCACCTCCGGGTCGACCGCGATGCTGGGCGCGGACACCTTCCAGCTGACCGGCGTGGATCTAGGCCGGCAGGCGATGTCGGACCTGTATTTCCGCTGGAGCAAGCAGACACCGTCGACCGACCCATCCAATCCGGGCAACACGGTGACCTACGGCCTCGCGGTGTGCTACAACAAGCAGGGCGGCCTGTTCTGCCAGGGCATTGACACTGGAGGGGCCAACGTCACCGGCGTGCAGAGCGTGGGTGACGTCAATGGCGACGGCCTGACAGACTTTGCCTACTCGCTCGCCAATGCGGGCGCGGCCACGGGCGTCTATGTGTGCCTGAGCACCGAGAACGGCGTTGACTGCCGCTTGGACAGCGCGCTCACCGCCACCCAAGACGTGCCGCGTTCGTTCAGCTACCGCAACACGGTCGGCAACCTGCTGGGTGACGGCGTCAACCGCGTGCTGTTTGCAGTGGTACCGCGTGACGACGAAGGCGCCGTGACTGGTCCAGGCACCTCGAAGCTGTGCCGTTACACCAGCAGCGGCATGGCGTGCCAGGACTTCGCCTACACGCCGGCGGCGGATTCCGGTATGACCGCATACCTAGACGATAGCGGCGTGCCGTCCTTTGTGATCTCGACCGGCAGTAATGTGGCAGGCCTGTCGCCGTCGGCGGCGGGACCGTGGGATGGGGTCAGTGCCCAGAACACGACTCAGCAACCTGGTTATACCGCCGTCACCCTGGCCGGCCCGCCGGCTCAGGATCGCCTCGTGGCGGTGACCAACGGCATTGGCCAGCGTGAGGAAGTCGATTACGCGCGTGGCGACGACAGCAGCGTCTTTGCGCGACTGGCCACCATCGATGGCACGCTGCAGAGGCCGGTCTATCCGAAATCGGTGATGGCGCCGAGTTCGCTAGTCAAGGAAATGCGCCGCGCCAACGGGCAGGGCGGCTGGCTGCGCGGCACCTACCGCTTTGAAGGCAGCGCAATTGACGTGCAGGGCCGCGGCGGATTGGGCTTTGCAAAGGTGCAGACCACCGACCAGTCTTCCGGGATTTCGACGCTGTCGATCCTGGCGCAAGACTATCCGTACACCGGCATGGCACTCCGCAGCCAGCTGACCTCGCGCAGCGGCGTGCTGCTCAACGATGCGCAGAGCACGCTGGACCGCCAGGATTTCACACTGACTAGCGGAGGCAAGACGACGTTTGCTTTCATCAAGCAGTCCACGGCCACCGGCCAGGATCTTGACGGCAGCAGCCTGGCTACCAGCACCACGACCAACACCTATGGCGACGGCTGGGGCAACCTGACCAGCCAGAGCACCACAGTCTCCGGACAGGGCCAGAGCGCCACGCAAACCACCACCAGCGTGTTTAGCAACGACAGCACCAGCTGGCTGATCGGCCGCGCCACGTCGGTGACGGTAACGAAGTCGGATCCGGTGGCCGGCAGCATCAGCCGCAGCACCAGTTTTACCTACGATCCGAGCACTGGCCTGCTGCAGACCGAGTCGCTCGAGCCTGGCAATAGCGCTTTCCAACTGCAGACAACGTATGACCGCAGCGGCAACATGTTTGGCTTGGCCAACAGGAAGACGCTCAGCTGGACCGATCCGTCCACTGGCGCGGCGGTCAGCCGCACGGTTAGCGACATTACCTATGACGCGAAGGGCCGCTTTGCCGTCACGGTCAAGAATGCGTTGAACCAGGCTGAGACGCGCAGTTACCACGCCGGCACGGGGGCGCTGCTGAGCATGACCGGGCCGAACAACCTGACCACCAGCTGGACGGTGGACGGCTTTGGCCGTACCCAGGTCGAACGTCGCGCCGACGGCAACGAAACGCGCCAGTACTTCAAGCAATGCCAGGGCGACTGCCCGGCCGGGGCCGTCACTGCCAGCATCACCGACAGCTTCCATGGTACCGACCGTATCGCGGTGCCGAGCGTGGTCTACGGCGACAGCGCCGGCCACGTGGTGCGTACGCTCACCTGGGGCTTCGATGGCCGCACCGTCGTGGCTGACCAACGCTTCGACAGCCAAGGCCGGCTGTACGAGGCCGACCAGCCGCGCTTTAGCACGGATGCGTCGCGCCTGGCGAAGCGCCAGCTGTACGACGACCTCGGCCGGGTGACCAGCGTCACTACCGTCAATGAGGCCGGGGCGGCGCAGACGGCCACCAACCAGTACCAGGGGCTGGTGACCCTCAGCACCAACGCCAAGAGCCAGCAACGCATCGAGACGCGCGACATCCTCGGTCGCGTGGTGCAGGTGATGGATGCCAAGGCGGGCCTGACACAGATGACGTACGACCCGTTCGGCAACCTGGTGCGCACCACCGATCCGGCCGGCAACGTGGTGACCGTCACTTACGACAAGCTTGGCCGTAAGACGGACTTGCGTGACCCGGACAGTGGCTGGACGCATTACGATGTCGATCCGCTGGGGCAGGTCTGGCAGCAGACCAACCCGGTGCAGCGTGCCGCCGGCACCGCCACGCGCCTGACGTACGACGCGCTGGGACGTCTGACGGCCCGCTACGAGCCGGACCTGGAAAGCCATTGGGTGTTCGACACCGCCGCCACGGGCATTGGCCAGCTGGCCGAGGCCTATACCGGCACGCCAACAGCCAAGGACTACCGCCGCCTGCACACCTACGACAGCCTGGGCCGTCCTGCTCAGACCACGCAGGTGCTGTTCGACGGCAGCTACACCAGCACGCCGACCTATGACGCGTGGGGCCGAGCGATCCGCCAGACCTACCAGCGCGGCAGCGATGCGGCCAAGGCCTACGACCTGCGCTACAACGGCTATGGTTACCTGGCGCGGCTGGAACGCGGCAGTCAGGTGCTGTGGCAGGTCAGTACGCAGGATGCCGCCGGCCGCGCCACCCAGCTGGCGCTGGGCAATGGTTTGACGCAGACGCGCAGCTACAACCCGTACAGCGGCCGCCTGGAAGGCGCGCAGTTGAACACTGCCGCCAATGCCACCCGCCTGCAGGAGGGCTACCAGTACGATGCATTAGGCAACGTCACCCAGCGCACCCAGTACTGGGATGCCGGCGGCTTCCAGGAGGCGTTCGGCTACGACGAGCTCAACCGCCTGACCAGCAGCCAGGTGTTGGGCCAGGCCGCGCAAAGCTTCCGCTACGACAGCGTCGGCAACCTGCTGGGCAAGACCGGAGTCGGTACGGGCGACTACAGCTACCCGACGCCGGGATCGAGCGCGGTGCGCCCGCATGCGGTGCAGAGCATCCCCGGCATCGGCAGCTTCGGCTACGACGCCAACGGCAACCTCACCAGCGGGGCCGGGCGCACGGTGACGTGGAACAGTTTCGACTTGCCGGCGGCCATCAGCAAGGGCAGCAGCAGCGCCAGCTTCGCCTACGGGCCGGAACACCAGCGCACCCGCCAGAGCCGCCAAGACGGTAGTGTGGTGGTGTATGCCGGCGCTCAGGAAGTCGAGCGCAATGCGAGCGGCACGCAGGTGACGGTGAAGACCTACTGGCCGTTCGGCGTGGGGGTGGAGATCGACCGTCCGAACGCAACCACCAGCGAGCTGAGCTGGACCCACAGCGACCGCCTGGGCAGCGTGGTGGCCATCAGCGATGCCACCGGTGCCCTGCGCGAGAAGCTGGCGTATGACGCCTGGGGCAAGCGCCGCACGACCGACGGCAGCAGCACGCCGGACACGTTGGACGGCCAGGTCGATAACCGGGGCTTCACCGGCCATGAAATGCTGGACCAGTTGGATCTCGTGCACATGAACGGGCGGGTGTACGACCCGCTCACTGCTCGCTTCATGTCGGCGGATCCGTTCGTGCAAGACCCGACCAACGGCCAGAGCTATAACCGCTATGCCTACGTCTGGAATAACCCGACGAATTACACCGACCCTACCGGATACGAAGCAGTAGTCGAAGTCGTTGGCTCTCGCGCGCTTTCGGAGTTGCCATTGTGCAGCGGTTCAACGTGCGGCTTCCTGTTGCAGCAGGCCCGGGACCGAGCATTCGGTGTGTTCAACAATGCATTCCGCACAGCGCGCGAGATATTGCCCGGCTTGGCGAAGAACGCGGCGGCATTTGCCAAGGCCAATGTGGTCATGAATCTGCTCACCGCGCCGGGAAATGCACTGCAAAATGACCCCTGTAAGCTCGGTGATAAGTGCGCTATGGACCCGGCTACGGGAGAAATGACCCGTCAAGCGTACGAGAATCAGATTAAGATGGCCCAGGGCGACCAGGGAAGTGGTGCGGGGGCCGTGTCCAACGATACGCCTGGTACGAACAGCGAAGGCGAAAAGAACGGCAACAAGGATGGTGTGAAAGGGCCCGCTAAGCCAGGTCGAGAAAAAGACGTCCCGGACCGTGGCGAACCTGGTGAAGTCAAAGAGGGCGAACGACGAACCCGTGAATATGGACCTGATGGTAGGCCATTGAGGGACTACGACAAGCCCCACCAAGGCTACGAAAGGCCGCATGTCCACGAGTGGCCGGGTGGCGTTAGAGAACACCCGGGCCGTGATTATTCGCCTTGGCCACAGCAGTAAGGAGAATCTATGGAAGATTGGAATGTTTTGACTGAGGCCACAATTGACGCTATTCGTATCGAACCAACGAAGAAGGAAATTCGGATCGATGTGACGTGCAGGTGGGAAGGTGAAAAGCGCAAGCAGATTGTCGTTCGAGGGATTGATGACTTTGTCGTCAACGAAATGAGACTGTCGAACATCATTGACCGCGTAACGAGACTCGACGCCAGTGACGGCCTCGAATCGGAAACTGCGAAACGTTTGTTCTTCATGATGCGCGGGCGAGCACCGGATGTCAGCGACTTGGAGTGGTCTGTGCTATCGGAGAAATTGGACCGCATCCGCACCGGAACTTTGACTTTGATGGAGCTTGAGCCAGTCTATGGCGCGACCGTGATTATGCTGGCTGAAAGTATCCAGTTGGAAGCGATTGACATGCTGTAGCCTCCTCAATTGCAACGAAAACCACTCAATCCAGAAATCGGATTGCGCGGCTTTTTTGTTTGTGGGACCGCAGACAGCCACACACCAGGTGAACAAGACAATGACAAATTGGTCTCCCTCGGTGCGGTGCGCCCGCATGCGGTGCAGAGCGTCTCGCGCATTGGCAGCTTCGGCTACGACACCAACGGCAACCTCTCCAGCTGGGCTTAACACAATGAGAAAAATCAACAACGCTCCAAAAATGAATTCGCCATTCCTGCGTACCGTATCCGGACTGCTGTTGACGCTATCCTTGGCTAGCTACGGAGCGGACTTCAAGAGCAAGCCATCATCTTGGCCGACATTCGTTGAATGTCGTTGAAGGCTCTTGCGAGAACGTCGTGTATCCGGACGATGCAATTGTGAAGAACCGTAGCGGCGTCAGCCATGTACGACTGCGGATATTGGCTGACGGTACACCGGAGCTGGTGGAAATGACGCAGTCCAGCGGCCATACGGATCTGGATGACATATTGGCGAAAGCCTTGATGGCCTGCAGGTCCAAACCGGCGATGAAGGACGGTCAGGCAGTATCAGCCGAATTGCGTTTTGATTGGTAGCGGGCGATCAAGTTCGCGCCTCGTGGTGTCGGCGTGGACGATCTCGACGACCAAGTGGCCTTCCAATTCCCGCAAGACGTCATTCGACGCACGGCCGACGGCGGCGTGCAAGGGCCGACTCGCGTGCGCCTAGATGCCCCCTACAGTCGTCTCAGTGTCGAAGAAAAGCAGCGCGTCGGCAGCCTCTTCGCGGGCCTGGCCGAACAGGACGAACCGCCCTATCCGGAAGGCGGACTGCTCGCCATCGTCGAGCCGGCGAAGCTCGCGCAAAACCTTCGAGGTGCCAATGGGACGATGATCGCGGAGGTGGTTATCGATAAATTTGGCATCCCTACCGAAGTGAACGTCTTCAAGACTCCTGACGCGAAGCTTGCCGACTTTGTGGCCAGGGCCGTCATGCTGATCCAATTCAAGCCAGGGCAGTGCGGTGGAAGGGTCTGCGTCACGAAGTTTCCGATTCATCTGGAATTTACGCGTGTTGTGTTTCGGGCCGCCGAACCTGAACAACGGCCAACGCCTGTCTTTCCACCGAATTACCAGATTCGCGAAATGCCAAGGATCGAGCGGCCGTCGCGCTGGGATCGTTGACGGCTGAAAGGCATCGTCAAAGGTAGTCACGGCGATGGTTGAACCTATGGCGTGTGGCGTAGCGCAGTTGAGGTGACGCGCCAGGCGGGATAGCGGGCTTGTCGTCTTGCGTAGCGGGTGGTGGTCGGCCTACGGGGATGCAGTGTCGGAGAACGATGTATCTCTAGAGATCCCAATTATCTATGGGATGGACAAACTTTCTTTCCCTATGGATAATCTTCGGCCACTGTCCGACCAAATAGCCCGAGTTCGCGCCGTTCGCAATATCCGGCGCTTACTCGATTGTCCTTGGCACGGGACGACGATGTGTCGACCAGCACGATTACGATGAAACGAATCTCCACGGCCGCTTGCCGATTCTACGTCGAGAAGGCGATCCGGGACCGGCCGGGGGCCGTGGTGTCCCTAGCCGCGGCCGTTTTGGCGTTAATCGGGGCGCTCGCCGGATTGCTGGCAGCGGCCGCTCAGTCCGCGCGGCTTGAAACTGAAATCGATGAATTGCGTCGTAGCGCTCGGCCCGTATCAGTGCAGTCGCGGAACGTGCCGCAATTGCCGTTGACGGACTTTCATAGTTCGCAGCTCGTCCGAGCACTCGACCGCGTCGCCGACGCCACGAAGACCGGATATGACGAGATCACCTTCTCGCTGGATCCCGCCACCAACAAGCCTTTTCTTCGTTACCGCGCGAGCATGACAGTGTCGGGAACGTATCCGAACATTCGTAACTTCTTGAGCGCCATCGCCCAGGATATCAAGTTCGCATCCCTGGATTCGATTTCCTGCGCGCGGGCCGGGATTCAGTCGGCCGAACTCACCTGCGATTTGACGCTGTCCGCCTTTTATCGAAAGCCACAACATGGATAAGGCGGCAAAGCAAAGGTGGACGATCCTTCTGTCGGCATTATCCGCGACGCTCGCCGCGGTCTTTTATCCGCTTGACGAACTGTCGGAATCCGTCCAACCAGTGCAATCCCGCCCGGCTACGGTTTCCAAAGCATCCATTCCCGTCTCACCGGAGCGGGACTATGCGGACGCGTCCGGTGACGATGTCTCGTCCATCGACCCATTCGCGTCAAAGGGCTGGCAGCAGCCACCCCCACAACCTGTGACACAGGCCGCGCCCACCACGGTGGCTGCGCCGACTGCTCCTCCCGAGCCGGTCGGACCTCCGCCTTTGCCGTTCAAGTTCATGGGGCGGCTCAACGATGGCGGGTCGGAGGTCGTCTACCTCAGCAAAGGCGACCAAACCGTCGTCGCGCATCCCGGCGACGTGATCGACGGCATGTATCGGGTGACCGCGATGACGAGGCAGCAGATCGAATTCGAACACGTTCCGACCGGCGACAAACAGGTCTTATCCCTTCCCAGCGACGGCTAAACATGGGTATCGCAACAATGAAGAAAGCCGCCGCTTTCGCGTTCCAGCTTGCCGTATTCGCCGCGCTCGGCGGATGCGCGGCAATGACTCACCACAGGGCCGGGCTTGCCGCCTTCGAGCAGGAGGCGTATGTCGAGGCCGTGACGGAATTGGAAACGGCCGCGAATCTTGCGCCGGGCGATGTCCGGTATCAGCAAGACTGGCTGGTCAAACGGGAAGCTGCCACACGCAAGCTCCTCGCGCTTGGCGACAAGGCGCTGGAGGAGGGCAAGCCGGACGTCGCCGCGGAGCATTTCCAGACCATCCTGAAATACGACCGGTATAACGCCCGTGCACTAAGCGGACTGGAACTTCTACAGGAAGTGACCAAGGCTGGCGATGACGCCAAGCAGGCACGGGAGGCCCTCAAGCGCGGGGACAGCGCGCAGGCGCTGCAATGGGCGAACCGGGCACTGGAACGCATTCCCAACCAGCGCGAAGCGCAGGCGGTCAAACGGGAAATCGAAGCCGCGCAGGCCATCGAGTTGATGGCGGCACCGAACCTCGGCAACTTCTACAAGAAGCCGGTCAACCTCGAGTTCCGGGACGCCAGCATTCGCATGGTGTTCGATGCGCTGTCCCGCACGACCGGTATCAATTTCATCTTTGATCGGGATGTGCGCGGTGATCAGCGCACCACCATCAACGTTAAGCAAACGACGCTGGAGGACGCGGTCGACGTCCTTTTGACGGTTAATCAGCTGGAAAAAAAGGTGTTGAACGCGACGAGCGTACTGATCTACCCGAATACTCCAGCGAAGCTCAAGGAATACCAGGATCTTGTCGTCAAGGCGTTTTACTTGTCGAACACGGATGCGAAGACCGTTGCGAACCTGATCAAGACGGTGTTGAAGATCAAGGACGTGTACGTCGACGAGAAATACCACATGCTGGTCCTGCGTGAAAACCTCGAGACGCTCGCGCTGGCCGAAAAACTGATCGCGCTGCAGGACTTGGACGAGCCGGAAGTCATGCTGGAGGTCGAGGTACTCGAGATCAACCGCAACCGCCTGCTCAATCTCGGCATCCAGGTGACGAACCAGATCACGGTCTCGCCGCTGCCGACGTCCGGCCTTCCCTCAACCGGAACCGGGACCAATCAGCAATATCGGCTCAGCGACCTGAAAACCTTGAATGCGGACAAGCTGGGCGTGACGTTGCCGAGCGTGACGCTCAGCCTGCAAAAGACCGATGGCGACGCTAACTTGCTCGCCAACCCGCGCCTGCGCGTCCGCGACCGTGAAAAGGCGAAGATTCTGATCGGCGACAAGGTGCCGGTCGTGACGACAACGACCACGCCGAACGGATTTTTGTCGGAGAACATCCAGTACCTGGACGTCGGTTTGAAGCTGGACGTGGAGCCGGAAATCCACCTTCGTGACGAAGTGTCCCTCAAGCTGGCCCTGGAAGTCAGTTCGTTGGTGGGCGTCGTAAAAACGGCCACGGGTTCGCAGGCCTACCAGATTGGCACCCGCAACTTCAGCAGCTCGCTGCGCCTGAAGGATGGCGAAACCCAGATTCTGGCCGGCCTGATCAGCGACGCCGACCGGAGCGACGCGACACGCATCCCCGTTATCGGCGACGTGCCGGTGTTGGGTCGGCTGTTTTCGAGCCAGAAGGACGACCGGCAGAAGACGGAGATCGTCATGTCGATCACGCCGCATTTGATCCGCAACATCCAGCGCAAGAGTGTCGTGGCCGAGTCGTTCTGGTCTGGCACCGAAGCGACGCTGCGCACCAAGGCTGTCCAGCTACGCAGCGCGATGTCGGCCGGGGGGCAGGCAACGGCGGCACCGACGGGCGAGCCCGTGCCTGGAGCGGCCGGTGCGGGGATAGCGCAGGCGGCGCCGGATACCAGCGGGCTGAAGTTCTCGTGGAAGGCGCCGGTCAAGGCGAAGGTCGGGCAGTCGGTGACTTTGGACCTGCAGCTTGATAGCCAGCACAGCTTGCGCGCGGCGCCGTTGCAGCTGGTTTTCAATCCGACGCAGTTCGAGTTTGTCGCGGTGAAGGAGGGTGACTTCTTCAACAAAGCCGGCAAGAGCAGTTTCAGCGAAATCGTCGACAAGGCGAACGGCCGCATCACTATTGGTCTGGCCAGCGGCGAGGCGACCGGCGCCAAGGGAGAAGGGCGTCTGCTGTCAGTAGAACTGAAGCCAATTGCGCCGGCCGCAGCGGCCGAGGTGAGCGTCATCGGCGTGACGCCGGTCGGGGCCGGGCAAGCGGTGGCCCGGCCGAAATTGCCCGTCACCGTGCAGCTGTCGGTGGAGCCATGACGCGGTTCTCGGCGCCGGCTCGACGCGGTGCGCCGGGCTTCAGTCTGGTGGAGCTGTTGGTCTCCGTCGCGATCCTGGGCCTGTTGGCGAGTGTCGCGCTGCCGCTGGCGGAACTGACCGTGCGGCGCCACAAGGAGGTCGAGCTGCGGCGCGCGTTGCGCGACATCCGGCAGGGGATCGACGCCTACAAGCAGGCGACGGCAGCCAACCGGGTGGCGACCTTGCCGGGACAGAGCGGCTATCCAGCGACTCTCATGGACCTGGTCGCGGGGGTGGCCGACGTGGCAAATCCTTCAGGACCGAAACTGTATTTCTTGCGGCGCCTGCCTAGTGATCCCTTCTATGCCGGCGCGTCGACCAATCCGGCTGATAGCTGGGGCAAGCGCAGTTTTGCTTCCCCACCTGACAAACCGGCCGAGGGCGCGGACGTGTTCGACGTTTATTCCCTGTCGACGGATACCGGCCTGAACAACGTACCGTACAGCGAATGGTGACCATGCGCGCCCGCGGATTTTCGATGATCGAGCTCATGGTGGCGCTGGCGATCCTCGCGACCATCCTGTCGCTTGCCGCGCCGCGCTATTTCAACAACCTGGACGTGGCGAAGGAAAGTGTATTGCGCGAAGACTTGTACGTCATGCGCGACGCGCTCGACAAGTACTTCTCGGACAACGGTAAATATCCGGCGACGCTGGACGATCTCGTCACGAAACGCTATCTGCGCGCCATCCCGGTCGATCCGTTCACCCAGAGCGCGAAAAGCTGGGTGCTCGTAGCGCCGGCGGATCCGTCCCTGGGAGCGGTCTTCGACGTGCGCTCCAGCGCGCCCAACAAGGCGCGCGACGGCACCTGGTACAAGGACTGGTAGGCCATGCGGCGGGAGCAGGGATTTAGTTATGTCATTGTGATATTCACTGTGGCAATATTGACGGTCGTTTCGGTACGCGCGCTGGAAAACAGCCTGACCCACGAGAAGCGCGACCGGGAGGCCGAATTGCTCTTTGTCGGGCAGGCGTTCCGGAACGCGATTCGCGACTACTACGAGAAATCGCCGGGTTCCTTGAAGAGCTATCCGGCCTCGCTTGACGCGCTGCTGTTAGACGAGCGTACGTCGACCACGCGCCGTCCGTTGCGGCGCATCTACCGCGACCCAATGACCGGGAAGGCGGAATGGGGCTTGGTGCTGACCGAGGACGGCAAAGTGAAGGGCGTGCATTCGCTGTCGCAAGCGGCACCGATGAAGGTAGGCGGATTCCCCGCCGACCTGGCGTCGTTCAACGGCGCGAAGTCGTACCAGGACTGGCAGTTTGTCTATCAGCCCGAATAATTGAATTCCAGGGAGGAAGGAATGCGAAACACACGTGTACAAGCCGGCTTCACGCTGCTCGAATTGCTGGTGGTCTTGATGATCATCGGCTTGCTCGCGGCTTTCGTCGGTCCCAAGTATTTTTCGCAGATCGGGAAATCGCAGCAGCAGGTCGCGCGGGCGCAGATCGAATCCTTTGAAAAAGCGCTGGACCAGTATCGAATCGACGTCGGACACTATCCCACGTCGGAACAGGGCTTGGCGGCCTTGTTCACCCAGCCGGCCAGCGAGGGCAACTGGCACGGGCCCTACCTCAAGAAGGCAGTACCGCCCGACCCTTGGGGCAATGCGTATGTCTATAAGCAGCCAAGCGCCAGCCCGACGCTGGATTACGACATCACTTCCTACGGCAAGGACGGTAAATCCGGCGGCGCCGGCGACGACGCCGACATCACCAACGCCCAGTAACCGTGCGTTACGAAGCCAAAGTTTTGAATGGCCGGATGGTGGTCGAGCGGATGGAGCTCGACGCTGCCAGCGACGAGGAAGCGCACCGCTTCATCGCATCGACCGGCGCGCAGATCATTAGCCTACGTGCCGGCGCGAATCCATCATTGTTCACGGCACGACGTGGACCGCGCTTCAATTTGAGCGTCTTCAACCAGCAGCTGTTCTCGCTGCTGGAGGCCGGGCAACCCATTGTGGACGCCATCGAGATCTTGGGGCGCAACGACAAACGCGGTCGCCATCGCGCGATCTATGACACGCTGCTGAACCAGCTCCGTCAAGGACGGCAATTGTCGGAAGCCATGTCCGGTTTGCCGTCGGTGTTTCCGCCACTGTACACGGCGATGGTGCGCTCGAGCGAAACGACGGGCGCCGTGCGACTGTCGATCGAGCGCTATATGCGCTACCAGAAGCAGGTGGATGAAGTACGGGGTAAGCTGGTGTCGGCTGCCATCTATCCGGCCATCCTTCTGGCCGTTGGCTTCCTGGTGATTGCGTTCCTATTGCTGTATGTCGTGCCCAGTTTCTCGGCGGTCTTCGAGGACGTCGCATTGAAGCAGCAGGCATCCGGTGCATTCATCCAGGCATGGGGTGGCTTCGTCCGGCATCACACCGTGCTTGCATGGTCGGGATTCGGGATGAGCCTTGTCGGCGCGGTCGCTGCCGCGGCGCATCCGCGGGTGCGCGCGACCTTGGCCCAGCGCGTGTTGCGGATCCCGCTGGTGGGCGAGAAAGTTCAGTTGCTGCAGCTCGCGCGGATGTACCGCACCCTCGGCATGCTGTTGCAAAGTGGCGTTAGTGTGCTTGTCGCCATGCGCATGACGGAAGCGTCGCTCGCCGTCGCCTTGCAGGCGAGCATGCGCCGGGCTGCCGCCGCTGTCGCCGAAGGGCGCCCGATGTCGCTCGTCATGCCGGAATCCGGACTCAGCACCGAGGTCGCGCAGCGACTGCTGTTGGCCGGCGAATCGTCCGGCAACCTGGATGACATGATGATTCGCATCGCCGACTTCTACGATCAAGAACTGGCCGGCTGGATTGATACGGCCGGTCGCCTGGTAGAGCCGATCCTGATGGTCGGGATCGGTCTCATCATCGGGGCAGTGGTTCTGATGCTGTACGCACCCATTTTCGATCTTGCCAACGCGGTATGACGCACGCCATGCTCACCCTCCAAGAACTCGAGTCCGCCCGACGCATCGCCGGACCGCAGTCGGACTGGCTCACCGTGGTCGTGGACCGTGTGAGGCAACCACGGGAAGCATTGTTGGAGGCGGCGGCAACCCTCGCCGGTTATGCGGCCATGGACGCAGATGCCCTACGTACGGTGGCGCCGGACTTCACGGTGGTACCGTACGCTGACGCGGTCGAGCGCGTGGCGATCGTGGGCCGCGATGCGCGCGATCGGCACGTCGCTGTGCTGGGCGTGCCGCTCAGTCCGATACTCGGGCAGTGGCTGTCGTCGCTGCAATACCCGCTGGACGAAATTTATCTGGCGGACCCCAAGGCGGTGCAAGCCGCGCTGGAGCGGCACGAGGGCACGTTCAGCGCGGTCGCCGAAGCGGTCGGCCTGGAGCAAGTGCATGAACTCGAGAAGGAAGCCGGCACCGAGCTCACGTTGACTTCGATCCAAGAGGAAACGAGTCCGGCGGTGCGGCTGATCGATTCCACGGTGTTCGACGCCTTGCGCTTCGAGGCAAGCGACATTCATTTGGAATCCCTGCCCAACGGGCTGGTGATCAAGTTCCGGATCGACGGCGTCCTCAACGAGATCGCCACGCTGCGCAATCCGGTCTTGGCGGAACAAGCCATCGCCCGGGTCAAGGTGTTGGCCGAGCTGGACATCGCGGAAAAGCGCATCCCGCAGGACGGGCGCTTCCGCGTCACGTCCAAGGGACGGGACATCGATATCCGCGTGTCCATCATGCCGACCATCCATGGTGAGGACGCGGTCTTGCGGATCCTTGACAAGCAGGCGCTGATCGACACGATGCAACGGTTGACCCTGGATTCGCTGGGCTTCGACGTCGAGACGATCCGCCGCTTGCGCCGGCTGGCGGCCGAGCCGTACGGGATGATGCTGGTCACCGGGCCAACCGGCAGCGGCAAGACCACGACCCTCTACGCGGCGCTCACCGAAATCAACGGCGGCGAAGACAAGATCCTGACCATTGAAGACCCGGTTGAATACCAGCTGCCTGGCGTGGCCCAGATTCCCGTCAACGAAAAGAAAGGGTTGACGTTCGCCGTCGGCTTGCGGTCGATCTTGCGGCATGATCCCGACAAGATCCTCGTGGGCGAGATCCGCGACCCCGAGACGGCGCAGATTGCCGTGCAGTCGGCGCTCACCGGGCATATGGTCTTCACGTCGGTTCACGCCAACAACACGTTCGACGTTATTGGACGCTTCCTGCATATGGGCGTCGACCCGTACAGTTTTGTGTCGTCGCTGACCGGCGTGGTCGCGCAGCGGTTGATGCGCCAAAACTGCCCACAGTGCAGTGCTCCGGTCACGCCGGAACCGGCATTGCTCGCGGAGTCCGGCATCGATGATGTCCGCGGCTTTAACTTCCGCGCCGGACAAGGTTGCGCGCATTGCCGGCAGACTGGCTTCAAGGGCCGGCGCGCCATCGCGGAAGTGCTGCGGCTAACCGATGAAATCCGGGAAATGATCGTCGCGCGTGCATCCATTCGCAGTTTGAAGGAACAGGCGCGGCAGGAGGGCACGCGCTTCCTGCGTGACGTCGCATTGGATCTCGTCCGCGAAGGACACACCACGTTGCAGGAGGCCAATCGTGTTACGTTCGTGGCCTGACGGAATCCAGGTGCAGCTGCTGGCTGGGGGCTGCCGCGTCGTCGATCGGCGCGGCGTGGAACTGCATCGTTCGCACTTCGCGGCGGCGGCCGACGCAGCGACGCTTCTCGCGGCGGCCGACACGGCGTTATCCGAAATCGCGTTGCGGCGCAAGCACGGCAGCGCGACGGCGGTCGTCTCGGATCATGTGGCCTTGACCGCCATCGTGCCTTGGCAGGCGGAATTGACGCGTCCCGAGGAGCTGCAACGCTATGGCGCCGCGTGCCTGCGCGCCCATGGACTGGAAGATCCGGCGTCATATCTCGTACACACTGAATTCCGCACATACGGCATGCCAGGCTTGGCGTACGCCCTGCCGGTCGGCTGGACCCAAGCGCTAGTCGATGTGTTTGGCACACATGGATGGCGGCTGCAATCCTTGTTGCCCGCTTCCCCGGCGACTTTTTTTAGTATGCGTCGTCTGCCGCGACATGGGGTTCAACTCAATCTTCTTCACGACGCGGCGACCTGCGCCGCCATGTTATGCGATCACGGTGGCTTGCTGTGCCATGACGTGGAGCCGGTGATCGGCAATCCGATGGGAACACTGGTTCGCCTGCTTAGCCGGATGAAGGCGAACGTGGAGGAGGTGTCTGCCGTTCGCTATATCTCCATGGCGGAGCCAGGGCGCGACATTGCGGACTGCGTTGCGTCGCTTTGGCCGGCGGCGCGCATGGAGGCAGACATTGCCGGATACGGCCTCGGGGGGCTGTCCTCGTGATGCTCGATTCCAAGCTACTCCAGCCTCGTGCGCGGACCGACTGGCGCCTGTGGGCCTGCATCGCGATCGTCGGCGCTTGCGCCGGCCTAGCGGGCGTCTACCTGTGGAAGATGCGCGAGCAAGTCGTGGCGAATCAGTCCCGCTACGATACTTTGCTGCGCGCCGCCCGGGATAAGCGACCGCGCGCGCCGTCGACCGCCGACGTCGAGGCGGAGAAGCATTGGTCGAGTCTGGCAAACGAGATCCGTTATCCGTGGGACCGCGTTTTCCAAGCCGTCGAACGCGCGGACGGCGCCGACATCGAGCTGTTGGAGCTGCAGCCGGATAAGCAGGCGGGATCCATCACTTTGCGCGGCGAGGCCCGCAGCAACGAGGCATTGGCCGCCTATCTGGATAGGCTGGCGATGCAGGCGGTCCTGCAAAACGTTCACTTAGTCCGCCACCAACGGGCGGCGCACGACCGACTGGAAGTGCTCGAATTCGAAATCAAATCGGCACTGCTCCGCGACACGGCCGATTAGCGCCTTGGTCAAGTTGGCCCCGGATTTGTGACAGGTTCGGAGCGGGGACGAAACAGGGGCCGGCATCGTGCGCCGACGGCTCGTGCCGCTTAGTGCCGTGTGGATACCCAGCCACGCCGGCGCGGCGAAGCTGTTACAGAGTGCAACCCCAAAGCGCCCCTCATCCTTGTCGTCGTGCCATGCGGCGAGCCGGCGTCGCGGCGGCATCGACGATTCTTCATATCGCCCAGCACGATACTTTTTAGCGACGCCCTACAAGTGGTTACATCTCCCGTCGATATGGGATTCACGGCGCGCGCGCCAACGCGTCTAATGACCGCATAGCTGTTGCCGTACGTCACTATATTACCTTTTCGGCAACTTTATTCCTCAACATTTATCACGACAAAGGACTCACTCCATGAGCGTATCTCGTGTGTTGCAACGATCCACGCTGACCGCGGCGGCTGCGTTGTGCGGTGCATTGGCATTCACTAGCCAGGCGATGGCGGTCGACAGTTCGACTGTCATGACTAACGTCTTGACTACGACGGGGGAGGGCACGGCAAATCCGGCGTACGGGCAGCAGATCAAGAACATCATGATCTTCCAGGCCGGCGGATGGTCCGGCCTGCCGGCCGCGGAGTCGAATGGCACGGCGGACCCGACATGGGCGCTTAACTGGGGGAAGAATGGCTACTTGCTGAAATCCTCCAGCGTCTACCTGACCCAAATGGGGCAGATCCAGGGACTCAGCAAGACGACGGCGATCGCCGTGCTCCTGATGCCGGCCGTCGAGGCCAACGCGAGCGGCTACGGTGCCTGCTGGGGGGGCGCTTGGGTTTCCGGCTCGACCTGCTCGGGCGGCTCGGGATGGAAGACGCCGGATCAAATGTTTGCCGACGTGAAGTGGGCCGCCTGGATGAAGGGGATCCAGGTCGCACCGCTGGTGTCGATCAACAACTATGAACGCCTGTCGGACGCGAACCGTGGTCAGGCCGTCCTCACCAAATTGCAAGACATGGTCTCATGGCTGCGCACGATGACCGACGCCACCACGCTGAAAACCGTGGAAGGCAAGATCGTCGTATTGACGGAGGGTTTGCCCGGCAATACCGGCATGTCGGACGCACAGAAGCAGGCCGTCCTGAGCTGGATGGGCGCCCAAACCGACATCCTCTGGATCGATAATCTGGCGGCGATGGATAACGCGCCGGCCAACATGCTCCAGTATCCGAACATCTACCGCTCGGCCGCAAGCGGGGTGCCGTATCCGCCGCCGAGTCCCCTGACGTCCGATTATGACGCCCAGGGCAACTGGTGTCCCAGCTTTGGCGTTCAGGACTCCCTCAAAAGCAGCTACGGCAGCCGCTATCGCTGGCATTTCAGCGACCGCTATGGCAAGCGCGAGGCGGAGATGAGCAATGCTAACTACAAGGCCTGCGAAGCCGTGCGCCTGCGTTTTCTCAATATCACGCCCTACGAGGCGGCACGGTATCCCGTCGTGATCTCCCAGTGGAATGAATACGGCGAGTTCCTCAATTTCGAGCCGTCGCTGTTCGACGGTTACAACGAGTACAACTACTTGAACTGGCGCCTGTCGCAGCAACCCTGACCGCAGGTGTCGTATCGGTGTGCTGCCGGGTGCAGTTCGGGTCGGGCAGCGCCCGAACCATGTCGCCACGAACGACGCTCGTGCATTCGATCGAGCGCGTTTCGTTGGCGGGCCGTCCCGACGATAACTGGTTGCAGCCCTGAGCCGGCGGGGACTGGCCCTTTTTTCTCTTGTTGAGTTGAGCTTATGTTGAAAAAGATTCTAGCGATGGCGTTCGCTGTGGGTGCCGCGACCACGGCCCATGCGACCTTGATGACCATGCCCACTGCCGTCCAGGGCTATCCGGCGTTGACGGCAAAACAGATGAGTGTGGCCAAAGCGTATCTGGCGGTGTTCGGTCGCGCGCCGGACCTGGGCGGACTGAACTACTGGTCGGCACCCGGCAATGGCCTCGCCGACACTGCGACAGTGGCCCAAGCGGTCAACTACATCGCGAAAGCCATGGCAACCTCGAATCTGTCGCCGGTCAATCTGGTGACGGATGCAAACGGCAACTTCACAAGTGGCCTGGCCGCTACCTGCGATATGTCCTCCACGGTGACTGGCTGGGACGAATTTGTGGAATACATGTATGTCTACATCCTCGGCAAGGCGGGGGTGGAAGACATGAGCGGACTGAACTATTGGCAGTGTCAAGTCCGCTCGGGTGTCTTTACGACGCCCGGTGATCTCGTGAATGCGATGTTGGCCGCTGCCGATGGAACCGCACCCGCAGCCGGCGGCGACAAGTTTCACAATAAGATGACGATGCTGGAGGCCGCTGCGCGCCTGCAGCTGGGACGCAACCGTGCGTTGGATTACCAAGACACGCAGACCGTGATCCGGCGCGTCACCGATACGGCGAACTCGTTCAACGATGCCTTCGCACGGCTGGACAACCTGACCAACGGCGGCACGTCGGCGGTCGGTCCACGCTGGGAGACGCCCGCCAGCGGCGCCTATGCACCGTCGAAAGTGCTGGGCGAGTCGAACGCGCTGGCCGGTGGCGGGTATGTGCACAAGTACGTGGTCTGGTACAACCGTTCCGGCCGCATGCTGCTAGCGCATGTCTTTCTGCCGCCGGGGTACTCGACCACGGGCTACTATCCGGCCATTGTGAGCGTGCATGGCGGTGCTTGGCGTGCAGGCTTCATTGAAAAACTGCAAAAGTACAATACCGCGTTTACCCAGAATAGCGGCGCCGGTAAATACGTCGTGTTCGCGCCGGCCTATGCCCTGACCGCCTATGGTTATGCGTCGCCTGAGCAACAGAACGACATTGACGATTTCATCAGCTTGGTGAAGTCGCCAGCGACGATGAATGCGTTCCGGGTTGATACCGCTAACGTGAACTACTTTGGTGTGTCGGCAGGCGGCCACTTGCTCAATCTAATTGGCAGTACCAAGGACCTCGGCAAGGTGGCAACGCTCTATCCCGTGAGCGATTTGGCGAGCGGTGCCAATACGGCGACGCTGCTGCCATATATCAGTCTCTACCTGAACGGAAATGCGGCGGCAGGCGTTTCCCCGACCTCGCTGTGGAGTGCGTCCCGGAGCACCAAATTCTTCGTTCAGCACGGCACTGCCGATACCTTGGTGCCCTTTACGCAGTCGAGCGCATTTACGAGTAAAGCGGGTCCGACTAACTCGGCATTGTGTGGTGTCACGAACGCGGACCACGGCTTCTATGCCGAATATAGCGCGGCCAACACGGGTGTGTTTAGCCAGGCCGCCGCCAAGGTGCTCAGCTTCTTTGACACTGGGGCATTTCCGAACTGTAGTTACTGATCGGTCGGCGGCGCCGATAGTGCCGCGGACATGCGTGGCTGCGCTAGCGTCGCGTGCCATGCCGCCGGGAATGGGGTACGCGCGGAATCAGGCACGCGCTCAGTTCCTGGCGGGCTGGCTGCGTGCCTGCCCGTTCGCCGATCCATACTGTTCAGCGTCGTGACAATTATGGTCGGTGCGCACCTTGCGTCCGCTCAAAGCTTCGCTTCGAGGCGGGCGCACACTCGACGCGTTGCAGGACGGCGCGCGCGTCAAGGTGGCGGCACCTTCGCACGTTGCGTCCCATGTGCAGGCACGCCTGCACCGCCCGATCGGGTCAGCCGGGCATCGTAGTTCGCCAACTAGCAGTCAGAGCGCGAGGCAGGCATGAATGCACAAGAGCATGCATGCAGGCAGCTAATTCTTTGCTGTGACGGCACGAACAATACATTTACCGGACGCGTGCACGACACCAATGTGCTGCGCCTGGTGGATCTGCTAGACCTGGGCGCCACCGATCAGCTGCTCTACTACGACCCGGGCGTCGGCGCACCAGATCAAATGCCGGCCACGACGGCGTGGGATGCGCTGAGCCGCAAGTGGGCGCGGCTGCAAGGCCTCGCGTCCGGCAAGGGCATCTACGAAAACGTTGGGAGCGCGTACCAGTTTCTGATCGAACACTATGCGCCCGGTGACACCGTTTTTCTCTTCGGCTTCTCACGCGGGGCATTCACCGTCCGGGCCGTTGCCGGCATGGTGAATCTGTTCGGCATCTTGCAGCGCCACAGCGCCGCTCTCATTCCCACGCTGCTCAACGTGTACTTTGCGAAGCCCGAGGCGCGCGGCAAACGGACCCGCGCTGCGGTCGCCACCCAGATCCGCGAGCAGTTCGGCGCCCCGCAATGCGCTGCGGCCCGCATCCATTTTGTGGGCGTCTGGGACACGGTCGCCTCCGTTGGCTTGCCACTCTTGTTGGAAACGCGGATTACCAGCGATGGCTTTGTTCGTGGCAAGCGCATGGTCCATGTCCGTCAAGCGCTGGCACTGGATGAGCACCGCGCCAGCTTCCGTCCGCGCCTCTATTGGGAGAACAACGGCCCAATCCCGGGCACCGATCAGACGGTTGAGCAGCGCTGGTTTCGCGGCGTACACAGTGATGTTGGCGGCGGCTATCGACCGCCCGTGCCGGGGCAGCCTGGCGGACAGCTGTCCGACCAGCCCTTCTTCTGGTTGCTCAATGAGGCTCGCGCAAAGGGATTGCGCCTCAGTCCCCAAGGCGTGCGTGCGTGCGCTGCCTAGGCCACCGCGCCACTCGCCGGCCAACCGCTCGTGCACGACGAGTGCTATGTCACGCCGTATTGGGGAATTGCCGGACTGGCCGTGCGGGACGTGCGGCCCCGGGACACGGGAGGCGTGGCGGTGCAGGCGGTGGACGCCGGCGTCGCTGCGACGGGGCGTCCGGTGCGCTCCCAGTGGGGCCAACCGCACCAATGGCAGCATCTGCCGGCATTCGCGCTGCTTGCCGCAATCCTGATGTGGTGCAGCGGTTGGTGCGCCCGGGCTGCACTTACCGGCCACATGGACTGGAACGCCCTGTCGCTGTCGGCCGGATTCCGTGGCGGTCTGGAGTTCGATGCCTTCCAGCGCATGTTGCTGCGCCATCCGCGCGACGTGCTGGCGGGCGCAACGCCGTTGGTCCCCGGGCTCGATTTGGGCTATGCCAGCCTGGCGATCCTGTTTGACTGTGCGCTCATCGCCGTCTACGGGTGGATCCTCGGCCTGTTGGCAGGCTGGGCGTTCTTCCGGCTTGCCGGTTGGCGGCACGCGGGCCAGGCGCCGTCGCTGCTCCACCGTTGCAAAGTCGGCTTCGTGCCGCTGGTTGCAGTGCTCGCCGACATTTTGGAAAACCTCAGCACGCTCGCATTCCTCGCAACCCGCGACGTTGCGATTCTCGGGCCAGTGCGTGCGCTCCTCATGGCCGTCTGTAACTGCATCAAGTGGGGCGCCCTTCTACTCAGTCTTGGAATGGTGGTCTGTGCGGTGGCGAAGCGACCGCGTTCCGACCGCTCCGTGCCGCACGTTGCGACATGACGGCCAAGCGCTAACACACATCGAGGACGCTATGGAATCACCACGCATTGTTGGGCCGGGTGCCATCCTGTACGGTGACGGTGACATCGGTTTTTCCGGGATTGCGGAACCGGTGCAAATTCTCGCGCAAGGCGACTCCTGGTTCTCAATCGGCGCGTTGCCGCCGTTTGCAACAACGAATCTGCTGATGGAAATGACATTCGCCCTGCCGACCTGCATCGTGAACTGCGCCCATCCCGGGGATACCTTGGCGCACATGGTGAATTGGCGGGCCGATCCACAATTTGCCGTCTTGGTGGCCGGCCCGCGGGCCTGGCGCTGGAATGCGATCTTTCTGTCGGCCGGCGGGAATGATTTGATTGATGCCATTGGCGTGCTCCCCATCGATAAGTTCGGCGACCCCGTGCCGCCACACCGCCGACTGCTGCTGGCCCGGTAGGAATGGGGACCCGGGCCCGGGGTGGGGCGCTACGTCAGCGACGCCGGTTGGCGGCTCTTCACCGACCACCTTGCGCCGCAATTCGATTTTCTGATGGCACTGCTGCAGTCAGACGCATCGCAAAACCGCGACGTGCCGGTCTATATTCACCTGACGACTATCCGACACCGCGCAATGCACCGGCCGCCACGGCGCCGATTCAGATGGGACCCTGGCTGTACCCTGCGCTGCGCGCGTATGGCATCCCGGACAGCGACTGGACGGCGATAGCCCACCTGTTCATCGACCGCCTTGCTCTCATTATCCAGGCAGCCGCGCAAAAGTATCCGGTCCTGCACGTAGTCGAGACGCGCCACATATTGACCGCTGCCGCGCCCGGAACGCGTGGACCGGACCACGACTGGCAGAACGAAATCCATCCGACGCGCCAGGGCTACCACAAGCTGGCAGAAAAATATGCGGCCGCCTTTGCCAGCGCCGACGCGCCAATGGTGATGAGCGGAGCAGCCGTTGCGGTGGGCGAACGGCCAATGATTCAGTGACCCGACAGTCCTGCGGCGACGCTTCGGCGTGCTGAGGACGCCGCTGATGCTGGGGCACGCCTGCACGCGTTCGACGCGCAGCACCATGCACAACGTCGTGACCATGCCTGCAAAGTTGGGCGCCTTGGGCCGCGCCGCGCGAACCGCGTACGGCCACGGCAACGTGCTTCGCCGATGTCGGGCGTTGACTTAGCCGGTGGACGCACGTGTGCCGATTGTCCCGAGATTGAATCGACCGGTATGTCCGGTCTGACGGAACGGATCGGTGCGCGCCGCAAGATCACGCTGAGCGGCACATGCAATGCGGCCCAGCCAGGCAGGGATTGCCT
>SPQI01000021.1 GCA_004570315.1 Oxalobacteraceae bacterium OM1 | reverse complement strand
GCCGAAGCCCACTGCCATCAGCAGTGCGCCGGCCGCCAGGAAACGGGTGAGGTGTTTGTTCATTGAAGTCTCCTTAGAGGGCCTTAGAGGGCGTCGTTGCCGGTCTCGCCGGTACGGATGCGGACAACCTGTTGCAGGTCGTAGACGAAGATCTTGCCGTCGCCGATCTTGCCGGTGCGGGCCGAACCTTCAATGGCTTCGATGGCGCGTTCGACGATGGCGTCGTCCACCGCTGCTTCGATCTTGGTCTTGGGCAAAAAATCGACGACGTACTCGGCGCCGCGATACAGCTCGGTATGGCCCTTCTGGCGGCCGAAACCCTTGACCTCGGTGACGGTGATACCTTGCACGCCGATGGCCGAGAGCGCCTCGCGCACTTCGTCGAGCTTGAAGGGTTTGATGATCGCTGTGATCAGTTTCATGGTGTCACCTCGCTTAGAAGGTCTTGGAAACGGAGACGACAAGGGCGTTCTTGCCCAGATTCTTGCCGTCCGGGCCGACGTAGGCATGCGTATCGGTACCGATGAGCGCGGCGCTGCCGGACACGATGCCGAAGTCCTTGGTCACGCCGATCTTCCAGTCGGTATAGCTGGCAGCGCCGTTGTTCTTCACGCGCTGATGGCCGGCATGCAGATTCAGCTGCAGGCCCTCGGCGATGTCGACGTTGGCGCCGACGTCGAGGTAGCCGCTGCCCTTGCTGTCGGCGAAGCCGAACAGGTTGGTGACCGAGTGCGAATACTTGACGTACGCCGGGCCGTAGCCGACCTGGCCGTAGATCTCGGAGGTGTTGGCGCTGGGATTGAGGCCGTTGGACGGATAGATGTAGTTCAGCACGCCGACGTCATAGGTCACGTCCTTGACGATCTCGCCGCGCTTGCCGCCGTAGATGTCCCACTCGATGTTGCCGCCGCCGCCCGCATCCTTGGTCCACTTGATGGTGGACAGCCAGGTGCCGAGGTAGAAGCCGGTCGGGTTGTTGGTGTAGTCCGCGCCGCCTTGCAGGGCCGGCTTCAGGCGCGTCTGCGAGATGCCGCGATAGCGGTAATCGCTGATAATGGACGCGTTGAACGTCACTTCGTTATCCGGCTTCTGTTCTTCAGCCTGCGCGAGGCTGCCGCAGAAGGCGGCGGCGAGTGCGGCGACGAGCATCAGTTTTTTCATGGCGTGGGTCCCTGTTGTGTTGTGGTGATCGAAACGTGCTGAAAGACGTTGCCGGATACCCATTTAGCAGGACTCATGCCATCCTTTCCGGAGCGTATGCGTTATCATTCTTGCCACACTTCGCGGCGCAACGGCAGGATCCATCCCGTTTTCATCCCTTTTATCGAGCGCTTTCCGGCCCACGCACCAAATCCAAGCGCACAGTTCTGACGCATGCACTGAGGCACGGCACCGGCTTAGTGCAAATCCAATTTTTCTGAGGCACTCAAGATGAACAAGACCAATTTCTTCGACGACCTGCAGGCCAAGATCAACCAGGCCATCGAGAACTCGCCGGCGCGCGATCTCGAAAAAAACGTGAAGTCCATGCTGACCCAGGGCTTCTCCAAGCTCGATCTCGTGACGCGCGAGGAATTCGACATCCAGGCGCAGGTGCTAGCCAAGACGCGCGCCAAGCTGGAAGCGCTGGAAGCCCGCGTTGCGGAGCTGGAGGCACAGCTCAAGAAACCTCAATGAGCCTGGCAGTACTGAAGAGCCGTGCGCTGTCCGGCATGCAGGCGCCGGAGGTCACGGTGGAAGTGCATCTCGCCAACGGCCTGCCCTCCTTCACCATCGTCGGCCTGCCCGAGACCGAAGTGAAGGAGGTTCGTACCTACAAGTACAGGCGAAATGGACAGCAAAGACATGGGAAAAATCAGTGACTTACTAAAGCCTTTGATGTCCATATCCTTTTCACGTTGATGGACAATTGCGACGCGCTTTGTCCATTTTTTGGATGTCGGTCACGTCACGAACTCGCGGTGAACCGAAACGTAAACATGCATGGAACGTTACGTTTGAGCGCCTACTAGACTCCTTATCGAACGTTGCAAGCGTGGCTGGTTACTAGTCAGCGAGCAGCCCGATCGGCGCTACAAGTCAGCTCGATTGAAGAGTACGGATAGTCGGGTGCCGAGCGCATCGGCAATGCGCAACAGGTTCATAACTGTTACGTTCCTTTCGCCACGCTCAATTCGTCCCATATGACTGCGGTCAATTTTGGCGAGATCTGCCAACGCCTCTTGGGAAAGGCTAATTTCAATTCGACGTTCACGTATGGCCGCTCCTATCTGTGCTAGGGCGCCTACGTCATCGAGCTTGGACGAAATTCTTGGCATAGCCAATATCGTCCAGATAGAATGCAAAGACGGCCACGGCATTTACGACCCATACGGTGGAGACGGACCGCTTGCTCCGCCTATGCGGCAGAGCACAACCTTCGAAAGTCACGATGGATAAGCAGAGCGAAAAGCAACAGCTTCTAAAGGTAACCAGTCAAATTAAGCGCTTCGGAGCCGATGCCGCATTGCCACATCAATTGGCGCTGCCAACCTTAAACTGGCTCGCCAAATGGGTCTTAACCTCTCAACGGTCTGCCGCTAAAGGCCGCGATTTTCACCTAGGCCCAGTAGAAGCTGTCGTTGCCGCCGCCATCAGCGAGCACAAAGGGATCAAACTGCAGAAGGTCCTAAAGAATGCAGACTTGCTTTTGCCCCTTGGCCTGTATGCTCAAGGACTCATTGACGAATTGCACTCAAGGGTGATCGGGTTGTCCGCTTACCAGTTCTCGGTAGAGGAGCTGTTTATCGCTCCCTTTGATGCTGGGTACATCCGAATGGATGAAGTCTTAGGTGCTGAAGCCAGCGATCGCATCCGCTCTGCTTGGGAACGCCTACTGGCATGAATCGACAAAAGCATTCGGCAATCGATACCCGCTTAGGTCCGGCCCAGACGCCGATGAGAGAACGCCCCACAAAGGTAAGGCTTGTAGGGCCGCTATCTGTTGTTCTTGTTAGTGCGGCTTGGGGATGTGTCGTTGATTTGGCATCCGGGCGCGTTGAGCGCTTCTTCACACGGTTGGCGTTTAGCGTATTTGTAGCCTGTGCCGTCGCATTCTGGGTGGAGAGATCGCTTGTACGCAAAGGCAGAAAAGGAGTCGACCACGCGCGCGAAGCGAGGCCACCCAATTAGATCCAGTACCTAGTCAGCATGTATGGCGCTTTCATTCACCCGCTCCAGTTCCTGGCTGGTCAGCAACTTCATACGTTGTTGCTCAGCCGTTTCGGCGTCGCGATTATGAATCGCAAGCACTAGAAACTTTGGAGTAGGAACGTCCGGACCCCGTACTACTCCGGACATCTGATAAATGCAGTTATCAGGCAGCGTGCGGCCAGAAGCGGACCTCGACGACGGTGGTCGACGAGGGCAACAAGGGCGGCGGCTCGGACGGCCTGGAATCGGATGCCGCCGGGTGCATCTACGCCACCGACTATGAACATAACGCGGTGTTGCGACGCAAGCCGGACGGCAGCTGGGAAACGGTCGTCCACGATCCGCGCCTGCTCTGGCCGGACACGATGTCGATCGCGACGGACGGCTATTTGTACGTGACCGCGAATCAGTTGCATCGCCAGGCGCGTTATCATGGTGGGCAGGATCTGCGGCACAAGCCGTATTCGCTGTTCCGTACCCGGATCGATGCGCGGCCGGTCGAGCTGCGCTGATCCGGCGCCTCTTTTCGGCATCGGCACGGCTACCTTGCCGTTTCCAGCGCTTCGCTGATATCGATGGAGATGCCGACGTGCCCGGCATATTCGCCCTCGGAGGTGAACCAGGGCAGCGCATTGGTTTCCAGCCAGCGCCATTCCCCATCCATTCTTTTGACGCGCACCCGATGCCGCAGGCGGCCATGCTGGCGGATCGCCTTGTCGAGCGCGGCCACGTAGGACCCCAGGTCCTCGGGATGGACCACCTTATGCCACGCAGTGCCCATGAGATTCTTTAACGGCACGCCCAGCAGTTCCCGAAAACCGGGGTTCAGATACACCGCGTTTCCCTTGGGATCCACCTGCCAGATCAGGCCGGGGGATGCCTCGGCCAGCGCACGGAACCGGGTTTCGCTTTCGCGCAAGGCTTCTTCGGCGCGCCTGCGCTCGGTAATGTCTTGCACGATGATCGCCATCCCCTCTCCATTCATCGGGAAAAAGCGGATCAGATACCAGCGGTCGAAAGGCACATAGTAATTTTCAACTTCGATCGGCACCCGCTCGCGCGCTGCACGCCGAAAGGCCAGTCCCGAATCATCGTCGCTCGCCTCGCGAAACGCTTCGGTGAGATATTGTTTGCCAATCAGGCTGTCGGCGTTGATGCCTTGCTCGGCAAGCATGTTTCGTGCAGCCACGTTGAAATAGAGGAACCGGGACTCGGCATCCAGAGCCATCAGGCCATCGATGGTGCTGTTCAATATCAGCACCAGAAACGCTTGTTGTTCGCGCAGCGCCGCCTCGATGTTCAAGCGTTCAATGATGCTGACCGCCTGACGCGCATAGAGGTCAAGCATGCGCAATTCACGGTCCAAGGGATAGTGCGGCTCACGGAAATGGGTAGAGAGGACTCCCAGCAGTCTTCCATCGCGTCCGAACAGGGGCGTGGATTGCCAGGCCCGGATGCCTGCCGATGCGAACATCTGCCTGCGTGCCGCAAAACCGGGATCCAGGTAGGCATCTTGAACGATGATGCGCTTGGCATGTGTGGCGGCCCTGGCGCTCGCGGTATAGTCGTCGAACCCCACGGAACGGAAATGCGCCAGGAATTCTTCACCGAACCCTTGTTGCGTGACGATTTCCAGGGTCCGCGTCTGCGACTTGCAAAGCTGTATCGTTCCCATCGACGCGCCGAGCATGGTCATCGCCGCGCTCAAGACTTCCTTGAGCGCGCGTTCAAAGTCCGGAATGTTCAGCAGGCGGGTGCCGAGCACCTGCAATTGACTCATCGCCTGCAAGTCGGCCGTCAGTCGCGCTTCTGCTCCCTGCAGGGCTTCTTGCGCGTGCTTGCGGTCGCTAACGTCGTTGAAGTACAGCAGAATCCCGCCATCCTCCATCGGCGACGCGCTCGTCTCGGTCCATGCGTGCGCATGCACGTCGTAGTACTCGCAGCGTACCGCCATGCGGGTCGACATGGCCCTGCGGTATTCCAGTTCAGCCAGGGTCCCCTGCAACGTCGGGAACATCTCCCAATAGTCTCTGTTGATCAGATCGCCTCGTGGAAGGCGGGCCAGCTTTTCGGCGGCGGCGTTGAGGTAAGTGATCCGCCATTCGGAATCGACCGCCATGAGTGCCTCGTTCAAGCCTTCGAGGATAGTCAAGGGCACCGCACGCCGTTGTTCATCGCTGCATTGCGTTTCGCGCCGGGCTCTCGTCAGAGCGAGCATTCCTCTCGCCTTGCTCAGCAGTTCGCGTCCGTTAAAGGGCTTGGCCAGCCAGTCGTCGGCTCCGGTAAGCATGTCTTCCTCATCGGCGTGATCGTCCGGCCTGAAGAACAGCAGGATGAACGCGGTCGCCGAAATCGAGGAGTGCGCGCGCAGGCCGCCAAGCAGATCGAAACCATCCGGCTCCGGCCTTGCCAGTCCGCTTAGCACCAGCTCCGGCTGATGTTCCAGGGCTGCCTGCAATGCCAGCGGACCGTTGGGGGCCGAAACGACCTCGTATTCTTTGCCAAACAACTCTTCCAGGTAGGCCCGCATGCCCGCGCTCGATTCCGCCACCAATATCTTGACCCTCGATTTGCCTGTGCGGGCGGGATGCAAAACCTCCGCCGTTGTTGGCCCGGTCGGTGGCTGTGGCAACCGATAAGGGCGTGCCGGCAATGCAGACAAGACGGGCTGGTCGAACTCGGCAAATGCGCCGGCGCGGTTGCCAGGCAGGTGCCGGAACGGGTGACGGTTCAAGCGCTCCAGGCAGGGTTGCAGCGCAGCCTCGATTTCCGCTGCCGTGGCGAATTGTCGGCGGCGCAACTCTTGCAAGACCCAGCGTTCGACAAATTTGCTTGGCAAGACGGCCTGCGGCTTTTGCGCCGCATCCCGGGACATCGCCGGTAACACCGAGGTCCCGTAATGGCGGGCGAAGCTGAACACGATCTCATTGTCGTGCTCGGCATCGATCGGTACGTTCCCGTCCGAGCCATCGAGAATGATGAGCCGTGGCACGCCGCCATAAAAATGCAGAGCCCGGACGGCGCAACGGATCCACTCATGCATCGTGTCCGCCGAGGCGACGCAGGCGAAGGCGAGTCCGGAAGCGCCCATCGTCGCCACGAAAATAAACGCGCAGCCGCCTTCGCACAAAGGAATGGCCGATGCGGCGAAACTGCCGAACATTCTTTCGCCGGCTCGAAACACCTGTCGCAAGGAAGGGGCGAGCCCCGAGACGAAGCAGTGGTAATGCGCGCAGAACTGGGTATAGCGGTAGATCTTCTGATCGGCATGATCAACCTCGTACAGCTTCCATTCGCTCAGGAGGGTGTTACCCTTCCGGCACAAGCGAAGATGGAGACGGCCGTAGTCCGGCCGCACATAGGAAAACGGCTGTTGCCGGTGCACATGCAGGCGCTGCTTGAGCTCGGCTTCACTCATCAGTCGTACCGCTGACCAATCCAGCCCGGCGTTCTTCGCCAGTCCGAGGTATTTCCCCACCACCCCTTTCGAAAGGTCCAGCGATTGCGCGATTTGCTCGTGCGAAAGGTGCACATCCATTTTCAGGCGCAGGATGTCCTTGATCTTTTCGGTGGAAATCGCGGGGCCGCGCACGGTCGGTTCCTGACAGAGAAAACAATCCTTATGAATCCATGAGCGATGGCATCAAGGGATCATGGCGTTGTCAATTTTGACTTGGTCGATCCCTTTTTGATCCCGTTCGTTGTTTTCGATTCGTCGGAAGACGAAGGCCGGAACGCTCGAACGCACAGACGCAACCGGAAGCAAAGCGGACACAAACGAGCGAGACGCATGGTCACAACTCGTCGAAATCGCGTTCAGGAGTGCCGTCGTTCGTTCGTTCGTTCGTTCGTTCGTGCAAGTCTATTCTGCGTGCCAGACATCACCGGCACGATTCGTGGACGAGATCAAGGTGCCGGACATGAAAGCGACATGTCGTCGACTGCACGTCATAACCGGCTCACGCTCCAGAGTTTTTCATGTTTAAAGCGCCGAACTCACGTTAAGTTTCCAATGCAGTCCGCGAGCGAGTGCATGCCGATCAGTCTGCAATCGATGGGCATGCAAGCGACTCCGGCCGGCGTCAGGCGAGCGATCATCGTCACTTGAATTGAGTCCAGAGCCCGATCTCAATTTCCATCCTCTAGCGAAGACGTCTTGATCCGTTGATCGTGCCTGGTTATGGCGATAGCACCTTTCGATCCATACAGACGCAGCACACCTGCGTCGTGATTGCGCATACCCGCTGTGTGTCGATGGAGAGAGTGGTAATCCGCGCCGATCGACGATGCGCGATATCGACCGCATCCGTCCGAATCAACGACGATAGAGCGACCGCCACCTGAACAGCACAATGAAACGGGCGGTCACAGTCTGCCGAAATCATCAGCCGCCGGCCCATGCTCAAGCACTGGCACTCGAAGCTTCTACGGCCTCATGCAGTCGATATTTTCGGGCCGCCGACGAGCGCGCGGCCACCGTATCAGAGCCCAGTCTTTTTGTTGAACTTCAGCGTGCAAAATTGTTCACACGGCTTCGACAATCACCCGTTGTAGCCCGCGTCCTCAAATGTTGAGCGGGCCGCCGATCATCGAACCCTGCGATGAAGATTCTTGTCACGCCCAATGAAGAAGCAGCCATGGCAGGCCCGGCGATATCGGTCCCGCAAGCCTGTGCAGGTGCAGGGTCCTGCTGCAGCAAACACCCTCTGAGCTCGAGCATCCCAACCTGGGACACAAGGCCACCCTAGCCCATGATGAATGGTTCTCGACTGCGGCCCACGCTGGCCGCAGCAGCTTGTGTGGCTTGTCGATGCCGCAGCGAATCTGGATATGGCATCGGCCGATGAATCGAAGGCAGCGTGTCGAATTCGAAGGCGCGGCCGAGAGGCTCGCCACGTCTTTCGCGAACGCCTGCCGTCTGCATGTTTTCAATAGGAGCGTCTTATGCTGGCAATGAATTTCCGGGGTCCGTACCGCGTGCGTGCGGAGCAAAAGCCGGATCCGCAAATCGAACATCCGAACGACGCGATCGTACGGGTCACGCGTGCATGCATTTGCGGATCGGATCTGCATCTTTATCACGGCCTGGTTCCCGACACCCGGGTCGGCATGACCTTCGGCCACGAGTTCACCGGCGTCGTGGAAGAGGTCGGCCCGTCGGTCCAGAACGTCAAGGTGGGCGACCATGTGCTCGTGCCTTTCAATATCTTTTGCGGTTCCTGCTTCTTCTGCCAGCGCGAGTTGTACAGCAACTGCCACAACACCAATCCCGAGGCGACCGCCGTCGGCGGCATCTACGGCTACTCGCATACGACGGGGGGCTACGACGGCGGCCAGGCCGAGTATGTCCGCGTGCCGCTCGCGGACGTCAATCCGACGATCATTCCGAAAGATATTCATCCCGACGATGCCGTCCTGTTGACGGACGCGTGCCCGACCGGCTACCAGGCCGCGGAAATGGGCGAGATCGCTGAGGGCGACACCGTCGTCGTCTTCGGCGCCGGACCGGTCGGCATCTTTGCCGCGAAGTCCGCCTGGCTCATGGGCGCGGGACGCGTCATCGTAGTCGACCACGTGGAATACCGGCTGGAATTTGTGAAGAATTTCGCGCAATGCGAGGTCGTCAACTTCCGCGAGGTCGACGACATGGCCATCCACATCAAGAAGATGACCGACTGGCTGGGCGCCGACGTCTGCATCGATGCAGTAGGCTGCGAAGCCGCCGGCAGCGCGATCCAGCGCCTCACCGGCCGTTACCTGAAATGGCAGGCCGGCGCCGCCACGGCGCTGCATTGGGCCATCAATTCCGTGCGCAAGGGCGGCACCGTCTCCATCGTCGGCGTATATGGGCCGCCGTTCAATATCGTGCCGATCGGGAATGCGCTGAACAAGGGCATCACCATGCGCATGAACCAGGCCAGCGTGAAGCGCCACCTGCCCCGCTTGTTCGAGCATATCCGCGCGGGCAACCTGGAGCCCAGGAAGATCCTCACGCATCGCGTGCCGCTCGAGGAAGTATCGGACGCGTATCACATCTTCTCCAGCAAGCTGGACAACTGCATCAAGACCATCCTGGTCCCGCCCGGCGCGTCTCGCCTGGAAGCCGTGCACTGAACACACCTCTACCCATTCCAAGGAGTGACGCCACATGGACATTCAAACTCGCCCGACCACCCACCGCGACCACAGCGGTACGACAGCGCAACAACGGCGCGAACGGGAGGACAGCAAGAAAACGGCCGCCGATTTTTCGCATATCAAGGGCTGGGGGGCCGATCTCGATCCTAACGACCGGCCGGCCTATCCGATGGAGAGGACGCCGCCGCGGCTGGAGGGATTGCATTGGCACGACGTCGAAGAACAGCCGCTGAAGATGAAGGTCTACCACTCGGTCGAACGGCCCGGAATCACGCCGGTGTTCGGGACCAGCACGCCGCCCAGCGGCCTCAGCGGAAAGATACGCGACGTCGCGTATGGATACAGCGAGAACGACGTCCGCCACTGGATGCTGCTCTTGCTGGCCGACCGGGTCAACGTGGTGGAAGGCATAGGACAGGACCTCATGCGAGGCCACGTTCCCAATGTCTTTGCCGAAATGGGCATCAAGGCCGAATGGCAGCACAACCGCGCCGGACTCGTTCGCAAGGCGGCGGTGACGTCCGCAGTGATCGGCGTCGGTTATTTCCTGCTCAAGCGGCGGAGCACGCGCGCATACCGCTATTAATCCTGCATTGGAGGACGTTATGCGCAAACTGCGTGCGCTCACCGGCCGCCGTATCGCCGTACTGGCGGTCGACGGTTTCGAAGAGGTCGAACTCAGCGTGCCGGTCGCTGCCCTCAAGGCGGAGGGCGCGGATGTCGACATCGTCTCGCTGCATGCCGGCCGGATTCGCGGCGTCAATCTGCATGAACCGGCAAACATGGTACGCGTCGACAAAACTCTGGACCGGGCCAATCCGGCGCAATACGACGGGCTGCTGATCCCTGGCGGATTCATCAACCCCGACCTCTTGCGCCAGTCCGCCGTAGCGCGCGATTTCGTGCGTGCGTTCGAACGGCAGGGCAAGCCGATTGCCACCCTTTGCCATGGACCCTGGCTGCTGGCCTCCGCGGGGCTCGCCTCGGGAAGGACCATGACTTCCTGGCCAGGAATACGGGATGACATGGTGAATGCCGGCGCCGCCTGGCTGGACCAGGAAGTGGTCAGGGACGGCAACTGGGTGACCAGTCGCGGACCGCAGGACATGGTGCCGTTCGTCGCCGCGATGACCGAGCTTTTCTCCGGTGCCGCAGGCGCTCAGAGAATTGCTCAACCCGCCCGTTCGGATCCGCAACGGGAGCAGCCGCCGGCAGTGGTCGTCAATGCCATGCGCTGGCTGCCGCGCCCGTCGCTGCGGGCCATCTTGGGCGTGGCGTTGCTTGGCGCCGGACTGGCGGCGGCGGGCCGGCGGAACCCGAGCGATCAGACGAGCCGGTCACCGGCACGTCATCGGCTGGGCCAAGCCTGAGGCCCGGACGGCCGCAGTATAAGCCGCGAATCGGTACTGGATATCGCTAGATGTCCAGAAGTCGAAGCCCCGTGCGCAATCGGCGCGGGTCATGTAGGAGCGCTGTCCGGTCCGACTCACGGGGCCCGGCAATCCAGGGCGCCGCGTCAGGCTGACACGCGCGTTAACTGGAGAACGATGATGAAAGCTGTGGTGTATAGCGGGCCGCGCGATGTCAGCGTGAAGAATGTGGCCGATCCCAAAATCGAGCGGCCGAGCGATGCGATCGTGCAGATCAGAAGCACCAATATCTGCGGCTCGGACCTGCATATGTTCGAGGGCAGGACTGACTTCGAAACGGGGCGGATCTTCGGGCATGAGAACCTCGGCCAGGTCAAGGAAATCGGGCCGGCCGTCGAGCGCCTTGCGGTCGGTGACTGGGTCTGCATGCCGTTCAATATCAGCTGCGGACATTGCCGGAATTGCGAAAAGGGTTTGACCGCGTTCTGCCTGGTCGCCAATCCCCAGCCGGGCATGGCAGGCGCCGCGTATGGCTTCGCCGACATGGGACCTTACCAGGGTGGGCAGGCGGAATACCTGCGCGTTCCCTGGGCCGATTTCAACTGCCTGAAGCTGCCTCCCGATGCCGAGGAAAAGCAGAACGACTATGTGATGGTGGCCGATATCTTCCCGACCGGCTGGCATGTCACGGAACTTGCCGGCATGCGGCCGGGCGATGCGGTCGTCATCTACGGCTCGGGCCCGGTCGGGCTGATGGCTGCGCATGCAGCGATGATCAAGGGCGCCTGCAGTGTGATGGTGGTCGATCGGCACCCCGACCGGCTCCGGCTGGCGGAATCGATCGGCGCAATCGCGATCGACGATTCGAAGGTCAATCCGGTCGATCGCGTCATGGAGCTAACCCATGGCCTGGGCGCCGATGTCGGCTGCGAGTGCGTCGGCTACCAATGCCATGATCCGGCCGGCCATGAGATTCCCAACCTGACGATGAACAACCTCGTCAAGTCGGTGAAGTTCACCGGCGGCATCGGCGTGGTTGGGGTATTCGCGCCGCAGGATCCCGGCGCATCCAACGAGCTGGCCAAGAAAGGCGAAGTCGTGTTCGACTGGGGACTGTGCTGGTTCAAGGGCCAGCATATCGCCACAGGGCAGTGCAACGTCAAAGCCTACAACCGTCAACTGCGCGACTTGATCCATGCCGGCAGGGCAAAGCCTTCGTTCATCGTTTCGCATGAACTCGAACTGAGCAAGGCGCCGGAGGCCTATCAGCATTTCGACGCGCGCGACCACGGCTGGACGAAAGTCATCCTGAAGCCTGGAAGATGAGGGAATTTCTTTCGATCTGGAGGGAGACGTCGCCGGCAGACCCGACGCGTCTCCGACGGCTTGTCTGGCAAGGCTGAGCCAGCAAGCGGTTCTCCAAACGCATCCCCTTGAACGACGCGCCGCCGCTGCGTTCATGCGGGGCGTTCCACCTGTCGACCGATTGCAGGCTGAAGACATCCTCTCGGTCAAGATTCCGTGTACCTCCTTAGCCGAAACGGATTGTTCCCGTCCGTCTTGCGCGGGCAAAAACGCAACGGGTTTTGCCGCGCTTCGGAATTTTCCTGCACCAATGTGTTTCCACGAGGCAATATTTTCCTTCACCTTTGGTTTGTGTAATGTAGGTAGAAAGACACTCATGAAGCATGTATCCAGTCCTGATAAAACATCACAACGCGATAAAAAACTGGATCGTGCTATCGGCCACTTGAACCCGGCATCGAATGCAAAGGCGAGAACCGGGAAGCGTGAGCCGGTAGAGACTGTTCTGGGATTCGAAAGCAGCCGAGCGTCGGCGCACACCGCCGTCCCTCACGACAATCGACTGACCACCATGCTCGAAAGCATGTCCGACGCGTTTTACATGCTTGATTGCGAGTGGCGGTTCATTTATGTCAACAAGAAGGCTGAGCACATTCTTCAAAGGCCGCGCAGTGAACTCCTGAACAAGGTGATTTGGGACGAATTCGAGGCAGCGGCCGGCAGTGTTTTCGAGATCGAGTATCGCCGGGCCATGCGTGAGAACCGTGCAATCTCGTTTGAAGCCTATTACGCGCCGCTCGGTAAATGGGGAGAACTGCGCGTCTCTCCATCCGCAGAAGGCTTGGCCGTCTATTTCACGGACATCTCCGAGCGCCGGCGTCGCGAAGATGCGCTGCGCGCGAGCGAGGAGCGCTTCAATATCGTCATGAAGGCGACCGCTGATGCGATCTGGGACTGGGACGCACAGTCGAATGAGACTTGGTGGAACGAGAACATCGAGCTGCTTTCCGGCTGCCCACGGGAAGAGATCGGGACCGGCATGGAATGGTGGCTTGATCGTATTCATCCTGAAGACCGGCAGCGTGTAATTGACCGCGTGCGCAGCACCCTTGAAGGCAGCACTGAACATTGGACGGACGAATACAGGTTTGCCCGGCGCAACGGATCCTATGCCTTCATTCTGGATCGAGGGTACGTGCTTCGGGATTTGGACGGCAACGTGTTCCGCGCGGTGGGCAGCATGACTGACCTGTCGGAGCGCAAACTGGCTGAAATCGAACGCGACCGCTTGTCAAAGGAAAGAAAACTCCTCCTGGAGTCAACCGGCGAAGGGATCTGGGGCATCAACAGCCATGGGCTGTGCACCTTCATCAATCGCGCCGCGGCGCAGATGCTGGGATTTGAGCCGCAGGAAGTGCTGGGCAAAAACATGCATGAGCTCGTCCATTACCGGCACACGGACGGGTCGACTTATCCCGCCGAGGACTGTTCCATCTATCGCGCCTATCGTTCCGGCAAGGGCTCCTATGAAACGGATGAAGTCTTTTGGCGCAGGGACGGCACATCGTTTCCGGTTGAATATACAAGCTATCCGATCCTTGACGAAGGACACATCATGGGCAGCGTGGTCACGTTCCGCGACATCACGGAACGCAAGGCCGCCGAAAGCAGGATTCAGCATCTCGCGTTCTACGATTCATTGACCCAGCTGCCCAATCGCCGCTTTCTCATGGAGCGGTTGAGCCATGCATTGACACGGAGCCGTCGAAACTCCAGCGGCGGCGCGTTGCTTTTCATGGATCTCGACAACTACAAAACACTCAACGACACCTTCGGCCACGACAAGGGAGACCTCCTGCTGCAGCACGTTGCCGGCCGATTGCTGTTATGCGTTCGCGCCAGCGATACCGTGGCCCGCCTGGGCGGCGACGAGTTCGTTATCCTTCTTGAGGATCTCAGCCCGGTTCCATCCGAGGCGGCATCGCATGCGCAGCTCGCGGGCGAAAAGATTCTGGCGGCGCTCAAAGCGCCCTGCGCCCTCGGTCCGGTCCAGTATTTCGGCAGCGCCAGCATGGGCATCGCCCTCTTCGAACGCCAGGGCGAAAGTCCCAATGAAGTGCTGAGGCGGGCGGACCTTGCCATGTACCGGGCCAAGGGAGAAGGACGCAATACCCTCCGCTTTTTCGATCCCGAGATGCAGGCTGCACTCATGGCCAAGACTACGCTCGAAGCGGACCTTCGCCTGGCATTGCAAGACGAGCAGCTGGTGCTGCACTACCAGCCGCAAGTGGACTCGACAGGCCGGGTGACCGGCGCGGAAACGCTGGTCCGATGGCAGCATCCGGCGCGCGGGACGATTCCTCCCGCCGAATTCATTCCCCTCGCCGAAGAAACCGGGTTGATTCGTCCGCTCGGCCGCTGGGTATTGGAATGCGCATGCCGCCGGCTGGCGATGTGGGGACGCCAGGAAGAGACCGCGCATTTGACGCTTGCGGTGAATGTCAGCGCCAGTCAACTGCACTGTTCCGATTTCGTCGAGGACGTGCTGAGAACGCTGGAGGACACCGGCGCCAACCCGCATCGCCTCAAGATCGAGCTGACGGAGACGCTGCTGGTAGACGACGTCGAAGGCACTATCCAGAAGATGGCGGCGCTAAAAGCCAAGGGAGTCGGTTTTTCGCTCGACGATTTCGGAACCGGCTATTCATCGTTGGCGTATCTGAAGCGTCTCCCGCTCGATCAATTGAAAATCGATCGCTCGTTCGTGAGCGATGCGCTGAATGATCACAATGCCGCCGTCATCGTCAACGCGATTATCCTGCTCGGAAGGAGTCTCGGCCTTGACGTCATCGCAGAAGGGGTCGAGACCGAGGCGCATCACCATTTTCTCGCTGAAAACGGTTGCCAGTTCTATCAAGGCTATTTCTTTAGTCGGCCATTAGTTGTTGAGCAGTTCGAAGCATTGGCGCATACCAGGCTACAGCAAGGTTTCTGCTCCAACGCATGACATATCTGTAGCTTCCGTGGGGATTCGACCGTTCAACACACCAATGCATCGGTTGTGTTGAACGGCGGACGTCTCATGGTTGAGCGTTTTTGCGGGCTGTTCATTCAGTCGGCGGGCGGGACGGACGTTATATCGTTTGTTCCACAAGATTGCCTGTGCCATGTCGTTATAAAAGACCCGGTAGGCTCCTTCGCCGAATTGACCAAAAGCGATTCGCGCCAAATAAGCGATACGAGTATTGGGAACCAAAATGGCTCTTCGCAGCGGGATGGGACCCAGCTGCGCCCGTGCTTCTGCATCCATTTTCTGTTGCAACAGAGCCATGTCGACCGTAGGGTCTTCCATCTCTAATGCGTCATAGAGCACCTTGACCTGGTGCGTATCCTTCACAAGCTCGAATACGCGATGCTGACACGCCTTCAACACTTCCTCGTCGCATCGCCCGCGCAGGCGTGCCAGAACAATTTCGCCTACCGGCTCTACCCAAAGCTGCGGATTCATCTGTCAAATCACCTACGTTATGGCAGGAAACGACACTTTATCAGGTGCTGTAAACATGGCCGTCTGCATTCGGTTCGTTAGGGAAATCGAATTCTTGAAGCAGGCTTCTGTAAGGAGCATATGGCTGGATTGGATCGATACCAGCTACTTAGTCCATGCGGGGAAGCGCGGTCCGGGGCCCAAAGCGGTCATTGCGGCTTTCTTGATCCTGATCCAGTGATGAACGACGGCACTGTCCCGCGGCACTTGGTACCCTGCGCTAAGTGGCACGCACTGCTGCTCGTAACGACAACGATGTTCTTCGCATCCTGCTTGCTAACGCCGAGTTCAGGAGCGGCATTCGTCGTGTCCACCAGGCGCGGATGCATGTCCTAGGGCTTGAGGTTGTCGCTGGCTTGCTTGAGCGATTGCCATTCATCCCATTGCGGGGCACTGGCGGCACAGCTGCACGTGACATATTGTGAATAAGCCGTATGCGGCTTTTGCACATGGGGGCGTCATGGCAACTTCGGCCAATCCCGAAGCCACCAAGCCGATCGACATCGTGGCGCACCCAATGAGGTGTTCATCGGGCATGTGCGGGACAAGGTCATGCTCGGGACAAGATGCCTCCCGTTCGATCAATGCACGCTCAGACGACAGGAGCGATCATGCGCAAGACCAAACTTCCCTCGGGCGAGGAAGTGCCTGTACTTGGACAGGGCACCTGGGGTTTCGGGGAGCATCCCGAAAGCCGTCAGAACGAAATCGACGCGCTGCGGCACGGTATCGACGGTGGCATGACACTGATCGACACGGCAGAAATGTATGGCGGCGGAGCTGCCGAGGTATTGATTGGCATGGCGCTCGAAGGGCGCAGGGAACAGACCTTCATCGTCGACAAGGTGCTTCCACAGAATGCGACGCGGAAAGGAACGGTCGAGGCCTGCGAGAAAAGCCTGCGCCGCCTCCAGACCGACCGCATCGACCTGTACCTGTTGCACTGGCGTGGCGCGGTACCGCTGGCGGAAACGTTGGCGGGTTTCGACGACCTGCTGCGTCCGGGAAAAATCCGCTACTGGGGCGTGAGTAATTTCGATGTGCCGGACATGGAGGACGTCGCGGGTCGGCCGGGCGGATCGGCAGTTGCAACCGACCAGGTGCTGTATAACCTCACCCGGCGCGGCATCGAATACGACCTGATGCCATGGTGCGAGCAGCGCAACGTCCCGATCATGGCGTATTCGCCGCTGGAGCAAGGCCGCCTGATGGGGGATCCTGACATTCGCCGCATTGCCGATGAACATTCCGCCACGCCAGCGCAAATCGCCCTGGCTTGGGTGCTGCGCAAGGAACGCCTTATCGCGATCCCGAAGGCCAGTACGCCCGAACGTGTCCAGCAAAACCGGATCGCGCTGGACATTCATCTGACGCCGGACGAGCTTGCCGCGTTGGACCGCGCGTTCCCGCCGCCCAACCGCAAAGCGGCATTGGAAATGATTTGAGCCGGTACCGAAGCTTCGGCGAACCGCTCCTGCCGTTCATTCCTGGGGCTTTGGACGCCTGTCGTCTCTTTCCTTGACCAGCCAATAGACAAGCCCAAGCGCCAGAGTGGCGCTCGCCAGCGCCGCGATGGTAGCTGCGTCGGTGGAATGAATATCCAGGATGATGAACTTGCGGCTCAAGGCCAGAAGCGCGATCAAAATGACGGTCTTGACCTGAACGATGCCTTCGGCGCGCCAAACGACGCGCACAATCGAGTGCTTGAACTCCAAGGCGATCAGCAGCGTCATGATCATGCCGAACATTGCCTGGAACACCTCATGATCCAGCGGATCGAGCGCTCCACCAAGCATCAGCGGTATGAGCCGGGTCGCCAACTGCAGCAATGCGATGGCGATAACCAGGGCGATGATCAAGCTCAATACGAGCACCACGACTTGTTCGAAACGCTGGTACAGCGTCATGAATGGCCAGTGCTGACGTGTCTCGTTTTGCAGGCTGTGTGACTGACTCCGTTCTGTGTTCATTTCGCGTCTCCTCTCGACCCAGCGATGAAGTGAATTCGAAAGGGTGGCCGAACGACACGATGGGATGCGGTACGAGACTCATTCGACCAAGGTGCGAGCGTGGCAGCAGACGCCAACATCGGTCTGCGGGACCAGTTCGCTTGGCTACGCGCTCGATTTCTCAGCCTCGTTCGGCTCCTCTCTAGGCTTGTAGCGTGGCGTGGGCTGTGGCAGCAGGAAGAAGGCGACGCACAGCAGCGCAATGGCCACTCCGATGCGCGACGCCGCGATCACGACGGGAACTGCAGCGACCTGGACCAGCGTCGCAACGCCGTAGCGGCGCGTCATCTGCCGGAGGAAATCGGGCGCGAGCCGTTCATCCATCAGCCGGCGGCCTCGCATTGCATAGAACCACTTCACCATCCAGGTGCAGGCGGTCAGGGCAAGACCGGCAACCAGGGTCACTGACGCGACGGGCTCGAAGCCCGTGCCGATGTGGAAGCACCAGACGCGGATTGGGTAAGGAATGACGACGATCGCCAGCAGGAACAGAAGGTTGATCGCGCCGAACCAGTGATCAGTCTTAGCATAAATGCGACCCGAATAATGGTGCTGCAGCCAGTAGGCGCCGATCACGACATAGCAGAGAACGAGCGCGAGATATTCCCGCCACTGCTCCGCCATGGCGCTTGCCAGGTCGCTGTAGCCCTGCGGGCCTTCAGGGGATCCGGGGACCTTGATCTCGACGATCAGCAAGGTCAGCGCGATGGCGAAAACTGCGTCGCTGAATCCCTCGAAGCGGTCAAGTCCGCGCTCGGCGCCATGCGTTTCCGCGTCGGTAGGTTGGCTACGCGTATTGCGCGGCATCATGTGAGTCCTTTCGCGCACACCGGAGCCGCTCCTCGCAGCGCAGTACGCACCCTCGTTGTTGGACGATCTCCAAAGCGCCTAACGCCCCAGCCAAGCCGCAACTGGCTGGCGTCGCCATTGAGCCGTCGGCGTAAGCGACTTGTTGGGCTTGCTCAGCCTGGCAGCTTTGCCGCAAGAACGTCAACCTTCTCGATTGACGGCGGCTTGGCGAATAACTCACCCGCTTTTTCCATGAGCACGGCTGCAACCTTGCCGGAAAGATGCGCTTGCCGTCCAGCCTCATCTGGAAACGCGTCAAAGATGCCAAATGTTGACGGCCCTAGGCGGATGCCGAACCAAACTGTCGTAGCTGGCTCTGCCTGAACGAGGGGAAGACCGTTTAACAGAAAGCTCTCTACCTCTTTTTCCTTACCCGGCTTGGCTTCCAGACGAACGAATAACGCGAGTTTGACCATGACATATCTCCTGTCGTGAAACCGACATCACTCACTTTCTGGCGCGCCCAACGTAATGGTGACCAGACCGCCACCATTTGCGGCGAAGCCGCCACGTGTGGGTCGTGACGATCGCCAAGTTGGACCTCGGTTTGGCGCCGAATTGCTTCTGTAGCGAGTGCCTGGCGGCACCCCGAATACCGTCACGGAAGGCGGTAGTTCAAGACTGGGATGGCGGCCATGTTCTCAAGTTCACGCCGTGCGCCGTCCAGACCTTTGTCTGTTTCAATGACGTATCCCTCTGCGAGAACGTCCGCATCCTGCTCCTCGGTATTCGCACAAGCGAACGATGCAATGTCCGGAACGTTTGGTCTAAGAAAGCAGATAGGTATGTCTTCATCCTGGGCACAGCTCTTGATGTGTCAGTGCATGCCTTCACCAACATAGAACTGCAATGACAGGCAGCTTTACGCATTCCGGATTTTAGGATGCTCCCATCGTACTTCCGGTTTGGGTCGGCCCCGGAAGTCCGCGCCACCATGTCGGACGGCAGACAAGCGGCGCAAAACGGCCATCGGATTCAGACGGGCATTCGTCTGGCCGCGGCCATATTCGGTCGTTCCCGCGCTCTTATAGAGAGCCTTTCCAACATCAGGCCCCGTGAGCTACAGGACATTTGGAAGCCGATGATGCTTGGCGCCTCATCGTTCAAGCGATCAACTGATTTGATATTATTGAAACAGTTGGGTTTTCGCGGCCGCCGATGCGAGGAAAACAGTTATCTGGAGGCCTTTTCGAGGGGAGCAAACATCGGTTTTAAACTGCCTTGTAAGTTTGCAGCACAACGTGGTTTTCCAGCGCGTCGCCGAACGAGCGCATTAGTCCGATGGTGTCCTGAGCTATCGTATCCAGATCATCGAGTGCCACCATGGTATCTTCGCCGTGTGCAATGGCGTTCCGGCGCTTGAGTAAGAAAATATCGATAAAAGAGGATTTGTCGGCAAACTGTTCCGCCGACACGCCGCAAACAAGGCAGATATCGCTGAAAACGTCGAAGTTGAGGTTGGCCTTTGTGTTAATTAGGTCGTCGTTTACCTTGGTAAACCGACGCTCGGAAGCGTTTAAGATCTCGTCGACGAGGGCGCAGCGCTCCATGATGCTAGTTTTTGACGTGGAGAGTGCTGCTAGCCGCGGCAGAAAATAGTTCCGGAAGAATTGCCTGTCAAGTGCCGCGTACTGGAAACGTCTTAGTGCTACGTGCTCTAGATACTTCTTTGCCGAAAATCTGACGTAGCCCTCCCAGTGTGCGTAGCAAATAGCAACCAACGCCCGCAGAAGTACTCTTTGCAAGCTTTCATCGCCGCGCCTGATCGCCAACTTGAGATCGGATATCTCTTTGATACGCCAGTTGCGGTCCTCGATAATCTGCGCGGAGAAGTTAGCCTCCGAGTAGGGTTTGCTCATGGACGGAACCACGCTTCACCGAATGGCACAGTACGCTGAATGCGGATCGTGCCTCGTAGTCCAGGGGAGGTGAAGTTTGCGCTTTCAGGCTGCACCCAAAACGTCTCCATCTTTGCCTTTACGAACTCTTTGGACCTGTGCGGACCGAGGGCGAGGATTGCGTCGAGATTTTTTGCCACGCCTACGGCGATGCCCTCTAGGCCGACGAGACCGATCTTTCCCGTATGAGCGCCATTGTGGAAGCGCCGAAGGGAATTGCTTCCCGCGACCGCGTTAAGCAGCTCAAAGGTCCGGCTGATCAGGTCGGTTGCGCCAGAGTGGTCACCAGCCCGCGCCAAGTTCACGATGCCATCGTCAATGTACTCTTCGACATCCAGGCTACCGTCGTACGGCACCTTTGCATGGACTAGAAAGCGAACTGCCATTTCCATGTGCCGTTGCTTTTCGGCTTGCTCATCGGTGATCGATATCACACCCTTGAAGGAGGGCTGCTCAGCGGCAGCCTTCACCGCGTGAAAGTAGTTGCGGTTGATCATCAGCATGATGCAGTTTCGAAGTTCTTGGGCGTTCGCTTGGGACCCTCCAGCGTTGAGCCGCTGAAAAAGATCAAATTTCGTGTTGTCATCGCTTGGGCGCTTCAGAATTTCGACACCGAGTCTCCCCCGACGGATAGCGAGCTGTTGCTTCCTTTCGATAGGTCTCTGATCTGTCGTGGGAACGCCTTCGATGAGCTCTGATGACTCCCACACTGCGTTGTGAAGTGATGGAAGATATTTAGTCGCCTCAAGGACCGACGGCGGAAGTGCGTTCCCGTCTGGGCCACGAAGCATGCCCATAAACTCCAGAATGGTCGAGATCCGTTGCAGGCCATCTATTAGTTCCCATGCCCCATCTGCCTTTTCAAAGACGAAAATCGGCGGCAACGGTATACCGAGCAGCAACGACTCAATCAACTTTGACTTCTGACCGATGTCCCATCGGAAAAGTCGCTGAAATTCCGGGTCGATAATGATCTCCCGGCTGTCATACATGGTGACGATCTCGCCGACTGACATCTGATATGCGTCTGTCCGTACAAGGCGTTGTGCATTTTCGATTTCGTTAGCAAGCATTTGCTTCAAGTCCGTTAAAGTAAGTTTTGCCGCGACATTAGCACAATCGCAAACTCTGAAGGATAGTCCCAATCGCTATTGATTCACGAACGTATCGGCCCACGTACTGCCGTTCCGTCACAGTTGAACCTACCGCTCGCCCGCTACGCTTTGAAAGATGGCAGCTGAGTAGCATTGGCCATCGGATACGATTTCGGGGATGCTCGCAATGTCAGGTGGACTTTGATAGCCGTGATTGCTCCAGCCGCGAGATAAATGGCCGGAACAGGTCGATTTGAACCCTTCATTCGAACTTTGCGCATTCCGTGTGTTGACCGTTTCCCGCCATTCGATCCTCGACTCGCCCGTTCATACAATATTTCTAGGCTGCCCTCCTCCGCACTCCCATAGAAGTGGGATGCCCAAAGGACCACGTTCATGTAGCTTCTATGCACTCAAAACAACTAAAAGGAGCAATGTGTGGCAATAGATCCAGATGATGGCTTGTCAGTGATGGAAGTTGGCGCCTGGTCAGAAGACAAGCACGCGCTAATTCGGCGATTCGTCCACGCGTCTTGGGCAGCACGCACACGTTGGTCACAACGGACGTATGTCGACCTATTTTGTGGTCCAGGCAAAATTTTGGTGCGGGGAAACAACGAAATTAAGGATGGGAGTCCCATTGTTGCTTGGAAAGAATCCAGTCGCCACGGCGGGGCCTTTACTGATGTCTTTATTGCCGACCTAGACTCAGATAGTGTCAGCGCATGTGAATCGCGCTTGCGAAGCTTGGGAGCCCCAGTACGCCCGTTTCTTGGAGAGGCAGCAGTCACAGTCGACCAAGTACTTCCTTTCTTGCGGCAACGCGGCCTGCATTTGGTCTTGCTCGATCCGTTTAGCATGGGGGTACTCGACTTCTCGATACTTCAAAAGCTTGCACGCCTTAAGCACGTTGATATCGTTCTGCACTTTAGCGTTATGGACCTGCAGCGCAATATCGATGGCGAGTACACCAAGACCGGTGGATTGCTAGAGCGCTTCGCGCCAAATTGGCGTAATCATGTCCAAGTTCACGATACGAATAAAGAGGGCGCTCGGAACGCGTACCTAGATTATTGGATTAGCTTGGCGCAAAGCCTTGGCTTCCGGGTCCACATCCGTGCACCGCTGTTTACGAATTCGAATAATGGCCCGCTGTACCGGCTCGTTCTTCTCTATCGCAACGATCTTCCAGGAAAGCTCTGGAATGACGTCGCCAAGCCGCAGGGCCAAAAAGACTTTGGTTTTTAACTGCAGTGCAGCTTTGTGGGCATACGCGGCAACGCCTATAATGCCTGTATGTAAACACATATCCGGATAGCTCCATGGCCGCCAAAACGGGAATTGAATGGACCGAGATGACGTGGAATCCTGTCACGGGTTGCATTAAAGTCAGCCAAGGCTGCAAGCACTGCTACGCCGAGAAAATGGCCAAGCGCTTAGTGGCAATGGGCGCAGCACGCTACGCCAACGGATTCACGCCGACGCTTCACCATGACCTGATCGATCTGCCCCGGACTTGGAAGAAGCCACGCACGGTCTTCGTCAATTCAATGAGTGACCTGTTTCAGGAAGCGGTCCCAACTGACTTTATTCGGCGGGTATTCGATACGATGGCTGCATGCCGGCAGCACACTTTCCAAGTCTTGACGAAACGGTCAGAGCGATTAGCTGAAATCGCCCACTTGTTGCCATGGACTGAAAACATTTGGATGGGAGTCAGTGTTGAGGACAGTCGAGTACTTCAACGGGTGCACGACCTTGCGGCGACACCAGCAAAGGTAAAATTCTTGTCGTGCGAACCGCTGATCGGACCACTAAACGACCTTCCTCTCTTAGATATTGATTGGGTGATTGTGGGCGGTGAATCGGGTCCAGGCGCTCGAGAGATGAAAGAAAAATGGGTTCGGGCAATCCAACGTCAGTGCGAGCGTTATAACGTTTCCTTCTTCTTTAAGCAGTGGGGCGGTGTCCGCAAAGACATGACAGGCCGCCTGCTAGACGGTCGGACCTATGACGAAATGCCGGATCGCCGTACGTCTGAAACTCGTACCGCAGCGTAGCGTGGCATTTCGCTTGCCGCGGCAGGCGCTCATATGGGGCTTGAACTACGTTCAGTGGCCTTAGCGCAGCTACTTTCACCGCCGGCGCACACTCAAGCAGATAAATGCGACCTGAGCTACTGTGACGCAGCAGGGCCATTTCGCCGAATAGGCAGCACCCTGTCCCCTGAGAGGGCTGCAAGTTGTTTGCGTGCCTCAAATAGCTCCACGAGCAAGGAAAACTCCCTAGCCAAAGCGGCATCAAGCTGCTTCTGAAGTTCTTCAGCAGTGTAACGAACACGACTTAGTCGCTCAGCATGTTCACGTTCGGGTTTGGCTTGCTCCATCGCTGCAGTGGCAATTGCAGCAACCAGTTCAGCAAACTGCGGCCGTGACTTCTTGATACAGCCTCGCTTTAATCCAGCTTCAAGCGAGACTGCATCATTAGTAATCTTCGTGCCCGTTGGCACAATAAGCGGCCGTCCCTTTTTAAGCCGGTCAAGTGCTGCGAAATAGCGCTCAACGGTTCGGGTGCTCATAGCCAGTGCTCCTGTCATCTTTCGATCGCTTGGCTTTCTCGTAGCCGGCAACCAGCTTGTCCAATTCGGCAGCCTCATGCCGAAAATCCGGCGCTGTTGGATCGATGCATCGCAATTTATCCACCTCAACAGACTTGATCGCAATAACACTTTCGACCTTCTTGAAGCTCCCAACCAAGTGCTTACAGTTCCTGTCAATACAGTCGATATGCAATACATCGATCGGATTCTTGTCACACGGTCCCGGATTCACGCAGCCGCCAATTGGTGTTTCACGGTAAGTTAGGAGACCTTTGTTGAACTGCTGCACAGTAGCAGCACGGTCAAACAAAACTGAACGATCCTCACGCCGAATCCGTGCCACTACCCAACTGGCATGCCCGCCAAATAAATCAGCGGGATCTGCCCACACCACGTTTTGCAGGTACGACAATGCCTGACTTATGGGTTGTGCCTCTTGCCACTGTGTGCCGAAGTGCTTTTCAGCGTGTCGCTTACCGATAAAGTCAGCAGCAAACGCCGAGCCACGCGCGTAATAAAGAGACATTTCAATCGTAATGTGCTGCAGCTGCCGCTTCAATGTAGCTAGCGAAACCAGCCCAGACCGCTGTGCGTATAGCGCTAGCGAGCGCCTCAACTGATGAGAGGTCAATACCCAAGGTTTACCGACCTCACATTTTTGCTCCACTTCCCAGGAGCGATGCGGATCAATCCGCAATAACTCATCAATATCGGCTTGCTCGACAATGGGTTGTAATCGCATGCGAACAAGTGATCGGTCCGCCAAGGAAATATTTGTCCTGATGAGCCGATCTGGCTTTATCCCGGAACAACAGGCTGGTGACAAAAATAAGGGGAAGTCTCCTCGTCGCCGTTCCGATTTTGAACTTGGATGAATCCCTAAACTGGCATACAAGACATTGGCTACCCGCTGCGCAATGCGAATTGCATGACGCCCGCTGCCGCTCGTGACCCACTTTACTTGCTTTACCTTTCCCTTGGTCAGTTTAGTTACTCGTCCTTTTACGATGAAATGAGTAATCCCATCCCGACGCACCTCTTCAAGACAAAAAAACTGTAGGTGCCGAACTTCACAGTGCCGCATGCCGGAGTAGGCCTGAAGCTGGGTCGCCGCAAGAAGTTGAATATCGCCGATTAAATTTACAACTGCATGGCGTGAAATCTCGTATTTTCGCGAGCGCCAAAGTTCTGTCAGGTTGTACTTTGCCAACAACTCCGGAAACGTCGGCAAAATATCAATTGACCTGCTGTACTTCCCGGCACGCTTTGCTTGCGCATTGTGCGTTCGCCCCGTTTCCGGATCAGCGTAACACTCCGCCGCGAGCGCCAAAATTCGGTCAAGGTGGCACTCAAAGTAGTGCAATTCGCTGGAAATTTGCGCCAAGATTGCTGAATATAGCCTCGTAGGTATAGGCAGATGCTGTTGCAACGTGTCGAGATATACATGAACACGCTCAGCCAACCTGGCAGCGGCACGCTTGTCGACGACCTCGAAACCAACGACTTCGGCGCCTAGCGTGCGCAGCGCATTTATAAGGGCGTAGGCCTTGGGAATCCAACAATCTTTTTGGATTGCACAATGCAGCACCTCAGCATCCGCTAGAGCGTCCTGAATGCGAATCTGGTGTTCCTCGCAATAGGAGCACAGAACTCGCAGAACCTTGAGATAGCCCATTAGCGTTACTGGCGTTAATGATGGCCCGCGTCGCAGATACATCAGTACAAAGGTGATCCACTTCATTTCGACGGCTAGCCCGGATCGCCGCTCATCAAGTGGAAGACTTGCTCCACGAAACGAAAAATTGAGTACATGACGTTCGTAATTTGCCACATACGGGGTTAGATCCCATCGTTGGTCAGCGTAACGGGATAACACGCTCCCGTCGCGGTTTCTTGTGACCACGAAGTCATCCGGAGGAATGCGGCCTTGGGTCGAGTCATACTCGTCTGGAGCATTCGTGGCATCTCTTTGGCAAAGGTTTGATTGAAATCTCGGCATCACGCCCCCATCCCAAGTGCGAGCAGGGTGTGAAATTTTGCGGACCAAAATGAATCCAGCTCACCATCAATTTCCACTTCATGAGTAAGGCGTTCAACCATTGCGTCGCATACAGATTTAATCTGCTCAATGTAAGCATCAATGGCTCGAAGAATTGCCCCAAACATCCGCTCACTGTCCTCAATGCTTCGTTCGTGTTGCGCGAGCAGGCGAATGCAGTATCGAGCGCTCAAAAGTTTTCGTATATCGATCTCATCGGCATGGACTCGGAACTTGTCACAAAAGAGACAGCCCTCACCATGATGGCAATCCGGAGGCACAGGGGGATCTGCAATGATGGCCTTTGGACGATCCGGCTCTACACACCCGCCGACGGACCGAACCGTAATCGGTTCGCATCGTGCTTCAATCACAGCTGCCTCAACGCCACGAAAGAAGCGATTCATCTCGTCTTGATGGTCCGCTTCGGACCCGTTGCTGTAATTCTTTAAAGCCGTAGCAACTGAATGCCCCATGACAGCAGCTGCCACTACCGGGTCAGTTTGACGCTGCACGAATGCTTGTTTTGCAGCCCTTGCTTGACTTGGCATGAGCCCTAAAAAATCTGGATCTAAACGCTTAATCTCTGTGCGAAATGTGTACACCTCTCTACCCACGTCTAGAGGCTTCGGATCTCCATTTGGATCATTCGGAAGGCGAAAAAAGAGAAGATCAGTCGTTCGCCCGTTCAGCATGAAGGTTCTGAGCTCAATATATTTCCGTAGATGAGGCAAATATCTCATCCCGATCTCGAATGACATTGTTCGCCCATGGGCACGCCATTTGATTGACCGAAAGCCCTGCCGCTCACAATTGGGGTGACGAACCTGCTCCTCCAGCTCCAAAGACCAAGGAATTTCTGACGCGACGGCACCATTTACTCCGGTCACTATTAAAAACAACATGAGAAAAGCACGTAGCGCTAATGACCCTCGGCTCTTGCGCGCCAGACAATGGGGATTGGCATTTGCAGCACTGACCACTTTAAGTGCATTTTTAACTGCGAATTCAGCCTGAGAGAGGCAGGAAAATCTCGAAGCAACTTCATCAACCGTACGAATCTTCCCTAAGCCGTAGTCATACGCAACTCCCCATAAATTTGTGCGGTTAATCCGGGCATGCCACATTTGGGTGGGAAAGATCCAAAGCGTATCTTTGGGTAATCCGAGGGACGGTGGAACCTTCAATGCATAGGGAAACGGTCTGAATGCAATAAGAAGGTCTGAAAATCCAAAAAATAGGCTTTCGCACCATGCGATAGTTGCTGCCATGTCTGCCTCACTCGGCAGAGGCGTTGGTGCAGTCAAATTCTGGTCTCGCACAACAAGGTTAGCGTCGGCGGCAAAATCGTCTTCATCGAAATAACAGCCCAGCACACAGCGAACTGAGTCTTGATATGCCGCTGCAGTGTTGGTTGACAGCAGGTGCTGATCAATTTCACGTCGCAGATTATTAACGTATGCACGCAAGGCGATTCGCCCTGCTTCTATGGAAAGCAAGACGTCAGCATGCCCACTTTCGTCACACCAGCACATGAATGCAAAAAAATGACGAAAGTATGTATAGATCGTGGCTGGGCGCTTCCCAGCACGGAGGAACAACTCGTTTGCCACCTGGATCATCTTCTGAATGCACTTGGCCCTTGCTGAGTCGAAGGAAGACAGTTCGACCTTGCGCCCGGTACGGATGGCTCGTCTTTCCATTGAACGTACCGTGTAACATAGCGCGCCAATGTCAACGTTCTTGAATTGACCAAACGCCAGAACAACCTTTTCCGGAGTTTCGAATGACAAATTCGGCGGCAACGGAAGTGGCACGATAGCGACGGCTCGTGTTACGAGATCCATGTTCAAGTTCCGTTGGATTTGCGCGCAAGCTCTTGCAGCTTTTCTTCCCAGTTATCGCAAGCTTCGCGAACTAGCCGCTGCCGCTGCCGGAATTGGAGGTAGCACTCGGTGGTTTTAATTGAGGCATGCCCCATTCGGGCCCGAACAATATCGAGCATTCGGGTGTATGTGATTTCGCCCTTATCCACTAATGGCGAAAGGGCATCGACAAGATTCATGCCGTATGTTGCACGCAGATCGTGAAATCGGTAACGAAACGATGCGTTATGTTTCTGCTGCACATACGGAATGATGTAGTCCCTCATGTACTGGCGTACCGCTTGACCGCACTTCGTATGGTGACGATTTTGGGTTTCACTAAATTCGACGTCATTCTTCGCCGCATACATTGGCAATCCCCGCACCGATAGAAACAGATATTGCGACTCCGTGTCCCCACCGGCGACTCGCCTCCGCCTTACTTGTGCTCGCTGGCTCTGAGCATAAGTTTGGAGCGTTTCATAAAACCATCGGGGCAAGTAGAGCATCAGCTTTTTGTTGTACTTCGTATCTGTTCCATATTGGGGACCTGCCCCAAGAGCCACATGACTTCCAGTTCCGCAATTTGACGCCACAACACTTTTCACTCGCGTAGTCAGGACGGTCTGAATTCGGGCCCCGGTTAGTAGTGAGAAGAGATGGATGAGCGTCATTTCAGTATTGCCTAGCACGTCGAGCGCGCCTATCAGCCAGCCTTGCTCCTCGAATGTTAGTGGGCGCAGTTTCCCGCCATCCTGTATATAGCCGTCGTAAGGATCGTCTTGGGGAGGGACCGAGATACGGAGGTCTGTCGTTTTTACCCTGTGCGCAATAGGTTGGCCGTAATCGCGCGTAGCAAAGACCAACGTTTCGCCTTCTTTCCAAGGTTTATTAGCTGGTACAAAGAGGTCGCATTGAATAAGCCAGCGATAGAATCGCACCACGACGTTCATTCTTCTTTTTGCGGTACCGGGGCTAATGTGCGCTCCAGCGACTTGTTGCTTAAGAAAGCCCAAGTATCGATACGTTGGTCTAAAAAGCTTATGTGCCGGAAAATCCAGCCAATCGATGCTTTCAAGGACTATAAATCGGCAATACGCGGCAAGATCGTCGGCGATACTGGAAAGCGTGACCATATTTGGTACTGGCCGACTTTCCGCCATGTCAAAGAGCCAGAGATTTGCTTCATCCCAAGGCGTCCCTTGAGGTTGCAAAACGACAGGAAACATGCGGAGAGTTGAAGAGGACCATATTGCCCTGCCGTCTATGCGCGCTCGTTTGTCAGGATGAATGACAGACTGCGTCCAATAACAGGCCCTTTCGGCAATGCAAACGGGGTGCGCCGTTGAACTACACGGATCTGCCACTCGTGTTAACACGCACTTTGGAAGTACGACTTTCCGTGCAGTCTCGTTCATGCGCCTGCCCGCCTGTGCTGTATATGTCCATCTATAGGCTACTTTCACATCTCTACAAGCTCTGATTTACTTATCTGTAATCCAAGGACCGCGTGCGCGCAGCCCTGCAGAACGCCCGCTTCGAATTCCCCGCACGACGCATCACCGTCAACCTGGCGCCCGCCGACCTGCCGAAGGAATCGGGCCGCTTCGATCTGCCGATCGCGCTCGGCATCCTCGCCGCGTCCGAGCAGATGCCCGGCGACGAACTGCACAACTACGAATTCGCGGGTGAGCTCTCGCTGTCCGGCGAGCTGCGGCCGATTCGTGGCGCGCTGGCGATGACGTATGCGATGCATCGCGCAGGCGGCGCCTCCGGACGGGAACGTACCTTCATCCTGCCACGCGCAAATGCCGACGAAGCGGCGCTCGTCACGGATGCCCGCATCCTGCCGGCCGACTCGCTGCTGCAGGTGTGCGCGCATTTCGCGGCCCGCGATGCGGACGCGCGGCTCGCACCGCATCGCTCCGCGCCGCCTGCGACGGCGGGTGCCTATCCCGATTTCGCGGACGTGAAAGGCCAGGCTCAGGCCAAGCGCGCGCTGGAGATTGCCGCGGCCGGCGCGCACAGCGTGCTGATGGTCGGGCCGCCCGGCACCGGCAAGTCGATGCTTGCGGCGCGCTTCGCCGGCATCCTGCCGCCGATGACCGATGAGGAAGCGCTGGAGTCGGCGGCCGTGCAATCGCTGGCCGGCGGCTTCTCGATGGAACGCTGGCGCTTGCGCCCATACCGCGCGCCGCACCATACGGCGTCGGGCGTGGCATTGGTCGGCGGCGGCGGATCGCCGCGGCCGGGCGAAATCTCGCTGGCGCATCGCGGTGTGCTGTTTCTCGATGAGCTGCCCGAGTTCGACCGGCGCGTGCTGGAAGTGCTGCGCGAACCGCTCGAGTCGGGTCACATAACTATCTCGCGCGCCGCGCGGCAGGCCGATTTCCCGGCGCGCTTCCAACTTGTTGCGGCGATGAATCCCTGCCCTTGCGGCTACCTCGGGCATCCGGCGAACAAGTGCCGCTGCACGCCGGATGCAGTGGCGCGCTATCAAGGAAAAATATCCGGGCCGCTGCTTGATCGCATTGACCTGCAGATCCAGGTCGCGGCTCTGCCGCATGAGGATCTGCTGCGTCAGGCGAGCGGTGAATCGTCGGCCGCGATTGCTGGGCGCGTGGCAGATGCCTATGACCTGCAGGTGCAACGGCAGGGCAAAGCCAACAGTGCGCTGTCGGCCGCCGAGATCGATGCGCATTGCAAGCCCGACATGCCGGGCGAACAGCTCCTGCGCGCCGCCATGACGAAGCTGAACTGGTCGGCGCGGGCGTATCACCGCGTGCTGAAGGTGGCGCGCACCATCGCCGATCTCAGCGGTGCGGCCTCGGTGCAACAGGCGCACGTCGCCGAAGCCGTTCAATACCGGCGCGCGCTGCGCGAACAGTAAGCCCGCAAAGGCTTATCATGGCGCATCCGCAATCGTCTGCCGCCATGTTCGATCACCCTTCCGAATTCGTCACCTTCAAGGCCACGCCGCATCTGCCCGGCGTGGAGCTGTATTCGGCACGCCTGGTCGATCATGCCTTCGCGCCGCACGTGCACGACGGCTATTCGCTCGGCGCCATCGAAGCGGGGGTGGAGCGCTTCCGCTACCAGGGCAGCGAGCACCTCGCACCCGCCGGCACGCTGGTGCTGCTCAATCCCGACGAGCCGCATACCGGACAGGCCGAAGTCGACGCCGGCTGGACCTACCAGATGCTCTACATCGAGCCCGGCACGATGCGCACACTGACCGGCAGCGAAACCTTCTTCCGCGATGCGGCGGTCCACGATCCGAAGCTGGCCGCGGCCTTCCGCCACGTGTTCCGGCAGATGTGGGCGGCGCCGGACGACCTTGCCTTCGTCTCAGGCTTCACGCAACTGGTCGACGCCGTCGCTGCCCGCTATGGCAGCGATGCCGGCGAAGCATGCCGGACGCCGCGCCGGGCGGCACTGCAGCGCGTGCTCGACTGCATCGAAGCGCACCTCGACGAAGCGCTCAGCGTGGAGACGCTCGCCGCCGAAGCCGGCTTGTCGGTGTTCCACTTCGTGCGTACTTTCGCCGCCACCTTCCACGTGACGCCGCACCAGTACGTGCAGGCCCGCCGCGCGACCCGTGCGAAGCAGCTGCTCGCGCGCCACGCGACGCCTTCGGACGCCGCCGCGGCCGCCGGCCTCACCGACCAGAGCCATCTCAACCGCTGGTTCAAGCGCGCCTACGGCGTCACGCCGGCCCAGTATCAACAGCAAATCGGTACAAGACCGCAGGCGGCCGCGCGCCGATAATCGGCCATCGCTGCTTTCCCTGCGCTGTTGCATCATGTTCATCGGTTTCCTCTGCGCCCTCGGCGCCGGCCTCATGTGGGGCCTCGTCTTTGTCACGCCCGTCATGCTCGGCGACTATCCCGGCGTGGTGCTGTCCTTCGGCCGCTACCTCGGTTTCGGGCTGATTGCGCTCGTGCCGGCGTGGTTCGACCGCAAGCGCATCGCGTCGCTCTCGCGCGCCGACTGGATCGCGGCGTCCAAGCTGTCCCTCGTCGGGAACATCTTGTACTACGCCGCCCTGGCCACCGGCATCCAGCTGGCCGACACACCCTTGCCCGCGATGCTGATCGGTACCTTGCCCGTGATCATTTCCGTCTTCTCGAACTGGGCGCCGGGCCATCCGTCCGAGTCGGTCGCATGGCGCCGCCTCGTGCCGTCGCTGCTGATCATCCTCGCCGGCCTGATGCTGGTGAATGCCAGCGAACTGGCGCACCTCGACGGCAAGCGCAGCGTCGCCGACTACGCGCTCGGCTGCACGATCACGCTCGGCGCGCTGGCGGCATGGACCTGGTATCCGATCATGAACGCGCGCCATCTCAAGCGGCATCCCGAGATCCGCTCGTCGACCTGGGCCACCGTGCAGGGACTCACGACCTTGCCGCTCGCGCTGATCGGCTTCATCGGCTACGGCGCTTACAACGCCTTTGCCGGCGGCTACGATTTCCCGCTCGGCCCGCGCCCACTGCCCTTCGTGGGACTGATGCTGACACTGGGGCTGTGCGCTTCCTGGCTCGGCACGCTGCTCTGGAACAAGGCCAGCCAGCGCCTGCCGACCTCGCTCGCCGGCCAGCTGATCGTGTTCGAGACCTTGTCGGCCCTGCTCTATGCTTTCCTCTGGCGCGGGGCGGTGCCGCCGCTGGCGGTGCTGGCCGGCATCGTCCTGCTGTGCGTTGGCGTCACGCTCGGACTGCGCGCTTTCCATCGTGCCGGTGCGACCGCGGAGGCGCATGCTTGAGCTTGTTTGATACCATCGGCGCATGAGCCGATACCTCTTCCGTCTCGCCGCGCCCCTGTGCGCGGCGCTCCTCTTGCTGGCCTGCACGCCGACCTACGATTGGCGCGAAGTCCATGGCAGCAACATCCCGTTCACCGTCGTGCTGCCCGCCAAGCCGGCCACCTATACCCGGCCCGTCAATCTTGACGGCACGCAAGTGAACATGACGATGACCGCTGCCGAGGCCGACGGCGTCATCTTCGCCGTGGCGACTGCGGAAATGGCGGATGCGGCGCGGGCCCAAACGGCGCTCGAGCAGATGAAAACGGCGATGGTGCGCAACATCCAGGGAACTGTCCGCAAGGAAAAGGCGGTGGCTATGGGTGACAGCAACGCCATCGAAGTCGAAGCCGCCAGCGCGCAACGTGCCATGCATGCCCGCTTCGTCGCGCGCGGTACACGCATCTATCAAGTGATGGCAATGGGGCAACCCGACCGTCTCAAGCCCGAAGCGGTAGAAACTTTCCTGACGTCATTCAAACCGGAATAAGGACGTTCTGCGTTGCAGCAGGCAATTGCTTTTGGCCGATAGCATATGCGGCAACTCATGCTATGGTTTAAGAGACTAAGGGTTATTTGGAGGCTCCATGTTGGTGACATTCAAATCAAAAGCGGCAGCTGAAGTCTTGATGTACGAAGAGCATGCCAAACGCATCCTCGACCTGCTCGGCAAGGATGTGCATCGCGGCGTGCTGACGGCCGAGGAAATGCCGAACGCCGTTGCCAAGCTGGAAGCGGAGGTGGGAGAAAGCCGTCGTCATTCCGCCGCCGAGGAGGTCAAGCGCGACGTGCTGGCGCATCACGGCGAGGCGGGCGACGACAACGAGCACGAGCCGGCCGAATACGTGAGCTTCGCCACCCGCGCCTATCCCCTGCTGGAAATGATGCGCGCCGCGCAGCACGACCGCACCGACATCCTCTGGGGCGTCTGATGGCCGGCCGCGCGTGGCAGCTGAGCGCCGCCGACGGCACGCCGCTGCATGGCGTGGACTGGCTGGTGGATGGACCGGCCCAAGGTGGCGTCGTCATCATGCACGGCCTTGGCGAACATGGCGGGCGCTACGCGCATGTCGCGCGCTTCTTCAACGAACGCGGCTGGTCGGTGCGCGGCTATGACCATCGCGGGCACGGCAAGTCCGGCGGACCGCGCGGCGATACGCCTGACGGTGAAGCCATGCTGCGCGACGGCAAGCTGGTGCTCGACGACTTCGCGCGGCAGATCGGTTCGACGCCGCTGCTGCTCGGCCACAGCATGGGCGGCCTGTTCGCGGCCCGTTTCGCCACCGCCGCGCTGTCGCCCTTGCGCGGCCTCATCCTGTCCTCGCCGGCGCTGGCGGTGCCGCTGTCGGGCTTTCAAAAATTCCTGCTGGCCTCGCTCGGCGCCGTCGCGCCCGGGCTCGGCGTGCCGAACGGACTGCAGACGCGCTACCTTTCGCACGATCCAGCCGTCGTTCAAGCGTACGAAAACGACCCGCTGGTGCATCCCAAGATCACGCCGCGCCTGTTGCGCGCGATGCTCGCGGCGATCGAATACAGCCATGCGCACGCTCCCGAACTGAAAGTGCCGACCCTGATGATCGTCGCCGGCGCCGACCGCCTCGTGGACGCCTCGGGCAGCGAACGCTTCTTCCCGCGGCTTGCGCCCGGCGTCGGCACGCTTCACTTGTATCCGCAGCTCTACCACGAGCTGTTCAACGAGACCGAAGCGGCCACCGTCTTCGCCGACGTAGCGCGCTGGCTCGACGCCCTGCCCGGACGGGCCAGCGGCGGGCAGACGGCGCCGACGGCGGCTACAATCTGACTTTCCCTGTCGTCTTGCTGCCTCCCGGCGGCCCCTCATCATGGATGTCCTCGGCATTTCCGATTTCGGTTTCTTCCTGCTCGCCGTCCTGCTGCTCAACGCCACGCCCGGGCCGGACACGGCTTACATCGTCGGCCGCAGCATCGCCCAGGGCCGTCGCGCCGGCCTGCTCTCCGCGCTCGGCATTTCGGTCGGCTGCTGCGTGCACGCGCTGGCATCGGCCTTCGGCCTGAGCGCCATCCTGGCGGCGTCGGCGACGGCATTCACCCTCATCAAGCTGGCCGGCGGCGCCTACCTCGTCTACCTCGGCCTGCGCATGGTGTTCACCAAGCCCGTGGCCGATGCCGCCGGCGCGGTCGTCAACGAGAACCGCTCGAACCGCAAGATCTTCATGCAAGCCCTGTTCACCAACGTGCTGAACCCGAAGGTCGTGCTGTTCTTCCTTGCCTTCATCCCGCAGTTCGTGCGCGCCGACGCGCCGCACAAGACGCTCGCCTTCCTCGTCCTCGGCATGTCGATTGCCGTGATCAGCATGGCCTGGAACAGCGGCACGGCGCTTCTCGCCGGCACGCTGGCGCGCCGCGCGGGCCGCAGCCCGCGCGTGAAGCTCTGGCTGGAGCGCACGGTCGGCACGGCCTTTGTCGCGCTCGGTGCACGTCTTGCCCTTGCGCGCGCCTGACGCTTTCGTGACGCGTCCTTCCTTGAAAACCGATTCGCTGGCCTACGCCCTGCACGGCGCGGCCCAGGCTGTGCTGCGGGTACGCCAGGGCACGGCCTTGCCGCAGGCGCTGGCCGCCGTGTTTGCGCAGGCCGATGCGCAGGCGCGCGGCGCCATCCAGGACATCGCCTATCGCACCATGCGGCAGCTCGGCCGCGCCGAAGGCGTGCTGGGACTGGTCACGGCGAAGCCACCTGCGCCGGCCGAACTGCATGCGCTGCTGTGCTGTGCGCTGGCGCTGCTGTGCCAGGCCCAGGAGCGCCCGGACGAAGCGCCTTACGATGCCTTCACGGTCGTCGACCAGGCCGTGGACGCCGCCGGTGCCGACAAGGCCACCCTGCATGCGAAAGGCATGGTGAACGCCGTGCTGCGCCGCTTCCTGCGCGAACAGGACACGCTGCTGACGCAGGCGATGAAGCGGCCGCCGGCGCGCTGGAACTATCCGGAGTGGTGGGTGGACGGCATCCGGTCCGCCTATCCGGAGCAGTGGGAGTCCATTCTGCGGGCCGGCAACGCGCCGCCGCCGTTGACACTGCGCGTGAACCTGCGCCGTACGACGCTGGAGAAGTATCAAGCCGATCTGGCCGCTGCCGGCATCGACGCGACGGCGCTCGGCCCGTCCGCCCTGCGTCTTGCGCGGCCCTTGCCGGTGACGCAGATTCCCGGCTTCGCCGACGGCATGGCCTCGGTGCAGGATGCGGCCGCCCAGCTGGCCGCCCCGCTGCTCGACGCGCAGGACGGCATGCGCGTGCTCGATGCCTGCGCCGCACCCGGCGGCAAGACCGGCCACCTGCTGGAATGCGCCGACGTCGAACTGCTCGCACTCGACGCCGATACGCAGCGCCTGGCGCGCATCAAGGAAAATTTGCAGCGGCTGCAACTCTCCGCACAGGTACGCACCGGCGATGCGGCTCAGCGCGACTGGTGGGACGGCCAGCCCTTCGACCGCATCCTCGCCGACGTGCCCTGCACCGCCTCAGGTATCGTGCGGCGCCATCCTGATATCCGCTGGCTGCGCCGCAAGACCGACGCCGCACAACTGGCGAAAACCTCGGCGGCCATCCTCGACAACCTGTGGGGCCTGCTCAAGCCGGGCGGCAAGCTGCTGTTCGTCACCTGCTCGGTCTGGCCGGCGGAATCGGAGCGCCAGGC
>SPQI01000335.1 GCA_004570315.1 Oxalobacteraceae bacterium OM1 | reverse complement strand
ATCCACCTGTCGCCGTTCGCGCAGGTCCAGTTTCGACGCCTCGCGGCCCTGCGTAGCCACCCTGCCTGGATGCTGCCGAACCGTGCCGGCGACGGCCCGATCGACACCAAGGCCATCGCCAAACAGGTCCACGACCGTCAGCGTACGGCGCCCCTGCGCAACCGCAGCAAGAAAACCGCGACGCTAATGCTCCCAGGCGGCGCGTGGACGCCGCATGACCTGCGCCGCACCGGTGCCACACTAATGGGCAATCTGGGCGTTGCGCCGTACGTTATCGAACGCTGCCTGAACCACGTCGAGCCGAACAAGCTGGTGCGCACCTACCAGCATCAGCAATTGGTGGACGAACAGCGCGCTGCCTGGACGCTGCTTGGCGACCGTCTCGCCGCGCTGACGGCGGCGGCCAACGTGGCCGCACCGCCGCAACTGCGGGCGGCGTAATCACCCGTTACCCTGAACCTGGACGCGAAGTCGCACGCGACCGTGCCTTGCCGCGGCCGCAAATCATTTGCAGCAGGGATAAAGACTGCGGCATTCCTGCAACGTTTCATTTCTCCCATGAACAGTCTGCGGATTGGCAGGGATTCGCACGGAGTCGAATAGGTCGGCCGGCATTACCGTGATTCGTACCTGCCAACCGGCAGTCGAAAGGAGAACGGTATGTCGAAACGCATCCTGAAGTTGCACGAAGTCGAGGCCCGCGTCGGCCTCAAGAAAACCTTCATCTACAAGGCCATCCAGGCCGGCACATTCCCGCGCCCGATCTCGCTGGGCGGCACCGCGCGTGGCTGGGTCGATGCTGAAATCGAGAAGTGGATCGATGAACGCATCGCCGCCGCCGATACCGCGCTTGGCAAGCATCAGTCCTGGATGCAACGCAAGCCGACAGCGCCGGCGCCGAGCAGCAAGGAGGACATGTGAAGACCGCTACTGTTCCACTTGACGCCGATCGCCGCGAGACGGCGTCCATGGTTCTCGGGTTCGGCTGCGCTCACGTTACCTGCCGCGCCACCGCAATCCTGGCAGAAAATGACGATAGCGGAGTAATTACGTTTGCCGAAAACTACGCCGTCGCCAACGGCGGCCGGAATTACGCCGCCGCTATTGCCAATGACCCCGCGACCGTCACCTATGCCCAGGCGTACGCACGCCATCGCCTTCACCCAATCCCGCTGAAACCCAACAGCAAGGAACCGCTGGCGCCCGGCTGGAAGGAAATGCCGCTGGAGTACACCATCGCGCTACTCCGCCGAAACCCAGATGCCAATCTGGGCCTTGCCATTGCCGACGACATGATGGTGGTTGACATCGACTGCAAGAACGGCGTCGACGGCTATGCCACGCTGGCGGCTTTCGAGGATGAGCATGGGCCGCTGCCGCCCACCCAGACGCAGCGCACCCCGTCTGGCGGCGAGCACCGTATCTTCCTCCTGCCAGAAGGGACGCGCGTCGGGAACCGCGTCGGAATCGCTCCTGGCCTCGATATTCGCTCCGGTGGTGGCTACATCGTGGTGGAACCCTCCACCTTGAACGGCAAAAAGTATCTGATGCTCGACTGGGATGTCGTGGGAGGTGGTGATGCATAACTTCGCCATAGCGCCGCAGGCGTTGATCGCTTTCTGCCAGCGCGGCGGGCATAGCACGTCCGCAGGTACGCTGGCAGCAAACGACGCTGCCGACGAGCGCATTCCCGTTGGCCGCCGCAACGCTGAACTGTTCAAGCGCGCTTGTGTTCTGCGGCGAGCCGGCATGCAGGAAGAGGAAATCGGTGTTGCCCTGCACAGTCTTAATTTGCGACTGTGCGAGACGGCGCTGGACGTCAATGAAGTACGCAAGATCGCGCGCAGTGCGGCCAATCAGGCGTCGCCGGTGCCGTCGGACGTCCCGCAGTCGAGCCGCGCCGAGCGCCGGGCGTTCAATTTGAAGGCCAATACGGCCGATCGGCTATTTGCTGGCACGCCGAAGCAGGTGGGCTGGCTGGTTCACCGGGTGTTCCCGCGCGGGAAGGTAGTCGTGGTTGCCTCGCCACCCGGTGTCGGCAAGTCAATGCTGGCGCTGTATCTAGCACTGCAACTCACACTGCCGCCCGGACCCACTGCGTTCGACGACGTTCGCGTTTGCTTCGGCGGCCGGGTGGAAAGCCGTGGCTGCACGGTCATCATCAGCGCCGAGGACGACCTCGAGGAGATGCATCGCCGCCTCCACGCATTGGCGGGCGGCCGCCCGATGCCCGAGCGTTTGCATGTCGCGAGCCTCCCGGATCAAGGACACCTGTGCGTCATCGAGGGCGACCCGCGTAAGGGCATGCAGGCTACTGCAGCGTGGCTGGCATTGAAGGAAGAGATCCTGGGCCTGGACGAGGTTGTCCTCATCGTGGTCGACACCTTGCAGGCGGTGAGCACCGGCGACCTCAACGCTGCTGAAATCGCCCAGTCGATGATGAACGAATTCACAGACCTGGCAGCGCGGACGGGGGCCACCGTGATGGTGCTGCATCACTTCAACAAGGACAAGGCGACCGACAAGGGTGGTCCCATGGCAGGCTCCAACGCCATGGATGCAATCCGTGGGTCGAGCGCCATCGTGGGTAGTGCACGTGCCGCGTATGGACTGTACCCGCACCCGCACGGCAGAGAAGTGTGCGAGAAGCTGGGCCGCGACTATGCGGAAAACAGCGTAGTAGTCGGCCGGATCGTGAAGGCGAACGGCGATGCACGCCGTGACGAAACGATCTACATCCGTAACGAGGCCGGTCTGCTGGAAGACTGCACGCATGAGTTTTTGCGCCTGCAGCGGGACGACAATGCGCTGCTGGAACAGGAACTCCTCGACGAAATCGCAAAGGCGTATGGCGAAGGCAAACCGTATGCCGCCAGCTCGACTTCGGTCAACGGACTGCATAAGCGCCGTCACGACATGCCGCTGCAGTTCAATGACCTGTCGGCGAAGTGGTTTGCCGAGCACGCAAAGGCGCTTATGAATGCCGGCAAGGTCAAGCTCATCCGCATCGGTCCTGGCAGCCAATACATTCCGGCGGATGCCACTCCGGCGGAGACGTCGGACGCCAAAGCTATCGGTACCGAAGAGAGCACCGTGCAAGGAAAGCGAGCGGTCGACAAGAAAACGGCTAAACGCACAAAGGCACGCCAGACAGGAGGTCGCGAATGATGGTGGTAGATGCCGCCAATGCTCGATGCTCGGCATGCTCGACGCGTTTGTTCGATCGCGAGCAAAAAGAATTAGGTTTAGAAATCAATGACTTAAGTGAATGCTCGATTGCGCGAAGCACACAGCAAGTGAGCATCTCCAAGCCGTTGTTTTTTAAGGTCTTTTTGAATGCACGGGATGCTCTCCTTACAGGAGACGTACGCCACGCGCTGCTGACGCGCTGTGGCGTGCGCCAGCATACCGGATGGGTTGGCTCACTTTAATAAAGGAAAAATAATGGTCTCTCGACGCTATACCGCAACGCAAGCCGAACGCCTCTTGGCATACCGCCGCCGCCGCATTGATGCGTTGTACTTCATGCTGATGGATATGCCGCCCGTGGTGCGCCCACTGTCCCGCGAGGAGGCGGTTCGGATGATTTCGGAACGCTATCGCAGCGCGTCGCGCATGGAGCCTGTACGCCTGCAGCGCACGATCAATCGGATGGTAGCAAAACTCGGTGCGGAAGGAGGCCATGTCGTCTTTCATGTTGATGGCGCCGACGCCCCGGTGGTGCCAGAGCGTGCTGCGCAAAGCCCGCAACAGCGTCTTGAACACTGGCGTGAATACGAGGCGCTAATCGATGGCTGGGAGGTGCTCCGTCACGATTTACTTGAGATTTAGACAGGCCGATGAAGGGTACCGTCGAGGGCGCGGTCGGTGTCAACATCCTCGCACTACAAAAAGCGGCCCGACAGCTGAACGCGGGGGTGTTGACGCTCGATTGGGGCGATGGTGTCACACGCCGTGCCGTGGTGCTTTTGGACGGAGGCACGCTCGCCGTAATCATCGGCGAGCAGATGCTGACAGCTGAAATTCATCATCGGGAATTTCGAAAGGGCCGGTTTCTGCCCTACCTGAAGTGTCGCGCGTGTGGGAGGAATTGTCGCGCTTTGTTCGTCGAAGGAAGCGCCTTGCGCTGTCGTCGCTGCGCTGGACTGATCTATGAATGTCAACGTCATCATGCCCGTGGCCGTGCACTGCTGCAGGCACAACGAATTCTTGACGGATTGGGCGGCCACTTTGGCGGTGACGTACCAGCAAGGAAACCCGGAAAGTGGCGAAAGACGTATTACCGGCAGATCCTACGTCTATCGGCCGCCTATGAGGAAGCCGCCGGCGGAACATCGGGAAAAACTAAGCGATCGGGAGTTCGAAATGAGTGATCGGAAATGTACCACACGACCTAAGCGCAATATGGTGGAAACTGACCATATGGACGGCCTGACGAGGGCATGCGTTCACGAGGCGTCTCACGCTGCGGTTATCCGTCTTTTAGGCGGCGTATGCGACGCAAGGGTCTGGAAGAGTGAAAGTGGTTCGGCCGAAGAAAGGCACTGGCACGGTCAATGCGCAATGTATTGCCCTCCCGGGACCCTTCAAGTCACGAATCCGAAAGCTAAGACCTTAATTAAGCGATGGCAAGTCTTAGTTGGATTGGCAGGCTTCATCGGCGAATTGATGAATGAAGATGAATTCAGTGTGATTGAAATGGCCGAACAGTTGGAATATGCCATTGCTGATGGAGAAATCTCAGCAAGCGATCTCACATCCATTGGTTCAGCATGGTCCCACTCCGATATCTCCGCTACCGCAAGACTTCTACGCGATTTGTGGCCAGCCATCTTGGCACATGCACAGAACCTGCAGGGGATGGCGCTCTTCACATTGGCGGCAGAGTCGGCACAGATACGCCCGACCTTCCGAAGCTGCTGACGATCTAGCCCGACACCGCTGCGCTAATCAGGTTAGGCATTTCCAAAATGTCATTCACTACGCAGAGCGAATCGTATTTTGGGCCAAAGTAGCAAGAGTTGCGGGAACACTTAGGTGTTACGGCGCATGACGAAGGCGTCGGCAACGTAGGGGAGGCTGAACTCGTAAGCGGTTATTCTTGCGACGCCGGCTGGTTACAGTCGGCCAAGTTGGGCTTGGCGCTCCGAAGGAAGGCGGACCAGGGAGAGGGCGGAGACGGCGGGCGATGGGACCCACTTTTTTCCATAGACAGTACCGGCAAAAAATTTTTTCGACCAAAACCAAGCGCACTATTTCTTTTCTTTAACGCAACTCCTTTATCTGCCGGTCCGCCGTATGTCAATCGGCGAAAACGTGCCGATACCGGAGATCCTGCACTAGCCGAGAGAATGCCAAATGCAGTGAGCAGCGGACGTCTAGGAGACGAATCGCGTTTTCCAGCCATGCCGATTTTGCCCTCTCTCACATCTCAATTGACATCCCGTCACCTGAAGATTACGCATCGCCGCCGTAGGTCGTGCGAACTGTTCAATAGCTCCCGAAAAGTATAAAGTTGCCTGCGCTTAACACAACGTAATGAAACAGGATTGATCCAATGACAAGTTCCCAACAACGCGCCGCCCTGCAACGCCAAATCTGGCAAATCGCCAATGATGTGCGAGGTGCAGTTGACGGCTGGGATTTTAAACAATATGTACTCGGCACCCTGTTCTACCGCTTTATCAGCGAAAACTTTGCTAGCTATATGGAAGGCGGGGATGACAGCATTAACTACGCCAAGATTTCCGATGAAGATGAAAATCTCGCAGCCGCCAGAGACGACGCCATCAAAACCAAGGGCTACTTCATCTACCCCAGCCAGTTGTTCGCCAATGTGGCCGCTAATGCTAACGCCAACGAGAGCCTGAATACCGACCTGGCCGCCATCTTTGCCGCCATCGAAAGCTCCGCCAATGGCTACCCATCAGAGCAGGACATCAAAGGCCTGTTTGCCGACTTCGACACCACCAGCAACCGTCTCGGCAATACGGTAAAAGACAAAAACGCCCGCTTAGCCGCTGTGCTCAAACGCGTGGCTGAATTAGATTTCGGCGGCTTTGACGTCAGTCATATCGACCTGTTCGGCGATGCCTATGAATTCCTTATCTCCAATTACGCCGCCAATGCCGGCAAATCCGGTGGAGAGTTCTTCACCCCACAGCATGTCTCCAGGCTGATTGCCCAGCTCGCTATGCACAAGCAAACCAGCATCAACAAGATCTACGACCCGGCCTGCGGCTCCGGCTCGCTGCTGCTGCAAGCCAAAAAGCACTTTGATGCACACATCATTGAAGACGGATTTTTTGGGCAAGAGATCAACCACACCACCTACAACCTGGCGCGGATGAACATGTTCTTGCACAACATCAACTACGACAAGTTCAATATCCAGCTCGGCGACACCCTCATCGACCCACATTTTGGTGATGGTAAACCCTTCGATGCCATCGTCTCCAACCCGCCGTATTCGGTGAAGTGGAAAGGCTCGGACGATCCCACGCTGATCAACGACGAACGCTTTGCCCCTGCTGGCGTGTTAGCGCCCAAGTCCAAAGCCGATTTTGCGTTCGTGCTGCACGCCCTCAGTTACCTCTCCAGCAAAGGCCGCGCCGCAATTGTTTGCTTCCCCGGCATTTTTTATCGCGGCGGGGCTGAGCAAAAGATCCGCCAGTATCTAGTGGATAACAACTATGTGGAAACGGTGATTTCGCTGGCGCCCAACCTGTTTTTTGGCACCACCATCGCCGTGAATATTCTGGTGCTGGCCAAGAACAAGAAGGACACCACCATCCAGTTCATTGATGCCAGCGAGCTTTTTAAGAAGGACACCAATAACAACGTGCTGTTGGACGTGCATATCGAACAAATCATGCAGGTGTTCGACAGCAAAGCGAATGTGGCGCACTTTACCCAATCGGTGAGCTTTGAACGCATCGCCGCTAACGATTACAACCTGTCGGTAAGCAGCTATGTCGAAGCCAAAGACAACCACGAGGTGGTGGACATCGCAAAGCTCAATGCCCAGCTTAGAACCACGGTCGCAAGGATCGGCAAGCTGCGGACGGAGATTGACGTCATCGTCGCGGAGATTGAACGCGAGGAGCTGGAGGCATGAAAAATATAAGCCTGCTGGAAAAGCTGCTGGGCGGCGTTGCAGTAGAGTGGAGGGCGCTGGGCGAGATCGGTGAATTCGTTAGAGGAAAGAGGTTTGTAAAAACAGATATAGCCCTAGAGGGCGTTCCATGCATCCATTATGGGGAGATATATACCCATTATGGGATTTGGGCAAAAGAATCGAAATCGTTCCTTGATCCAGCGCTGGCTTCAAAATTGCGGGCCGCAAGTCATGGAGACGTGATTATTGTCGCAGCGGGTGAAACTATTGAGGACATTGGTAATGGCACGGCTTGGCTGGGCGAGGGCGACATCGTAATTCACGATGCTTGCTTTTCATATAGAAGCAAACTAGACCCAAAATATGTTTCTCATTTCTTGAGAGCTGCTCCTTTTAAGGAGCAAATCAAGAAAGATGTCTCCTCTGGAAAAATATCGTCGATAAATTCGAATGGCCTCGGTAAAGCAAAAATACCTATTCCCTTTCCAGACAACCCGAAAAAATCGCTTGAAATCCAAGCCGAAATTGCCCGCATTCTTGACGCCTTTACCGAGCGTACTGCCGAGCTCACCGCCGAGCTTACCGCCGAGCTTACCGCCCGAAAAAAACAATACAGCTACTATCGCGACCAGTTGTTGAGTTTCGAGGAAGAGGAGGTGGAGTGGAAGACGTTGGGGGAACTAGCATTAAATCTTGATTCGATGAGGAAGCCTATTGCGAGTAGTTTTAGAGATCCAGGTGATATTCCTTACTATGGTGCTTCGGGTATTGTTGACTACGTTAAAGACTATATCTTTGACGGTGACTTCCTGCTTGTCTCCGAAGACGGTGCTAATTTGTTGGCGCGAAATACCGCAATTGCTTTCAGTATTAGCGGAAAAAGCTGGGTGAACAATCATGCGCATGTTCTTAAATTCGAGACATACGCTGAGCGTAAGTACGTTGAATACTATTTAAATAGCATTGACTTGACGCCTTACATCTCAGGAGCGGCTCAGCCGAAGCTAAACAAAAAGAATTTAGAAAGCATCAGCATTCCGAATCCTTCTCCCGAAGAGAAAGAGCGAATTGTCGCCATTCTGGACAAGTTCAACGCTCTCGCAAACTCTCTCAGCGAGGGCTTGTCCAGCGAAATCGAGTTACGCCAAAAGCAATACGAGTATTACCGCAATCTTCTGTTTAGCTTCACAAAGTCTGAAGAGGTAGCGGCCTGACATGAGCAATACACTAAAGGAAATCGCCCAGCAGCTAAAAGATGCCAACAAAAAGATACAGCTGATCTATGCCTTTAACGGCACCGGTAAAACACAGCTTTCGCGCGAATTCAAGCAGCTGATCGCTCCTAGGGCGAATGGTAACGAAGACGATGAAGAAGCTGATCAACTTGAGTTATCGCGCAACAAAATCCTGTATTACAACGCCTTTACTGAAGACTTGTTTTATTGGGATAACGACCTGAAAGATGATGCTGAGCCTAAGCTGAAGATTCAGTCTAATACCTTCACGGATTGGGTGCTGAAGGATCAGGGCCAGGACATGAACGTCATCACGACGTTTCAGCGTTATACCAACGACAAGCTGACGCCACACTTCAACGCCGAGCGTACAGAGAATGGCGAAGGCGACAAACAGATCACTATCAAAGCGTTCTCGGAAGTTACCTTCACGATGGAGCGTGGCGATACGACGCATTCGGGAAGCCTAAAAATCTCCAAGGGTGAAGAAAGCAACTTTATCTGGAGTATTTTCTACGCGCTGCTTGAACAAGTGATCGGTGTTCTCAATGTTGCCGAGCCTGGTGATCGAGAAACCGACCAATTCAACCAACTGGAATATGTGTTCATTGACGATCCGGTTAGCTCTCTGGATGACAACCACCTGATACAGCTGGCCGTAGACTTGGCGCAGTTGGTCAAATCAAACGAGTCTAGTGTCAAGTTCATTATCACTACGCATAACCCACTCTTCTTTAATGTGCTTTGCAACGAGTTTGGTAGCGATGAAAAAACCGAGCGCTACAGCTGGAAGTCAAAATGGTTCAGCAAGTCACGATTGGAGAAAAATGGTGACGGCACCCTTCATATATCAGAGCAGCCAAACGATTCTCCTTTTGCATATCACCTGCACCTGATATCGCAGCTTGAGGAAGCCATAAAAAGTGGGCAGATCGAAAAATATCACTTCAACCTGCTTCGGAATATTCTCGAAAAGACGGCAACATTTCTCGGGTACAAAAGGTGGGAACATCTTCTGCCGGACACAGACGACGGCTTGCCCAACCCGTACGCAAAGCGAATTGTGAACTTCTCCAGCCATTCGAAGCATGCTGCCGAAGAAGTGTCACCACTGAAACCAGAAGAGAAGCAGGTTCTGAAAAAACTGGTCAAGCACGTTGTCGAGCATCATCGATTTTGGCAGGAAAAAACTACATGATCGAATACAGCCCCATCGCCGAATCGAAGAACTACATCGTTCTCGATAAATACATCCAAGAGTGGAAGGTCGTAGAAAGCTACCAGAGCGAAGCAGATTTGGAGCGAGAGTTCATTCGGGATTTGCAGAATCAGGGTTATGAGTACCTCCCCGGTCTGAATGCGCCCGAAGCCTTACTCGCAAATGTGCGCGTCCAGCTACAAGCGCTCAATAATGTGCAGTTTGCTGACGGCGAATGGTTGCGCTTCGTGGAAACCTGGCTGGACAAGCCCAGCGATGGCATTGTTGAGAAAACCCGCAAGATTCACGACGACTATATCCACGACTTCGTCTTTGACGACGGGCGCATCCAGAATATCTACCTGCTGGACAAGAAAAACATCGCCCGCAACAAGATGCAGGTGATCAAGCAGTTTGAACAGACTGGCAGTCACGCCAACCGCTATGACGTGACGATTCTGGTGAATGGTTTGCCGCTGGCGCAGGTGGAGCTGAAGAAACGCGGCGTCGCGATTCGTGAAGCCTTCAATCAGGTGCATCGCTACAGCAAGGAAAGCTTCAACAGTGAGCATTCCCTGTTTAAGTATTTGCAGCTGTTCGTGATCTCCAACGGCACCGACAGCCGTTACTTCGCCAACACCACACAGCGCAACAAGAACAGCTTCGACTTCACCATGAACTGGGCGAAGGCGGACAACAGTCTGATCAAAGATCTGAAAGACTTCACGGCCACCTTCTTCCAGAAGCACACGCTGCTCAATGTGCTGCTGCATTACTCGGTGTTTGATGTCAGTAACACGCTGCTAGTGATGCGCCCTTATCAGATTGCCGCCACAGAGCGCATTTTGTGGAAGATCAAGAGCAGCCATCAGGCTAAGAACTGGAGCAACACGGAAAGCGGCGGCTTCATCTGGCACACCACCGGCTCTGGCAAGACCCTGACCAGTTTCAAGGCGGCGCGTTTGGCTACCGAGCTGGATTTCATCGATAAGGTGTTTTTCGTGGTGGATCGTAAAGATCTTGATTACCAGACCATGAAGGAATACCAGCGATTTTCGCCCGATAGCGTAAATGGCTCTGACAGCACTGCAGGCCTTAAGCGCAATCTGGAGAAAGACGACAACAAGATCGTCGTCACCACCATTCAGAAGCTCAACAACCTAATGAAAGGCGAGAGCGACCTGCCAATCTACAACAAGCAGGTCGTCTTCATCTTTGATGAATGCCACCGTAGCCAATTTGGCGAAGCACAGAAAAATCTCAAGAAGAAATTTAAAAAGTTTTATCAGTTTGGCTTCACCGGCACACCGATTTTTCCCCAGAACGCCCTTGGCGCTGAAACCACTGCCAGTGTGTTCGGCCGTGAGCTGCATTCTTATGTAATCACTGATGCGATTCGTGACGAAAAGGTGCTGAGGTTCAAGGTGGACTACAACGATGTGCGCCCGCAGTTCAAAGCCATTGAAGCTGAGCAGGACGAGAAAAAACTCAGCGCGGCAGAAAACAAGCAAGCCTTGCTGCACCCCGATCGCATTCGAGAGATTACCCAGTACATCCTCAATAACTTCCGGCAAAAAACCCATCGCCTGCAAGCGGGCGCAAAGGGCTTTAATGCCATGTTTGCCGTGAGCAGCGTGGACGCCGCCAAGCTGTATTACGAGTCGTTCAGGGAATTGCAGAAAGGCAGCGACAAGCCACTGACAGTTGCCACCATCTTCTCATTTGCCGCCAACGAAGAGCAGGATTCCGTAGGTGACATTCACGATGAAAGCTTTGATGTTTCGGCCATGAACAGCAGCGCCAAGGAATTTTTGAGCGCGGCCATCGCTGACTATAACGCGCTGTTCAAGGCCAAGTTCAGCGTGGATAGCAACGGCTTTCAAAACTATTACCGCGACTTGGCGAAGCAAGTCAAAACCAAGGAAATCGATCTGCTAATTGTGGTGGGCATGTTCCTTACCGGCTTTGATGCCCCCACTCTGAACACCTTGTTTGTGGATAAAAACCTGCGTTACCACGGATTGATGCAGGCCTATTCGCGGACTAATCGCATTTTTGATGCCACAAAAACCTTCGGCAATATCGTCACCTTCCGTGATCTGGAGCAGGCAACCATTGACGCCATCACCTTGTTTGGCGACAAAAACACCAAGAACGTGGTGTTGGAGAAGAGCTACAAGGAATACATGGAAGGCTTCACCGATGTGGTGACTGGTGAGGCGCGGCGTGGCTTTGTGGAAGTCGTGAGGGAGCTCGAGCAACGCTTTCCCGATCCTTCTGCCCTTGAAAAAGAGTCGGATAAGAAGGCCTTTGCAAAACTGTTCGGCGAGTATTTGCGTGTTGAAAATGTGCTGCAAAATTACGACCAATTTGCCAGCCTGAAAGCCTTGCAAAACGTAGACGTAAGCGACCCGGCGGCGGTTGAGGCATTTAAAGCCAAGCACTATTTGAGCGATGATGATCTGGCGGCGCTACAAGCAATCAAGATACCAGCCGAACGAAAGATTCAAGACTACCGTTCGACCTACAATGACGTTCGCGATTGGCTACGTCGGGAAAAGTCTTCCGCCGAGAAAGAAAAGTCCGTAATCGATTGGGATGACGTGGTCTTTGAGGTGGATCTGCTGAAGTCACAAGAAATCAACTTGGACTACATTCTGGAATTGATCTTTGAGAACAATAAAAAGGTCAAGGACAAAGCCACACTGGTCGAAGATGTACGCCGGGTGATTCGTGCCAGCCTTGGCAATCGCGCCAAAGAAAGCCTGCTCGTCGATTTTATTAACCAAACCGACCTGGACCCGATTGGCGATAAGGCCAGCGTGATAGATGCCTTCTTCACTTTCGCTCAAGCAGAGCAACAGCGGGAAGCACAAGAGTTAATCAGTGCCGAGAATCTGAATACAGAAGCGGCTAAACGCTATATCAGCACCTCATTGAGACGAGAATTCGCCAGCGACAATGGGACGGAACTCAATGCCATCTTGCCAAAAATGAGTCCATTAAACCCGCAGTACCTGACAAAGAAACAGAGTGTGTTCCATAAGATAGCTACCTTTGTTGAGAAGTTTAAAGGTGTGGGTGGGCAGATTTAAAACGTCCCAGTTTCCCCAACTGGCGTAGGACTTGCGCCGAATCCGCTCGCATTTGAGCAACTTGAAGAAGCTTTGTGCGTAGCCAAGCTGATGATGTCTTCAACCAATACGTCGAAACTGGCATGAAACTGGCCGATCCGGAGACTGCACAATAGTTAAAGAATCACTTTGGTTGTCTGATAAGCAATGCAACATAAAAGCGAGTGATCCATTAATGCTGCTCTGCACCGGTGACTGAACGAGCAAATCGGTACGTCTAAACCAGAAATTTGAGATATGAAGCCGACTTCGGCAGCCAGGCGCAATCTGTATTGATAATTGAAAACCATGCCGTCGAGCTTACAAAGACACCTTTTCAAACGTGAAGACGCTGCTTCTAAGTTAAGCGACGAATCGACCGTGCAGCATGCAGGCTGGAGGCGGTCAATCAAAGGGTGGATGCTAAGCGCAATTATCGCCGGGTTAATCCTGTCAAATGTCTTAACATTAACTAGCGATGCTGCACACACGGTCGGATACCAAGCGCTATGCACGGTGCTTGCTTCGACGTTTTCGGACGTGGCCGTTTCTCGTCTGCTAAGCGCCAGTCCCACCGCCAAGCGGCAGCAGGTCGTGGAAACGGCCACACGAGATATCGCGGCCGCCAATAGCCGACTTCGGACGACGCAGCACGTACTGGAAGCCGAACATGCTGCCCTCAAAAAATCCTTTCGCTTACTGGAAGCCGAGCGCGTGGCACTGCAGCGGGTGGGGGTCGCGCGTGCAACAGCAGTCCAACAGTTCTCTCAACGTCAAGCGATCAAGGCGGCAGCCCGCGCAACACGGAGTGTATCGGCATTGCCCGGTGAGTTGATCCCATGGGTTGGCGCGACGGTCGCAGTCGGTCTAGCTAGCTGGGAAGTCTACGATGCCTGCGCTACCTTGCGGGACTTGAATGAGCTGACTACGGCGTTTAGCCACCCACCTGTAGATGAAACCCGGGTCTGCAGAATTCAGGTTCCAACACGCGACCAGGCGTTAGCCTCAATGAAGCAAAATTGGCACGATGCTTATACCAAGGCGGCTATGGCCATTAACGGCCACGATTCCGCATCTGGGAACGATCCCTGGCCGGCGCCAATTCCATCGGCGGCCGCTACGCCGCGCTGGAGCGAAATGCGGGAGTCGCTGTGCTCCCTTTTCGGTGCTATCCCTAAGGTGTGCGCATTTTCTAGTCTGACTGCGCCCTAGTAAGCAGTGTCAGGCTTGATCTACGGGGATGAAGAATACGCATCTAAAGTTTACTTCATTGCCGTCCGAGCCAATTCCTTATTCGGCTTGAGCGCCGACAATAATGCACTAACGCCGTCATGAGAGGCTCAGCTTTTCATCGACAGGTCGCGGCGGTCCATCGGCGCCCATTCCCGCGTTCTGACTGGAGCTCTCGATATGGCAGCGACTTATGCGACGCCCACGCTTGTTATGACGATCGAGCGGCCATATTTCGCGGCCATTCTCGCAGTACCCCGCCGGAAACATATTGAATACCGCAGCTTGACACCATACTGGCTAAGCCGCATGGAAAAAGTTGGCCAGCCACCGTTCAACCTCCGCTTAATCAATGGCATGTCTCACCCGATCCCAGAGGCCACGGTGCGCGTCGATCAGGTGGTTCGGGACGAGGCTACGCAGACATTGGAGTTTCATCTAGGGGCAGTCTTGGAGGTGAAAAACTGGGACCGGCGACTGGAAAAGCCGACCGAAGCGGCTATTCAGCCACTAACGATGGCTGCCGAACGTGGAGTTGCCGACGTTTGTATCTATGCCTGCGTGGAACGATCTGCCATTGATGCTGCGTTGGCTGATGAAGGCTGGGGAGCTTTAACACTCCCGTCTGCTGCCCAGGCGAGCATAGACGCGGTCTCCCAGGCGTTCGACGATGACCTGTTGTTCCTGCTGCTGCTGGCTGATCGCGCTTGCCCAACAGCGACACGATGGGTCGCCATAGCCGATGGACTGCAACTGGACGACGACGGTACGTTAGAGATCACGTTCACTGGCTTCCATGAGCTCGAATCAGTAATGGAGATGCATCTGCTTGGCAAAGCGCCTGGTGGCATGCAATACGCAGTTGCGGCTACACCCGCATTTGCGTTGGGAGACCCCGCTGGCATACTGGAGCGGCTTGCGAGCCGGCTGGCGTATGTACGAGCCTATAGCGAGGCGCTGAATGCCGTTGCCGATGACATCACCGATGCGCAATTCGAACTGCTGATTGCTCACTATGAGCGGCCCGGCATGTGCGCGTCGTTTGTTGAACTGGCCGCCGACGCCGGCTATACCAGCGCCAAACAGGCAAAGATGGACTACGCGGCGCTCGGGAATTTGGTTGCCAAGGCATTGATGGGATTTGCGCCCGATAAAGGAATTGGGGCGCTGGCTGGCCGTATTGACGAGGCCGACCCACAGGGAAGCGAACAGTGGCTGCTTTACTTTGAGGTGGCGCGCGCCATGGAACGACTCGGCTGGGTGGGCGCGGAAGAGGCTGGCGGAGCGGAAGAGGATGGTCGTACTGAGCCGGTGCACGCGGGCTCGGCTGGTTAAACTGGTATTGGCGGCCGGAGCACGTTTTTGCAAAGTGCGGCCCGTTCGGCCAAGTCCATCAGCTGGAATGCTTGACCGCTCTTCATGCTCCTACGTCATTATTCAACGTGCAGCCGCGTAGGTACTACCTGACGTACAGCGACGTTAGATTTGAAGAGGAAGCGAACATGTCCCATGACCTAACAAGCACCATCCTGCAACAATGGTACCGACAGTTGTCCGATCTGGGCGTCCGCCGAAGCTGCCGCGTTCAACGTGAGTACCGGTATATCGACCAGCCGCTTCCCTTTAGAGCACTTCATATGGGAAAGAAGAATGATGAATACTTTCTAGATGCGAACAACCAGAAAATCACTGTCGGCCGATTGTTAAATGACCTTGAGCTCTTGGTCATCAAGGATTTCAATTCGCTTAATGACCTTAGCCTTGGCGACAAGCAGGCCAAGAAGGCGACTTCCATTGCTGATATACATATCGAGCACGCGAACGCTGAAATCGTCATCGAGCTGGAGGTTTTTAAAGACAAGCCATTTTCAAATTTGATTTTTGTCCCTCAGGCATGTGCCGCCCCTCGGAAAACGCCGCTCATCTTCATTCATTGTTTTGCACCTGAGCGCCATGACAAGGAAGCTGAATTGACGAGGCGGATAGGGAAGTGGCTTGAGGGACAGCCGCTGGCGAGGGACTATACGTATCTGCCCATTGCGATGCCGGCACTACCTGAAAGCATTCGGTACTTGTTGCCGCCTAAGCAGGCCAAAAAGCCGTTGGGCTACCAGCATGAGCACCATGAAATGGAGTTTGCGCGGTACATCCATGACTTCGGTAAGAACGCACTAGTGGCTACCATAGACCGGCTGTTGTGCACCTCGTCGTCAGCCACTTATTCGTCTACGACTGCCGCCTGAACAATTCCGTTCTCCCACAGCGCTAGCACGACGTCGACTTCGCCGTTTGGTGTGCGACCGCCGAACACTCGCGCTTTAAGCGCAGGCTTGTCGTGCGCTAATGACGGGGCCTCGCGGAGTAACGCGACGGTCATCAGCGCGAAAGAGCTGCTAGACGTCGAGTTCGTGTACCACCCTTTCTTTACCCCTTTTACCAAACCATGCTGGCAGAGTCCAAGGAAGGCGCCTTTCGGACAGGTGTGTCTGATCGCATTCTGAAGCTGTTTTGGCTCGGTAAACCGTTCTTCGAGTGCCTGCTTCCATGCTGCGGGTGGGGATGTGCCTCCGGCAGAAGCGAGTGACCAGGCGCGTAGTGCAACTTCTCCATATACCGGCATACCGATGTCCTTTCGTCTGTTCCTGCGTAAAAGTCGATGCTGCGCGATCCGCGTTAATTAGAGACGCAATTGCCGACGGCGGATCGCCGCGGTGCGTACCAGAGCTTCGATTAAGGTAACAGTATGAGGACGCCGATCCTTGCGAGGATTTAAGCAATGTGTGGGCTGCGGTAGCCCGCACTGGCGCATGCTACCGAGCAACCTGAGACGCTGTCTCCGGGCTGCTTCATGGCCCCTCCACATAGGGGCTTGTAATGAGTGGTATGTAGTAATAATAGTTGCTATGCATGGTGTGATTGATGGCCGGATCCAGAAAGGCGCCGCCAAATATGTCCGTCGTATCCGGCACATGGGTAAGGTGCGTGAGGCTGTGTATCAGCTCGTGTACCACGACTTTTGCGCTGTAACTGCCTGTGCCGTCCTGGTAATACCATCTGCGGCAGTCGCCTGCATCACCGTTGAGGTAGACAATCGTAAGCACACCGGCCGTATTGTTCGTTCCCGGCGAATCTGCGCACGAATTGGTGGTGTCATGGCCCTCGTAGAAGACCACGTATTTCTTGTCCGACCGGAGCAAGCCGCGGCTCAATAACTCTCGCTCAATCTCATCGCGCTTGAAGACGCCGAACTGGTCGTAGTAGGCGTCGGCGTGAAGGAGCACGTATTTTGTTGTATCGACATAACCGTTATACATGTCCCATCTGAAGCGATGATTTCCGCCATTCGCCATTAACCAGGCGTTGGCATCGCGCGCGACGGTCTGCAGCTTTACCTTCCAATAGTCGCCATCGTCGATGCCGCCTTGGGTCAGGTAGCCGAGATGGATTTGTGACAGATTTGTCGGGTCCGGCTGATCTGCGGTATAGAGCTGCGGCCCCGCTGGTTGCGGCGATACCCGAGTGACTGTCCAGGAACGTTCCATCGCTGTTACAACTGTGGCGTCGGCTGCGCCGGCGGGTTTGTCGTAAGCGAGGACCCGAAATCCGTGCGTGCCTTCTGGAAGCTGGGAAGCGTCAAGGTTTAAAGTCCCGCTGAGGTGGTCCGCCGAAATGGAGAATCGGCCGTAGATCGGTGTGGTGCTCCCATCCGGGACTAACTCTGCGTTGAATATGTTATTCCCTTCCACACGTAGGGAAAGCACACCGGCGATCTGACTATTGTTGGCTGGCGCCTGGGTAACCGATGCCTTGAGCGTTGGCGTTGGTACGGGAACAGGTACCGGGGCTGGCACTGGTACTGGTACTGGCGCAGGGACTGGTGCAGGCACAGGTGCAGGCACAGGCACAGGCACAGGCACAGGCACAGGCACAGGCACTGACGCAGGCACTGGCGCGGGGGATGGTACCGGCGATGGAACGGGCGTTGGTATAACGGGGGACGGTGCAGTCGGAGTGCTGGCTGGTGGCGTAGTTGATGTGGCCGGAAGCGGCGCAAGTGCAGCGGTAATTGCGGTGTTTGCCGGACGGCTGTCGCCGCCGCCGCCACAGGCGGACAGCGCGGCTGAAACCAAAACGGGAAGAAGCTTTTTCTTCATGCATTCTCCTGCCCTCGCTAACGAGAGGCTTTCTCAGCGGCTTGCGGTGTGAAGATGAGGTGGCGACCCGCTGCGTGTTAATCAGCGCCTACGGCCAATGCAGACACCGTCAATGGCACCATTCGACTTCGCGCAGGTGGAGCCTGGCCCGCAGTCAGTGTCGAACGAACAGGTATTGCCATATGTGCGGTTGATGTCTAAGGGGGCGTACACCGGTTGTTGGTCGTTGCGGTTACCTGGGAAGAGGCCGCCGGCACAGATTCCGTAAATCTGTCCGTTTGATTTGAGACATTTGCTGCCGGGTTCACAATCGGTATCGAAGGAGCAAGCGAGTACGGCCGCAGGCATCATGAGGGATGCCAGTAGAGGAAGAAAAAGAACGCGCATGGGGGCATCCTTAGAATTGATTTTGTGGCCGGCTGAGTATGCACACTGACGATATGTCAGCGAACGGCCGCTGACTTTGCGATGCCGCACATGCCGGCTACCTTGTGACTTCCTTTGTTTATGGGATGGGAGGCAACAGGGGGGGCGCTACCATGGCGGACGTTATTGAGTGGCTCCGGCACCGGCTAAGCATGCGAGTCATTACAGAGCCGGACAGCGTTCGTCATTCGGTGCCGGTCTAATTCAAGACGTTATGACAGGGTAACTTCGCACGACGGTAAGGTGGACATCAACCTCCCATGAGGTGTGAGGCCGGGCGCGGAGTGAAATAGAACGGTGGAGAGAGGATGACTGCCCAAGCACAGGAAAAAACGTCGCGTATTGGCCCGGATAAGCAACTGATCGTTATTCTTCCCGACGACGTGGTTGCGGCTTCACGCCAGGCTGAGGTCGACGCCGCAACGGACGGCCGAAAGACGAGTGCAGCAGACGTCGCAGACAACGTCATGCAGCTTCTTGGCATGCCGTCGTTTGATCTGCTTGCCACTGCGGTTAAGGAGGCGGTAAAGGCCTACAACCGCGGCCGTCGCGGCGGATTGAATGTCAACCAGATCAGTCGGTCCGAAGCGGCCGCACTTACATTGCCGCCCGGACATCCGCGTGAAGGCGTCCTGTATGTCAGGCATCCGGCCAAGCCGGACGTGTATTACACGGTCGCGTCGTTCCATCGGATGGCATTCGAGCACAAATTTGCCGAAGCGATCGAGCTCTTGATGCACCTTGGCGCAAACGAGATCAGGGTAGAGCATGTCGAAGGCTGGTCCCGCGACTTCGCCGCCAAGCTTTCCGTTCCATTGTCGGCTGCGGCAACGGCGACAGTCGAGGCGAGCGCTGCACGCGGCACCATGCTGCTCTTTGAGGCAAAGCTGCGCGGACACGATGAGCCGCGTCTTCCCGAATCGCTTGTCTGGTACCACCACGAGCCAACGTGGCAAGCGTACGCCAAGGGACGGATGGAGTTTGGCCTGGCTGAATTTTCACTCGCCATTAACTACGAAGACGACTTCGGCATCAATGCCGGCCTGCGGCTCGCCTCGGAAAAGGCAGGCCTCGAACTGGGCGGCAGCTTCGAAGACCATGTTGCGACAACCTGGAAGATTAGTGGCAAGTTCGGGCGCAGTTCCGGCTGAGCTGCAATGGCGTTCCATGAGCTGATCTCGGTCGGGCTTCCTGACTGATAGATGGCGGCGTCAAAATTAAGACGTTGGACCGAAGCGAAAGACCGATATAAACAGTTGACGCCGAAGCGCGGCGCACATGTTGATCATTGGTGTTAAATGCGGTTGTGGGATCGCGCTTGAACGCACCTCTCACCGGATGTTGAGCACCATGCTGTGGGTAATGCCCAGATCCGGGGACGACAATCTCCGAGTCCGCAATTCGCAGCAACGTGTATTACGTTCGTGGCTTCGACAGGCCGGAATTTGCACCGGCGGCCGTGAGGTCCGGTTGCTCTCGTATTGTCTTGGCTGGTACGTACCGTATTGGTATCGTTCCGGCCGAGTACATCAAGGTGAGGAAAGCGAAATGAGGCATCCATCGACAGGTACAGGCAGCTATCAGCTCGACGACTTCGACCGGCAGATCGTCGAGTCCACCCGCATCCTGCTGCAGCAACTCGTGCGTTCCGGTCGAGCGCAGCCAGCACAGCTTGTTTCGATTGCCAAGGCTTTGCATGCATTTGAGCGCCTGCCACGCCCATCGGCCGTGCAGACAGTCTCCATAACGGTTACCGGGCCAACGCGGCGACATGGCGACATCGAGACGTACTTCTACTGGGAAATTGCCTTGAATGAAGGCGCAATCGAGGTGGGCAGCGGCGGCTATTACGATGCGCCGCCGGCTGGTGGCGATTCGTTCACCATCTTCCACTGGTCGGCGGCCCCGGGACGCAACCACGCGGCCTATCTCGATTACACGTCGCAGTTAAGCATGGTGCCGGACTTGGTGGACTACCACGAGGCTGTTGCCCGCATCGATTTCCAGCAGCCCGGCTACAGTGTTGAGGTACACGACCCGGACAATGTTTTGCTGGACGAACGTGATAACGACACCGGGGAAGAGAGTCTCACAGTCGGGGATGCTGACGGCGCCGCACCTAACGATGATGACGGCATGCCGGCCGCTTGGGATGTGATTGCCACCGGCGAGGCCGAAATCGCATTGCTGAATGAAATTGCCCTGTTTGAGGTGGATCGGTATGAAGCGCAATTTGCCGATGGCATGGACGACTGCGGGGAGTGCGGCTGTGCGCTAGCCGACCGCGGCATCGCGATCGACGGCCGCCTCCGGGATAGTTTTATGTGGGGCAATTTCTGCGCAGCATGTTATGCACGGGTGGGTAGCGGCATCGGCGTAGGCCATGGTCAGGTATATGCGCGCCAGCCAAATGGCGACTGGCGCCAGATTGCCGGATTCAGCGAGCCGGACGAATTCAGTTAAGACCGGGACATTCATGATCACAGATACGGTGACATCGCGCCCCGACGGCGAGGATCGCTGACGCACGCGTGCCGCGGAGTGGATCCAAAGTGTAGACAGGAGTGTAGATGGCGATGAGGTCGCCGCGGGCGGTGGTGCGTACTCCAAATGGCGAAGCCCGCGTAACCGATTGATTACGCGGGCTTCTGTTCGTGGTCGGGGCGAGATGATTCGAACATCCGACCCCCTGCACCCCATGCAGGTGCGCTACCAGGCTGCGCTACGCCCCGACGAAGCTGCGATTATAGCAGACTGGCATTGCATGGCGCCACATGCCGCAGTGCACAGTGCCCGTCCTTTGCGGCAATCCGGGAAAACCCCCAGAATAGCGGTCACGCCAATTTTTTCGCGGGCGCGCCGGTGATCCCGGACGCCCTCCCACCGATGCCCATCAAGATCAGCCATCAATTCGACGCCGGCTCCATCGAAGTCGTGCGCGCCGATCAGCCGGACCAGATCGAGCTGAACATCCGCAAGGATTCCAATTCCGACTTCCTCCAGTGGTTTCATTTCCGCCTGCAAGGCGCCCGCGGGCAAGCCTGCACGCTGCGCTTCCTGAACGCCGCCCAGGCCGCCTATCCGCAGGGCTGGCCGGAGTATCGCGCCGTCGCCAGCTACGACCTGGAGACTTGGTTCCGCGTGCCCACCCGCTATGACGGCAAGGTCCTGACCATCGACCATACGCCCGAGCGCGACAGCATCTACTACGCCTATTTCGAACCGTTCTCCTGGGAGCGCCACCTGCGCCTGCTCGGCCGCGTCGAGCGCTCGCCGCTGGGCCGCCTGCAAGACCTCGGCAGCACGCTCGACGGCCGCGACATGAGCCTGGCCGTCATCGGCGAGCCGGCCGCCGGCAGGAAAAAGGTCTGGATCATCGCTCGCCAGCATCCGGGCGAAACCATGGCCGAATGGCTGGTCGAAGGCCTGGTGGACACCTTGCTCGATGCCGCCAATCCGGTTTCCCGCAAGCTGCTGCAGCATGCCGTCTTCTACATCGTCCCGAATATGAACCCGGACGGTTCCGTGCGCGGAAACCTGCGCACCAACGCGGCCGGCGCCAACCTCAACCGCGAGTGGATGGAGCCGTCGCTGGAACGCAGTCCCGAGGTCTTCGTGGTGCGCAACAAGATCCATCAGGTCGGCTGCGACCTGTTCCTGGACATCCACGGCGACGAAGCCCTGCCTTACAACTTCGTCGCGGGTTGCGAAATGCTCGACGGCTTCACCGAAGCGCAGGCCGCCGAGCAGCAGGCCTTCATCGACGCCTTCAAGGCCGCCAGCCCGGACTTCCAGTCGCGCTACGGATACGAGGCCAGTCGCTACAACGAGGAAATGCTGAAGCTCGCTTCCAAGTACATCGGCCACACGTTCAAGTGCCTGTCGCTGACGCTGGAAATGCCGTTCAAAGACAACGCCGACATGCCCGATTCCCAGTTCGGATGGAACGGTGTCCGCAGCGCCCGCCTTGGCGCCGCAATGCTTCAACCCATCCTTCAGGCCGTGACCAAGGCGGCCTGATCGCCCAAGCAAAACGGGCCGCCGGCAATGCCGCGGCCCGTTTTTTCTTTTCGGCGCACGTGGCGCCGAGCAGTGGATCAGTGGAAGTGTCCCGTCGTGGCCGGCGCATCCTCCGGCATCTCCGCATGCACCAGTTCGGCTTCGGCGTCGGGGTAGAGCGGGGCGCCGCAGTCGTCGCAAAATTCCATCGGGAAGCGCTCGTTGTGCCGCTTCACGTGCGTGATGCCGCACGCGCGCAGCAGCGTGACGATTTCTTCGAGCGGCGTGCGCAACTCGTCGTCCACGGTCTCCGGCATGGTCAGCGATTCGAAGGTCACCGGCGCGGATTCATCCTCGTCTTCCTGGCCGTAGAGCGGCCAGACCACGCCATAGATCACTTCAGGGCTCTGGCGCAGCGTGAAGCCGATCCGGTACTCGTCCACGCGGCCGGCGACCGGGTCCTCGCTGAAGCTGCCGATGATGGCACGCAGGCCGCCCGGTTCGATGCCGAGCGTGTTGGTGAGGTAATGCACGGCTGCGCGGATCGACGCCGGACGAATCTGTTTGTCTGCCTCCCGGCAGGCGACGTAATACGCCTCCGGCATGAGCAGTTCGATGCCGCAGCCCGGCAGCAGGGCAAGAATGTTGGGGCCAGCCTGCTGCTGCCATTGCTCCAATGCCTGGACGCGCTCATTGCTGTTCTGCGACACCTGCCAGCGAAACAGCGGTTGACCCTCGCGCACGGCCACGGCAGCCAGCAGATAACGCGTATCCGCCAGGAAGGGCGCCGTTTCCTCGGTATTCGCGGGAAGCTTTACCGGCGCGCCCTTGATCGCCGCCTGCGCCATGCGCTGCGTCAGCGAAAAGGTTTCCACATGGGTGCGCGGCAGCTGATCGATGGAGAACAGCGTCGGTGCCATCGCCAGGTGTGCTTGCTCGGTCAGGAGATGCGCGCGCAGGTGCATTGCCAGCGTATTGCGCGCCTCCTCGGCGACCGCGCCGGAAGCAATCGAGAAGCGGGTCCAGGCGAGGATGGGTGCGGCGATCAGCAGCACGTCGTAACGCGCGCCCTCGTGCTCGATCTGCGTCGATTCGCTGTTGGCCTCTACGGACTCCATCAAGGCATCGTAGGCGGCGATGTCGCTCTTGAACAGGTGTTCGAGCGCGCCGTCGACGGTTTCCTGGTGGCCGGTGCGCAGCAGCTTCTGCAGCAGCGCGTCGAGATCGCGCTCCCAGCTGCGCTCCTCCAGACGGCTGGCAGCCTCCATGCTGCCCTTGGCGAGCGCCACCAGGCGCTGGCTGTCGGTGGACAAACGATTGGACGAACTCTTGGAAAAGCGGCGCATGACGATCCGGAAATCGGAGTGAGGAAAGAAGCAACTATTGTAGTGGATTCAATGCAGGGCGATGGCTTCCCGGCGCAGCGGAATTGCGCCAGCGCATGTTTGCCGCCGCTGGCGGGATGCCGAAACTTCAGTCCAGTATATGCAGCCCGCAGAAATAAAAAAGCCGCATGGCGACCATGCGGCTCATCAACACCTTGCCGGCAAGCGGCTTACTTCGCGGTGGATGCTTCTGCATTCATGGGCGTGCCGCCGTTCGCGGGTGTCGCAGGAGCGGACGTGGCTGGCTCGTGCGCCGCACCTTCTCCCTGGATCTGGAGGTTGTCACCGTTTTTCATGAGCATCAAGAGTGCCGTCAAGGCAAAGACCGCAAAGGCCGCCATCAATTTCCACATTGTCGTCTCCGATAGTTGCTTGTAACTGCTCGAACATTCGCTCGAAAAAAACGCCGGCGAACCGGCGTCCATTGACAACTAGCGTAGACCGCGATGCTTACGGCAGCCTTGCGGCGCCGGGCGTTGCCGCCCGGCGCTTTGCCATTAGGCTGCGAGCAGCTGGCGCAGCACGAACGGCAGGATGCCGCCATGCTTGTAGTAATCGACTTCGATCGGGGTGTCGATGCGCAGCAGCACCTTCACTTCCTGCTTCTGGCCGTTCTTGCGGTTGATCACCAGCGTGACGTTCTGCTGCGGCTTGATCTCGCCTTCGATGCCCTTCAGGTCGTAGGTTTCTTCGCCGGTAATGTTCAGCGACTGCACGCTGTCATTGCCGATGAACTGCAGCGGCAGTACGCCCATGCCCACCAGGTTGGAGCGGTGGATGCGCTCGAAGGAACGCGCCACCACAGCCTTCACGCCGAGCAGCTGGGTGCCCTTGGCGGCCCAGTCGCGCGACGAGCCGGTACCGTACTCTTCGCCGGCGAACACCATGGTCGGCGTGCCTTCGTCGATGTACTGCATGGCGGCGTCGTAGATCGACATCTGTTCGCCGCTCGGCTGGTGAATGGTCAGGCCGCCTTCGACGCGGGAGCCGTCGGATTTCGCCGGAATCATGAGGTTCTTGATACGCACGTTGGCGAACGTGCCGCGCATCATCACTTCGTGGTTGCCGCGACGCGAGCCGTAGGAGTTGAAGTCCGCCTTCATCACGCCGTTCTCGAGCAGCCACTTGCCGGCCGGGCTGGATTCCTTGATGGAGCCTGCCGGAGAGATGTGGTCGGTCGTGATCGAGTCGCCGAACACGCCCAGCGCGCGGGCGCCGGAGATGCCCGAAGCCGCGGCCTTCGGCTGCATCTCGAAGTCGCCGAAGAACGGCGGCTCGGCGATGTAGGTCGATTTCGGCCAGTTGTAGACTTCGCCCTTGGCCACGCCCTTGATCTGTTCCCACAGCTTGCCCGGGGCGTCCTTCACTTCGGCGTAGTTTTCCTTGAAGGTCTTCGCGTTCATCGCGAACTTCATCAGCGCGCCGATTTCCTGCGAGGTCGGCCAGATGTCGCCGAGGAAAACGTCCTTGCCACCCTTGCCCTTGCCAACCGGCTCGGTCATCAGGTCACGGGTCACGTTGCCGGCGATTGCGTAGGCGACGACCAGCGGCGGCGAGGCCAGGAAGTTGGCGCGGATGTTCGGGTGGATACGTGCTTCGAAGTTGCGGTTACCCGACAGGACGGCCGCAGCGACGATGTCGTTCTGCACGATGGCTTCGTTCAGCGGCGCGGTCAGGTCGCCGGCGTTGCCGATGCAGGTAGTGCAGCCGTAGGCCGTGACGCCGAAGCCCAGCTTCTCGAGGTAGGGCAGCAAGCCTGCGGCTTCGAGGTACTTGGTGACGACGCGCGAACCGGGCGCGAGCGAGGTCTTGATGTGCGGCGCAACCTTCAGGCCGGCTTCCACAGCTTTCTTCGCCAGCAGACCTGCGGCCAGCAGCACGCTCGGGTTGGAGGTGTTGGTGCAGGACGTGATCGCCGCGATCAGCACGTCGCCGTTCTTAACGTCAATGCCGTCGGAGGTCTTGTAGACAGCGTTCAGGTCATCTGCCTTCTTGTTGAAGCCGTTCTCGGTGACGGGCTTGGAGAACAGGTCGGAGAAGGTGCCTTTCACGTTGCCGATCTCGATGCGGTCCTGCGGACGCTTCGGGCCGGCCAGCGACGGTGCGACGCTGCCGAGGTCGAGGTTGAGGACCTTGGTGTAATCGATCTCGCCTGCCTTCGGAATGCCGAACAGGCCCTGGGCCTTGAAGTAGTTTTCGAAGGCGTCGATCTCGGCCTTGGTGCGGCCGGTGCCCTGGAAGTACTCGATGGTCGCTTCGTCGACCGGGAAGAAGCCCATGGTCGCGCCGTATTCCGGCGCCATGTTGGCAATGGTGGCGCGGTCGGTCAGCGACAGCGACTCGGTGCCTTCGCCGAAGAATTCCACGAACTTGCCGACGACCTTTTCCTTGCGCAGCATCTCGGTGATGGTCAGCACCAGGTCGGTTGCGGTCACGCCTTCGCGCAGCGCGCCGGACAGGTTCACGCCAACGACGTCCGGGGTCAGGAAGTAGACCGGCTGGCCGAGCATGCCTGCTTCGGCTTCGATACCGCCCACGCCCCAGCCAACCACGCCGATGCCGTTGATCATGGTGGTGTGGGAGTCGGTGCCGACCAGGGTATCCGGGTAGAACACGCCGCCCTTGTTATGCACGCCGCGGGCCAGGTACTCGAGGTTCACCTGGTGCACGATGCCGAAGCCCGGGGGCACGACGCCGAAGGTGTCGAAGGCCTGCATGCCCCACTTCATGAACTGGTAGCGCTCGTTGTTGCGCTGGAATTCCAGTTTCATGTTCAGGTCCAGCGCCTTCTTTTCGCGGAAGTGGTCGATCTGCACCGAGTGGTCGACGACCAGATCCACCGGCACCAGCGGCTCGATGTTCTTCGGCTTCTTGCCCAGCTTGGACGCGACGTTGCGCATGGCGGCCAGGTCGGCCAGCAGCGGCACGCCGGTGAAGTCCTGCAGGACCACGCGAGCGACGACGAAGGGAATCTCGTCGACGCGCGGAGCGTTCGCACCCCAGTTGGCGAGCTGCTTCACGTGCTCTTCGGTGACCTTCTTGCCGTCGCAGTTGCGCAGCACCGACTCCAGCACGATGCGGATCGACACCGGCAGGCGCGAGATCTTGGCGCCGAGCGATTTCTCGAGCGCGGGAAGCGAATAGAACTTGCCCTTCTTGGAACCCGAGATGGTGAATTCCTTGAGCGTGTTCAGCGTATTGCGGGACATAGCCTCTCCTTATTAGATGCGAACGTAACTGTAAAAAAATCCTGCCCTGACTTGCGTGGCGCAGTGCGCCGGAATGCTATCCGCCTCAACCTTTCGCCGCTTCCGCCGTTGCCTTGAGCTGCTCAGGGCTGCGGCACTCGTTAGCGAGCTGATGGCCTTTCTTCGAATCGAGCAACATGCCCTTGGCGGGAATGTCGATCCAGACCAGTCCGATCTTGCGATTCTCGAAGCGGTTCGCGCCGGTCGTCGTGCTGACGCGATCCAGGCGCAGCAGCTGCTTTTTCCAGCGCAAGGCAATGTGATCGTTTTCCGCGGGGCTGCGATAGATCGTCAGCTTGTTCCCGAGCTCGCAGTCGTAGTCGACCGGGCTGTAATTGGATACTTCCGGCGCCTTGTCGTCACCTTCGCCGGCGGCGTCATGGGAATCCGCGGGGGCCGCTTTCTTCGCCGTCGACTTCTTGGCGGTGTGCTTCTTGGCCGGCTGGCTGTCTTGGGCCATGGCGGCCGGCGCACCGGCGACGAGGCCGAATGCAAATACGAAGAGGGCGGTCAAAGTCTTCATCAAACATGTCTCCTGGCGTGCATACCCGGGCGGGCTGTCCGGACGGGTTTTTTGCACGTAAATCTTCATAAGCCCGCCACTGTGTCCGGTATCGGTTGGCCGCTGCGTCGGGCGCGCTGCAGCACCGTCCAGTAATAGCGGTAACTGGCACGGTCATGCAAGCGGCCGTTGTGTTGAATTGGTCCCCATGCGCCAGCCTGTGCCTTGGCAATGATCGCCGCTGCTTCGTCGATCTCCGTCGCTGCCGGCGACAGCGCCTGGACGATGGGATGGATCTGATCCGGATGAATGCTCCACATGCGCGTATAGCCCAATTCCGCATGCGCTCGTGCCGCGTCGCCCGCCACGACTGCAGGGTCCCGGATCTCGGTTGTTACGTTGTGCGACGGCGTCTTGCCGTAGGCATGGCAGGCAGCAGCGATTTCAAGTTTCGCGCGGACGACGAGCGGATGTTCGAACTGGCCAGGCGAGCGCATCGCGGCTCCGGGGATCGCGCCGTAATGCGCAGACACGAAATCCATGATGCCGAAGGACAGGCATTCGACCTGCGGCAGCGCGGCGATGGCGAAGACGTCGGGCAAGGCGCTGTGGCTTTCGATCAGCACGTGCACAGGCAGGTCGGAGCGGCCGTTCGCGGCGGCATGGCGCTGCACGACTTCGATGGCGCGCTGCACGTCCGCAAGGCCTTCGGGTTTGGGAATGACGAGGTAGGCGAGCCGCCGCGCGGCGGTGCAAATGATTTCGACATCGCGCTCGAAGCTCGCATGGCTGACGTCGTGCACGCGGGCGCCGATGCGATCGAAGCGGTTGTCCGGACTATCGATCAGAGAGGCGATAAGGCGCGCATGCGCTTCTTCGTTGCCGGCGCTGGCGCCGTCCTCGCAGTCGAGGGTGATGTCGAAGATGGGGCCAAGCTCTTGCTGCAGGGCGACCGACTTGCGCATCAGCTTTTCGGAGCCGGCGTAGTGATCGCAGACCGGAATGGAAACCGGTGCGTGAGCGCCCTGGAACAAGACCTCAGAGGGGTGCATGGAAGGATGGGGGAAAAGTACGGAGGGGGCGAGGGCGGATGGCGCGCGCTGCTTGCGTTCCATCCGCCGTCTCGGCTATCAGCCGACCAGATGCTTCACGCCGTCACGCTCTTCCTGCAGCTCTTTCAGCGTCAGGTTGATGCGTTCCTGCGAGAAGGCGTCGATCTGCAGGCCTTGCACGATCTTGTATTCGCCGTTCTCGGTCGTGACCGGGAAGCCGAACACGGTGCCTTCGGGGATGCCGTAGGAACCGTCGGACGGAATGCCCATCGTGGTCCACTTGCCGTTGGTGCCGAGTACCCAGTCGCGTACGTGGTCGATGGCCGCGTTCGCTGCGGAAGCTGCGGACGACAGGCCGCGTGCTTCGATGATGGCAGCGCCGCGCTTGCCGACCGTCGGCAGGTAGACGTCCTTGGTCCAGGCTTCATCGCTCACCAGCGCCTTCGCCGGCTGGCCGTCGATGGTGGCGTGGGTGAAGTCGGCGTACATCGTCGGCGAGTGGTTGCCCCAGACGCAGAGCTTCTCGATGGCAGTGATCGGCTTGCCGACCTTGGCAGCCAGTTGGGACAGGGCGCGGTTGTGGTCCAGGCGCAGCATGGCGGTGAAGTTCTTGGCCGGCAGATTCGGCGCCGATTTCATCGCGATGTAGGCGTTGGTGTTGGCCGGGTTGCCGACTACCAGGACCTTGACGTTGCGCGAGGCGACGGCGTCCAGCGCCTTGCCCTGCACCGTGAAGATCTGGGCGTTCGCCTCGAGCAGGTCCTTGCGCTCCATGCCCGGGCCGCGCGGACGGGCGCCTACCAGCAGGGCGACGTCGATGTCCTTGAACGCGGTCATCGGATCGCTGTGCGCGGTCATGCCGGCCAGCAGCGGGAATGCGCAGTCGTCGAGCTCCATCATCACGCCCTTGAGTGCCTTCTGGGCCTTCTCGTCCGGGATCTCAAGCAGTTGCAGGATGACCGGCTGGTCCTTGCCCAGCATGTCGCCGTTGGCGATGCGGAACAGGAGGGAATAGCCGATCTGGCCGGCGGCGCCGGTGACGGCAACGCGCATGGGGGCTTTAGCCATGGTGAGTCTCCAAAGTGGGGATGAATTCGGGGCGGAACGTAGCGAAAAAATTTTCCGAAGCCTGTAATAATACCGTTGAAACCCTGCCAAGGCTTGATGCCGCAACGGGCCTCTGCTTCGTCGGGCGCCGCCCGGTCCGCACGGCGCGCGTTCGCTTGAAGCATGTCAATATTGCTCGCGAGTGTAGGCGCGCGACTCACCTCTGTCAATAAGTATCTTATATCTTATATAAGACATATCAGTTGTCAGATTTTTTCTGGACGGCAAACGTCCTTTTATGGTGAAATCGCGTGCTATGAGTTCAACCCCGCCCAACCTGACCAATCCTGGCGCGCCGCCCGGCACTGCGGCGGGGAATTCCGCTTCCGGCACTTCGCCCACTTTCAGTCCGCTCTACCAGCAGATCAAAGCGCTCATCACGCAGAGCCTGCAGTCGGGCGAGTGGAAGCCGGGCGAGCTGATTCCGAGCGAGATCGAATTGGCCGGCCGCTTCAAGGTCAGCCAGGGCACGGTGCGCAAGGCGATTGACGAACTGGCCGCCGAAAACCTCGTCGTGCGCCGGCAAGGGAAGGGCACCTTCGTCGCCACCCATCACGAGGCGCGCGCGCAGTACCGCTTCCTGCGCCTCATGCCCGATACGGGCGAACCGCACCATGCCGACAACCGCATCCTCGAGGTCAAGCGCCTACGAGCGCCGGCGGAAGTGGCGCGGCTGCTCGATGTGAAATCTGGCGACTCCGTCATCTTCATCAAGCGCGTGCAGGCCTTCGACGGAGAGCCGATCATCGTCGAAGAGCTCTGGTTGCCGGGCTCGCTCTTCAAGGGGCTGACGGCGGAACGGCTCACCGAGTACAAGGGGCCGATGTATGGCCTGTTCGAGACGGAATTCGGCACGCGCATGATTCGCGCGACCGAAAAAATTCGTGCTGTTTTGGCTGATGAAGATACGGCTCGCCTGTTGAATATCGCGGCCGGCACACCCATGTTGAATGTTGAGCGCGTCTCGTACACCTATGGCGACAAGCCGGTGGAAGTCCGTCGCGGCCTCTACCTGACGCATCACCATCACTACCAGAACGAACTCAGCTGACGCCGAACATCCATGCCGCAGCCTTCAGTAGTTCCCCTCATTGACACGGCCCCGCGTCGGGTCCGTCAATCTAGGGTTCGCCTTCGCTTTGTGTGCCGCACAAAAATAAGCGAAAATTACGGGATTAATACGCAACGGGAGTTCTCACATGTCTGAAGCCGTGAAAAAGAATCGGCAAAAATTCGGCGTCATGCGGTTTGTTGACGTCGCGCATTACCGGCTGCCGCTAGCCGCCTACCTCTCGATCCTGCACCGTATCAGCGGCGCACTACTCTTCGCTTTTCTGCCTTTCGTCCTCTACCTGCTCGACCTCAGCCTCACCTCCGAGATCTCCTTCGAGCACATGAAAGGCTTCGTCTCCAGTGCTCCCGTTAAGATCATCATCCTGCTCCTGTCCTGGGGCTATCTGCACCACTTCTTCGCCGGCATTCGCCACCTCTTCATGGACTTCCACGTCTGCCTCGACAAGGACAGCGGCCGCACGACGTCGATTGCCTCCTTCGTGCTGAGCCTGGTGCCGACCGCACTGATTGCATTGAAATTGTTCGGAGCGTTTTAAATGGAAAACAACAATATCGGACCGAAGCGCCTGGTCGTCGGAGCGCATTACGGCCTCAGGGATTGGTTGGCACAGCGGGTCACCGCGATCGTCATGGCGATCTACACGGTGATCCTCCTAGTTGCGTTCCTCGGTGGAAAAAACTTCAGTTACGAAGGTTGGGCCGGTCTGTTCGCCCATCAGTGGTTCAAGGTTGCCACCTTCGTAACCTTCGTCTCCCTGCTGTATCACGCCTGGGTCGGTGTGCGTAACATCCTGATGGATTACGTCACCCACTCCGTCGGCGCACGTCTCGTGCTGCAGGTGGCCACGATCCTGTGGCTGATCGGTTGCGCCGGTTATGCGGTGCAGGTTATCTGGAAGGTGTAAATCGTGGCAGCAATCAAGCAATCCATTCCTACCCGCCGCTTTGACGCGGTGATCGTCGGCGCCGGCGGCTCCGGCATGCGCGCTTCGCTTCAACTGGCTGAAGCCGGCCTGAACGTTGCGGTTCTCTCCAAGGTGTTCCCGACCCGCTCGCACACCGTCGCCGCACAAGGCGGCATCGGCGCTTCGCTGGGCAACATGTCCGAGGACAACTGGTACTGGCACATGTTCGACACCGTCAAGGGCTCGGACTACCTGGGTGACCAGGACGCCATCGAATTCATGTGCCGCGAGGCTCCGAAAGTCGTCTACGAGCTCGAGCACTTCGGCATGCCGTTCGACCGCAACCCCGACGGCACCATCTACCAGCGTCCCTTCGGCGGCCACACCGCGAACTTCGGCGAGAAGCCGGTGCAGCGTGCCTGCGCCGCCGCCGACCGTACCGGTCATGCGCTGCTGCACACGCTCTACCAGCGCAACGTGCGCGCCAAGACCCACTTCTTCGTCGAGTGGATGGCGATCGACCTGGTGCGTGACCAGGACGGCGACATCCTCGGCGTCGTCGCCCTCGAGATGGAAACCGGCGACGTGATGATCCTCGAAGCGAAGACCACGCTGTTCGCCACCGGCGGAGCAGGGCGCATCTTCGCGGCCTCGACCAACGCCTTCATCAACACCGGCGACGGCCTCGGCATGGCTGCACGCGTCGGCCTGCCGCTCGAAGACATGGAGTTCTGGCAGTTCCACCCGACCGGCGTGTCCGGCGCCGGCGTGCTGATCACCGAAGGCGTGCGCGGCGAGGGCGGCATCCTGATCAACTCCAACGGCGAACGCTTCATGGAGCGCTACGCGCCGACGCTGAAGGACCTGGCGCCGCGCGACTTCGTGTCCCGCTCGATGGACCAGGAGATCAAGGAAGGCCGTGGCTGCGGGCCCAATAAGGACCACGTGCTGCTGGATCTGCGTCACATCGGCGCCGACACCATCCGTAAGCGCCTGCCGTCTATTCTGGAAATCGGCCACAAGTTCGCCAACGTGGACGCTACCAAGGAACCGATCCCGGTCGTGCCGACCATCCACTACCAGATGGGCGGCATCCCGACCAACATCCATGGCCAGGTCGTCGCGCCGAAGAACGGCAATCCGAACGATGTCGTCAACGGCATGTACGCCATCGGCGAATGCTCCTGCGTCTCGGTGCACGGCGCTAACCGCCTCGGCACCAACTCGCTGCTGGACCTCGTGGTGTTCGGCCGTGCCGCCGGCAACCACATCGTTGCGCAGAACCTCAAGCAGAAGAGCCACAAGCCGCTGCCCGCCGACGCGGCCGATCTCGCGCTGTCGCGACTCGCGCATCTCGAGTCGAGCACTGGCTCGGAGCGCGTGCAGGACGTCGCCAACGCCATCCGCGCCACGATGCAGCAGTACTGCGGCGTGTTCCGCACCGACGAGCTGCTGCAGACCGGTGTGCGCAAGATCATGGAGCTGGACGAGCGCCGCAAGCACGTCGCGTTCAAGGACAAATCGAAGGTCTTCAACACTGCCCGCGTTGAAGCGCTCGAACTGGACAACCTGATCGAGACCGCCAAGGCGACCATCGTCTCCGCAGCTGCCCGCAAGGAGTCCCGCGGCGCGCACGCGCATCGCGACTACGAGAAGCGCGACGATGAAAACTGGATGAAGCACACGCTGTTCTATTCCGAGGGCAACCGCCTGGACTACAAGCCGGTGAACACCAAGCCGCTGACCGTCGAGACCTTCAAGCCCAAAGCACGTACTTTCTAAGGTAAGACCATGCCTCGTACCCTGAAATTTTCCATCTACCGTTACGATCCGGACAAGGACGCCAAGCCGTACATGCAGGATCTGACGGTGACCCTGCAAGACACCGACAAGATGCTGCTCGATGCGCTCCAGCGCATCAAGGCCGACGTCGACGATTCCCTGGCGCTGCGCCGCTCGTGCCGCGAAGGCGTGTGCGGTTCCGACGCCATGAACATCAACGGCAAGAACGGCCTGGCCTGCATTACCAACCTGAATGAACTGACCGAGCCGATCGTTTTGCGTCCGCTGCCCGGCCTGCCGGTCATCCGCGACCTGATCGTCGACATGACCCAGTTCTTCAAGCAATACAATTCGATCAAGCCTTACCTGATCAACGACACTATTCCGCCCGAGAAAGAGCGCTTGCAATCTCCGGCGGAACGCGAAGAGCTGGACGGGCTCTATGAGTGTATTCTGTGCGCGTGCTGCTCCACGTCCTGCCCGTCGTTCTGGTGGAACCCGGACAAGTTCGTTGGCCCGGCCGGTCTGTTGCAAGCCTACCGTTTCATCGCCGATAGCCGCGACCAGGCGACCAACGAGCGTCTCGACAACCTCGAAGACCCATACCGCCTGTTCCGCTGCCACACCATCATGAACTGCGTCGATGTGTGCCCGAAAGGCCTGAATCCGACGCGCGCCATCGGCAAGATCAAGGAATTGATGGTCCGCCGCACGGTGTAATCCAATCGGCCGAGGCTGTCGCCTCGGCCCCCGGCACGCCGGTACTGTTCGGCGCGTTTCGTGAAAGAAAAATTGATGTCTGTCGAACACCAGTCCGATCCGGTCAAGCGTGCCCGCTTGCGCTGGCGCGCACGACGGGGGCTGCTCGAGAACGACTTGATCATCACGCGCTTCCTGGACGCCCATGAGGCCACGCTCACGGATGAGGAAGTGGATGCGTTTTCCCGGCTGATGGAATTGCCGGACAACGAATTGCTGGACCTGCTCCTGGCACGCAAGGAGCTGAGCGGTGAAGTGAACTTGCCGCATGTCCATGCGCTTCTGGAGCGCCTGCGCGCAGCCTGAAGCCGACCCGTTTTGTGATTTCTTTAACAATAGCATCACCCTGAATGAAGGATGCGCCATGAAAAGCTCTGAGACAAAAGCAACCTTGTCGTTCTCCGACGGCTCGCAGCCGCTGGAACTCCCGATTTACCAAGGCACCATCGGCCCGGACGTCATCGACATCCGCAAGCTGTACGGCACGACGGGCAAGTTCACCTACGATCCGGGTTTCATGTCGACGGCGGCGTGCAATTCCTCGATTACCTACATCGACGGCGACAAGGGTGAGCTGCTGTACCGCGGCTATCCGATCGAGCAGCTGGCGGTGAACTGCGACTTCCTCGAAACCTGCTACCTGCTATGGAACGGCGAGCTGCCGTCGGCCGAGCAGAAGACGAAGTTCGTCAATACCGTGACCAACCACACCATGGTCCACGAGCAGATGCAGTTCTTCTTCCGCGGTTTCCGTCGCGACGCGCACCCGATGGCCGTGCTGGTCGGCACCGTCGGCGCGCTGTCCTCGTTCTATCACGACTCGCTCGATATCAACGATCCGCATCATCGTGAAGTATCGGCGATTCGCCTGATCGCCAAGCTGCCGACCCTGGTTGCGATGGCGTACAAGTATTCGATCGGCCAGCCTTTCGTCTATCCGAGCAATGAGCTGTCCTACAGCGCCAACTTCATGCGCATGATGTTCTCGACGCCGTGCGCCGAGTACAAGGTCAACGACGTGCTGGTGCGTGCACTGGACCGCATCCTGATCCTGCACGCCGACCACGAGCAGAACGCCTCCACCTCGACGGTGCGCCTGGCCGGTTCGTCTGGTGCCAATCCGTTCGCCTGTATCGCCGCTGGCATCGCCTGCCTGTGGGGGCCGGCACACGGCGGCGCGAACGAAGCTGCACTGAACATGCTGGAAGACATCCAGCGCCAGGGTGGCGTCGAGCGCATCGGCGAATTCATCGCCAAGGTCAAGGACAAGAACTCCAACGTCAAGCTGATGGGCTTCGGCCACCGCGTGTACAAGAACTACGACCCGCGCGCCAAGCTGATGCGCGAAACCTGCCACGAAGTGCTGAATGAACTGGGCCTGCACGACGACCCGCTGTTCAAGCTGGCGATGGCACTGGAGAAGATCGCCTTGGAAGACGATTACTTCGTGCAGCGCAAGCTTTACCCGAACGTCGACTTCTACTCGGGCATCGTGCAGCGCGCCCTGGGCATCCCGGTCTCGCTGTTTACCGGTATCTTCGCCATGGCCCGCACCATCGGCTGGATCGCCCAGTGGAACGAGATGATTTCCGATCCGGAGCAGAAGATCGGCCGTCCGCGTCAGCTGTATGTCGGTTCGCCGCGCCGCGACGTGCCGGCCAAGCGCTAAACGCTGTCGTTTTACCGCACATCGCAACGTGAAAAAGGGCGGGCCGCAAGGCTCGCCCTTTTTCTTTGCGTGAAAACAATGTGCTATTCTATCGGCTCCGAATTTTCCCAGGCGCCGCCCCGCGCGCCAGCCAGATTCCAAGCCCTTCCCCCACAACTTGATGTGCAATCCGCTAACCGGTCAGGCCGTGTCGCGGAAGGTTTCGATAACCCGCTAATCTCGCGAAGCGCGAAGAAAGGTGAGCAAGATGATGCAGCAGTATTTCTCCAATTCGTATTTGTTTGGAGGCAACGCACCGTACGTTGAAGAACTGTACGAAGCGTATCTGAACAACCCCGGCTCTGTGCCTGACAACTGGCGCGCCTACTTCGACGCCATGCAGCACGTGCCTGCCGTCGACGGCTCGACCAAACCCGACGTCGCCCATGCTCCCGTGATCGCCTCCTTTGCCGAGCGCGCCAAGCAGGGCCCGATCCGCACCGTCACCGCATCCACCGATGCGGAAATGGGCCGCAAGCGCGTCGCCGTCACCCAACTGATCGCCGCCTACCGCTTCCTCGGCAACCGCTGGGCCAATCTTGACCCGCTGCAGCGCCAGGAACGTCCGAACATTCCGGAACTCGAGCCGAGCTTCTATGGCTTCGGCGATGCCGACATGGACACGGTGTTCAACGTCAGCAACACCTATTTCGGCAATGAGAACGCCTCGCTGCGTGACTTGCTGCAAGCTCTGCGCGACACGTATTGCCGCTCGATCGGCGCCGAATTCATGTACGTCAGCGATCCGGCACAGAAACGCTGGCTGCAGGAGCGGCTCGAGTCCGTGCGCTCCACGCCGAACTTCACGCCGGAGAAGAAGCGCCACATCCTCGATCGCCTCACGGCCGCCGAAGGTCTGGAGCGCTACTTGCACACCAAGTATGTCGGTCAGAAACGCTTCTCGCTGGAAGGCGGCGAAAGCTTCATCGCTTCGTTGGATGAGGCCATCCAGCGCGCCGGCGCCAAGGGCGTCCAGGAAATCGTCATCGGCATGGCGCATCGCGGCCGTCTGAACGTCCTGGTCAACACCCTCGGCAAGATGCCGCAGGACCTCTTTGCCGAATTTGAAGGCAAGCACGCCGACGATCTGCCGGCAGGCGACGTGAAGTATCACCAGGGCTTCTCGTCCGACATTTCGACCCAGGGCGGCCCGGTCCACCTGTCGCTCGCGTTCAATCCGTCGCACCTCGAGATCGTCAACCCGGTGGTCGAAGGCTCGGCCAAGGCGCGCATGGAGCGCCGCGGCGACAAGGACGGCTCGCAAGTCATGCCGATTCTCGTGCATGGCGACGCTGCCTTCGCCGGCCAGGGCGTCGTGATGGAGACGCTGAACCTTGCGCAGACCCGTGGCTACGGCACGGGCGGCACGCTGCACATCGTCATCAACAACCAAATCGGCTTCACCACGTCCGATCCGCGCGATTCCCGTTCGACGCTGTACTGCTCCGACGTCGTCAAGATGATCGAAGCCCCAGTGCTGCACGTGAACGGCGACGATCCGGAAGCGGTCGTGTTCGCGACCCAGATTGCTCTGGATTTCCGCATCGAATTCAAGAAAGACATCGTTGTCGACATCGTCTGCTTCCGCAAACTCGGTCACAACGAGCAGGACACGCCCGCGCTGACCCAGCCGCTGATGTACAAGAAGATCGGCAAGCACCCGGGTACCCGCAAGGTGTACGCCGACAAGCTGGTCACCCAGAAGGCGATCGGCGAGCAAGACGGCGACGCCATGGTCAAGGCCTATCGCGACGCGATGGATGCCGGCCGCCACACGGTCGACCCGGTCATCTCGAACTTCAAGAGCAAGTACGCCGTCGACTGGATGCCGTTCCTGAACCGGAAATGGACCGACGCGGCCGACACGTCGGTGCCGCTGGCCGAACTGAAACGCCTGGCCGATCGCATTACCAAAGTGCCCGACAACTTCAAGGTACACCCGCTCGTCGAGAAGGTGCTGAGCGACCGCGCCGCCATGGGTCGCGGCGAGCTGAACCTCGACTGGGGCATGGGCGAACACCTCGCCTACGCATCGCTGGTGGCTTC
>SPQI01000375.1 GCA_004570315.1 Oxalobacteraceae bacterium OM1 | reverse complement strand
TCCAGCCTGACCATGCGCGGCGTTGCGCAAGCGGTGCGCGCGGGCGAAGCGCTCAAGGCGCGCGACGCGAGCGCGGCTGCGCCGCTGAGCCAGGCGCTCTGGGTCTATTCGCCGCAGCTGCGTGCGCAGCAGACGCTTGCCGGCGTCCTGACCGGCGCCGGCATGGCCGACGCTTCGACGCTGGCAGCGGCGAGACCCGACACGAGGATGATGGAGCGCTCAGCCGGCGACGTGACGAACCTGACGTGGGAACAGGCGGCCGAGGTCTGGCCGGAGATGAAGAAAGGACGCGAGGCACGCGTCTTCAGCAGTGCCGAATTTTCTTATCCAAACGGCGAATCGCTGGCCGTGGTCTATCGCCGTTCGTCAGCGGCGCTCGAGGACTACATGCGGCAGAGCAAGCGCGTCGTGATCGTCTCGCATGAACTGACCATCAAGGCGATGCTCGCGCATCTGCTGCAAGGCCGCATCAGCGACGAGGCGTTCAAGACCAAGGTCGACAATGCGTCGTACATCAGCCTGAAGCGCGTCGGCGATCGCTGGGTCATGAATCCCTGAGATCGCAATGCGGCCGCGATGTCAGTGCAGGTCAGGCCAATACGCCCGGCAACCGTAATTTTTCTGGCGCAAAAATGCAAAAAGCCGGCCTAAGCCAGCTTTTTGCAGCACCGCTCGGTTCCGAACTCGTTTCCGTTGTTTTGGACTTTACTCTGACGAACCGGTAGTCGGTCTCGATCAGCCGAAATTCTTCGCCACGAAATCCCAGTTTACGAGGTTCCAGAAGGCTTCCAGGAACTTCGGACGGGCGTTGCGATAGTCGATGTAGTAGGCATGCTCCCACACGTCGGCGGTCAGCAGCGGCTTGTCGGCGGTGGTCAGCGGCGTGCCGGCGTTGGAGGTGTTGACGATGTCGACCGAGCCGTCGGCCTTCTTCACCAGCCAGGTCCAGCCGGAACCGAAGTTGGTGGTCGCGGACTTGGTGAACTCTTCCTTGAACTTGTCGAAGGAACCCCATTTCTGGTTGATGGCGTCAGCCACCGGACCGGTCGGGGCGCCGCCGCCGTTCGGCTTCATGCAGTTCCAGAAGAAGGTGTGGTTCCACACCTGCGCGGAGTTGTTGAACAGGCCGCCGCTGGACTTCTTGATAATGTCTTCCAGCGAGGCGTTCTCGTATTCCGTGCCCTTGATCAGGTTGTTGAGGTTGGTGACGTAGGTCTGATGGTGCTTGCCGTAGTGGAATTCCAGCGTTTCCTTCGACATGTGCGGCTGCAGCGCGTCCATCGCGTAGGGCAGGGGGGGAAGGGTGTGTTCCATCATGCGTCCTTTCTTGTGTTGGGCGATTCAGTGCAATTTTTGAAAGCCCCCAATTGTAGTTCGATTGGCACGCCGCTGCATGAAGCAGATCATGCGCCGTTCAGTCGAGCGTCGGCTGCACCGAGGCAATGCCGATCTCGGCGCTGCCTTCCGCCATCCGCACCGTCACGATTTCGCGCGGCCGCAGGCCGTCCGGTCCGCGCACGACGCGTCCCTTCTGGTCCAGCACCATGGCATAGCCGCGTTCAAGCGTGCGCTGCGGATTCAGCAGTTCCAGCTGGCCGGAGAGCGCCGTCATGGTGTGGCGGCGACGTTCGTTCCGACGCTGGATCGCCACGCCCATGCGCCGCGTAAGTTCATCCAGCCGCGCACGGTCGTTGCGCGTGTCCGGCAGCTGCGCGGCCAGGCGAGTCTGCAGGTGGCGCAAGGTGAAGCGCGCCTGCGTCAGCGGCGTCCGCGTCGCATGCGCCAGCCGCGTCTGCAGGCCGCCCAGCTTCAACCGCTCGCGGCCGATGTAGGCCACCGGGCTGACCAGCCGGCGCGAAGTCCAGTCGAGAGACTGGCTGACGTTGTCCAGGCGCCGGCGCATGGCGCGCATCAGATCGTCGGCATGCGATTCCACTGTGGCCAGCCAGTCGGCGCGCGGCGCAGCGGCCATCTCGGCGGCGGCGGTGGGTGTCGGCGCGCGCAGGTCGGCGGCGAAATCGGCAATGGTGAAATCGGTTTCATGGCCCACGCCCGAGATGACCGGCATCGGCGCCGCGGCGATCGTCCTTGCCACGACTTCCTCGTTGAAGGACCAGAGATCCTCGATGCTGCCTCCGCCGCGACACACCAGCAGCACGTCGCATTCCTCGCGTGCGGAGGCGGTGGCGATGGCCTGGGCGATCTTCTGCGCCGAACCCTCGCCCTGCACCGCGGTCGGGTACAGGATCACCTGCACGTGCGGCGCGCGGCGCCGCAGGGTGGTGAGAATGTCGCGCAGCGCGGCGGCCTGCGGACTGGTGACGATGCCGATGGTGCGGGCGAAGAGCGGAATGGGGCGCTTGCGCTCCGGATCGAACAGGCCTTCGGCGTCGAGTTTTTCCTTCAGCCGCAGGAATGCTTCGTAGAGGTTGCCGACGCCGGCGCGGCGGATCGCTTCGACGTTGAGCTGATAGTCGCCGCGCGGCGCGTACAGCGTGACGAGCGCGCGCACCTCGACCTTGTCGCCCTCGCGCGGCGTGAACCCGGCGAATTGGGCGCGGCCGCGGAACATCACGGCACGCACCTGCGCGCCGTCATCCTTCAGCGTGAAGTACCAATGACCGGAAGCCGCGCGCGTGAAGTTGGAAATTTCGCCGGCCACCCACGCGAGCGGAAACGTGCGTTCCAGCGTGCGGGCGACCGCCTGGTTGAGCTGCGAGACCGACAGCACGGCCGGCGCCGAATCTAGAGTTTCCATCGGGGAATGAGGATTCATGCGGTTCCCGGGCCGAAAACCTGTCCACAGGCGCGGAAAACCGTCATTTGGGGGTCACAATTGGTTACAAACAACGAACGGGTATGGCAAGTCATTGAATAACAAGGAAATTTAGGCTCCGCATCATTTCTTGGCGGCAAGCGAAAAACCTTTGGAATCAAGCACTTTCCGGGTTCTCCGCAGACTTACCAACAAACTTGTCCACAGGTTTTGTGCAGAACTTTTTGCGGAGTATTGGCAGCTCGCCATGCTTGCCCGCAAGCCCCCGACACGCTACATTCTGCATCCGAACGCTTTTCACTCCGGGAGCCGCTTTTGCTCGCAATCATTCAACAGGCAGGCTGGCCGATCTGGCTGCTGCTGGTCTCTTCCATCATCGCACTGGCACTGATCATCGAGCGGCTATTGTACCTGCGCCGAAATCGCATCCTCCCGCGCAATCTGCTCGACGAAGTCGTCCGCGTTTACCACAACGGCAAGGTGTCCACCGAGGTCATCGGCAACCTCGAGCACAACTCGCCGCTGGGCCGGGTGCTCGCCGCCGGCCTGCGCAACGTCGACGCACCGCGCGACGCGATGAAGGAATCCATCGAAGAGGCCGGCCGTGGCACCGCTCACGACCTCGAACGCTTCCTCACGACGCTCGGCACCATCGCCACGCTCGCACCGCTGATGGGCCTGTTCGGCACGGTGGTCGGCATGATCGAAATCTTCGGTGCGCAGAACGCCGTCGGTGCCAATCCGGCCCAGCTGGCGCACGGCATCTCGGTGGCCCTCTACAACACCGGCTTCGGCCTCGCCATTGCCATGCCGACGCTCGTCTTCTACCGCCATTTCCGTGCGCTGGTCGACAGCTTCATCGTCGACATGGAACAGCAGGCCGTGAAGTTCGTCGACAGCGTCCACGGCAACCGCAAGTAAGGACGCCCCATGAATTTCCGCAAGGGCAAGGGCCGCGAGGATCCGGAAATCAACCTGATCCCGTTCATCGACGTGCTGCTGGTGATCCTGATCTTCCTGATGGTGACCACCACCTACAGCAAGTTCACCGCGCTGCAGATCACGTTGCCGACCGCCGACGCCGAGAAGGCGATGGAGCAGCCGGCCGAGATCAACGTCGGCGTCGATGCGCAAGGCCATTACGCCGTGGACAACAATTCCATCGCCGCGCGCGACCCCAACGCGCTCGCCGAGGAACTGAAGACGGCGGCCAACGGCAAGGGCCAGGGGCAGGGCAAGGCCGATCCGGTCATCATCATCAATGCCGACGCCACGGCCGCGCACCAGTCGGTCATCAACGTCCTGGAAGCGGCGCGCATCGCCGGCTTCGATAAAGTCACCTTCGCCGCGCAGGCCGGCGGCAAGAAATAGCGTCTTGGCCCGGCGCGCCTCGCTCGAATCGGCACTCACTCGCGCCTGGCTGCGGCGCGGGTGGCTCGCCTGCCTGCTGTACCCCATCTCCCTGTTGTTTCGCCTGCTCGCCGTATTGCGAAGGCTGGCATTTCGTTTCGGCTTGGCCGCCTCCACCCGGCTTCCGGTGCCGGTCATCGTCGTCGGCAATATCTTCGTCGGCGGCACCGGCAAGACGCCGCTTACGATCTGGCTGGTGGCGCAATTGCGTGCCGCCGGACTGCGGCCGGGCGTCATCTCGCGCGGCTACCAAGGCAGCGCCGATGCCCCGCGCGCCGTCACGCCGGATGCGCGTGCCGCGGAGGTTGGCGACGAACCTCTGCTCATTGCCCAGCGCACGGGGTGTCCGCTCTTCGTCGGACGCCGGCGTGCCGCTGCAGCGCAAGCCTTGCTCGCGGCGCATCCGGATGTGAACGTGATCGTGTCCGACGACGGCCTGCAACATTACGCGCTCGCACGTGACGTCGAGATCGTCCTTTGCGACGGTCGCGGCAACGGCAACGGCTGGCTGCTGCCGGCCGGACCGTTACGCGAGCCGGCTTCGCGCCGCCGGGATGTCACGGTAGTGAACGGCGACACGGTTCCCCCCGGCATCGCGGGGCCGGTGTTTCGCATGCAATTGAGCGGCCCGGCCGCCCATCGGCTGGCCGACCCGGCACAGATCTCCCCGCTCGGCGCGCTCAGCGGCAGGATTGCGGCGGCCGCAGGCATCGGCCACCCGGAACGCTTCTTTGCCAGCCTGCGCGCCGCAGGATTGAACATCACGCCCATCCCGCTGCCCGACCACTTCGATTTCGCGAGCAATCCCTTCACCGGCGTGGACGCCGACGTCATCCTGATCACGGAAAAGGATGCAGTAAAATGTCGGCAACTTGCCGAACTCAACAACGACCCGCGCCTGTGGTTCGTACCCGTGACGGCGCAGATCGATCCTGCCCTCGCGACCCAGATTCTGGAGAAATGCCGTGGACTCCCGCCTGCTTGATATCCTCGTCTGCCCGCTTTGCAAGGGGCCGCTGCACTACGACAAGGCCGCCCAGGAACTCATCTGCAACGGCGACAAGCTGGCCTATCCGATCCGCGACGGCATTCCCATCATGTGGGCCGACGAAGCCCGCGACCTGAACGCCCCGGCGCCCGCCGCCTCCTGATTGTCTTCAGCCGGCCGCCGGCCGCAGGAGAGCCGCCTGTGACTTTCAACGTCATTATCCCCGCACGCCTGGCGTCCACCCGCCTGCCGAACAAGCCTCTCGCTGACATCGGCGGCAAGCCGATGGTTGTGCGCGTGGCCGAACAGGCTGCGCGCTCCGGCGCCGCGCTGGTCGCCGTCGCGACAGACCACGCCGACATTGCCGAGGCTTGCGCCCGCCATGGTGTGCAGGCCTACATGACCCGCGCCGATCATCCCTCCGGCACCGACCGCATCGCCGAAGTCGCCGCCGCTCTCGGACTGGCGGACGACGCCGTGGTCGTCAACGTGCAGGGGGACGAGCCTCTCATCGATCCGCAGCTCGTGGCCGCCGTGGCTGGCCTGATCAGCCGCGACGTCCCGATGGCCACCGCGGCCCATCCCATCCATGACACCGCTGAGGTGTTCAATCCCAATGTCGTGAAGGTCGTCCTCGACAAGGTCGGCCGCGCACTCTATTTCTCACGCGCGACCGTGCCCTGGCATCGCGATGGCTTTGCTGCATCGCGAGAAACGCTGCCGTCGGGGTACGCGCCGCTGCGCCACATCGGGCTGTATGCCTACAGCAACCGCTTCCTGCAAGCCTATCCGCAACTGCAGCAATCGCCGCTCGAGCAGATCGAGGCGCTCGAGCAGCTGCGCGTGCTGTGGCACGGCTATCCCATCGCCGTCCACGTCACCACGGCGGCACCGGCCGCAGGCGTCGACACGCCGGAAGACCTGGAACGGGTGCGTCGCCACTTCCTCCCGTAAATCCGCATCAAACCCGGGAATTGGCTGAAAGCACCGATTCGGTGAAATTCTGTGGTAAGTTTCATGCAATCTTCGTATGGTAAAAACCATACTTCGGGCGCTGCTGCCCGCGCAGAATTTAAAACTCGTATTAGGACAATCCCATGCGCCTCATCCTTCTAGGAGCGCCCGGTGCCGGTAAGGGCACGCAAGCCAATTTCATCAAGGAAAAGTACAACATTCCACAGATCTCCACGGGCGACATGCTGCGCGCCGCCGTCAAGGCCGGCACCCCGCTTGGCATCGAGGCGAAGAAGGTCATGGACGCCGGCGGCCTGGTCTCCGACGACATCATCATCGGCCTGGTGAAGGATCGCCTGAAGCAGCCGGATTGCGCCAACGGCTATCTGTTCGACGGCTTCCCGCGCACGATTCCGCAAGCCGATGCGATGAAAGAAGCTGGCGTCGGCATCGACTACGTGCTCGAAATTGACGTGCCGGACGAAGCCATCGTCGAGCGCATGAGCGGCCGCCGGGTGCACCAGCCGTCCGGCCGGACCTATCACGTGAAATTCAATCCGCCGAAGGTGGAAGGCAAGGACGACCTCACCGGCGACGACCTGATCCAGCGCGACGACGACAAGGAAGACACCGTCAAGAAGCGCCTGCAGGTCTACCACGAGCAGACCGAGGTCCTCGTGGACTATTACAACAAATGGGCGCAGTCCGGACAGCCGGGCGCACCGAAATACCGCAAGATCGCGGGCGTCGGACCGGTGGAGCAAATCCGGGACAAAGCCTTCGCAGCCTTGGCGGAATAACGAAAAGCGGACCTCGTGTCCGCTTTTTGTTTTGGCGCGCAGCTTGATGCCGCGCAGACCATGCAGGACCTGAAGCGAATCCAATAGTGGACCGGCCGCCCTCCTGAATCGGGAATGCAGGCGAACGGCCCGAACGAACCGTTGTTGCAGTGCGTTGTACTCGAAGAACGACGACAGCAGACATCTTCGTTGCACCGGCGTATGCCGTCGTCGTTTTCCGACGTGTCGTGTGGTTGACGAGTCGTAAAACAACTATGGAGGAGTCGATATGGCAACAGGCTTGTGGTTGGCCGTGGCGTGCGGCGTCATCGCCGTGCTTTACGGATTGGTCTCACGCAGCTGGATTCTCAAGCAAGATCCCGGCAATGCGCGCATGCAGGAAATTGCCGCGGCGATCCAGCAGGGCGCGGCGGCCTACCTCGGTCGGCAATACCGCACGATCGGCATCGTCGGCATCGTGCTCGCCATCCTGATCGGCGTCTTCCTGGATACCACCACTGCGATCGGCTTCGTCGTCGGCGCCATTCTCTCCGGCGCCTGCGGCTTCATCGGCATGAACGTCTCCGTGCGCGCGAACGTGCGCACCGCGCAGGCGGCCACGCACGGCATCGGCCCGGCGCTCAACGTCGCCTTCCGCGGTGGCGCCATCACCGGAATGCTGGTCGTCGGTCTCGGCCTGCTCGGCGTGACGCTGTTCTACTGGTATCTCTCGGGCGGCAACGTCGCCGACGCACAGAAGCTCAAGCCGCTGCTCGGCCTGGCCTTCGGCTCTTCGCTCATTTCGATCTTTGCCCGTCTCGGCGGCGGCATCTTCACCAAAGGCGCTGACGTGGGCGCCGACCTCGTCGGCAAGGTGGAAGCCGGCATTCCCGAGGACGATCCGCGCAATCCGGCGGTGATCGCCGATAACGTCGGCGACAACGTCGGCGACTGCGCCGGCATGGCGGCCGACCTGTTCGAGACCTATGCCGTCACGCTCATCGCCACCATGACGCTCGGCGCGCTCATGGTCACCGGCGCGCCACTCAACGCGGTGCTGTACCCGCTGGTGCTGGGCGGCGTCTCCATCATCGCATCCATCGTCGGCTGCAGCTTCGTGAAGGCTTCGCCGGGCATGCGCAACGTCATGCCGGCGCTCTACAAAGGTTTGATCATTGCCGGCATCATCTCGCTGATCGCCTTCTACTTCGTCACGCGCTGGCTGTTCCCCGAGCCGGTGGCCGTCTCCGGCGGCAACACGGTGAGCGCCATGGCGCTGTTCGGCGCCTGCGTCGTCGGCCTCGCTCTGACGGCGGCGATGGTATGGGTCACCGAGTACTACACCGGTACCGACTACAAGCCGGTGCAGCACGTGGCGCAGGCATCGACCACAGGTCACGGCACCAACATCATCGCCGGCCTCGGTGTCTCGATGAAGTCCACCGCGTGGCCGGTGATCTTCGTGTGCGTCGCGATCTGGGTGTCCTACATGCTGGCCGGCCTCTACGGCATCGCCGTTGCCGCGACCGCCATGCTGAGCATGGCCGGCATCGTGGTGGCGCTGGATGCCTACGGTCCGATCACCGACAACGCCGGCGGCATTGCCGAGATGTCGGAGCTGCCGGAAAGCGTGCGCGACATCACTGATCCGCTCGACGCCGTCGGCAACACGACCAAGGCCGTCACCAAGGGCTATGCAATCGGCTCCGCCGGCCTTGCCGCGCTGGTGCTGTTCGCCGACTACACCCACGCGCTCGAGAGCCGCGGGATGAAGCTTTCGTTCGACCTGTCCGACCACATGGTCATCATCGGCCTCTTCATCGGCGGCCTGATTCCCTATCTGTTCGGCGCGATGGCGATGGAAGCCGTCGGCCGCGCGGCGGGCAGCGTGGTCGAGGAAGTACGACGCCAGTTCCGCGAGATCAAGGGCATCATGGAAGGGACCGGCAAGCCGGAATACGGCAAGGCGGTCGACATGCTGACCGGCGCCGCGATCAAGGAAATGATCGTGCCCTCGCTGCTGCCGGTGGTTGTGCCGATTCTCGTCGGACTGATCCTGGGCCCGGCGGCGCTTGGCGGCCTGCTGATGGGCACCATCGTCACCGGCCTGTTCGTGGCCATCTCGATGTGCACCGGCGGCGGTGCCTGGGACAACGCGAAGAAGTACATTGAGGACGGCCACCACGGCGGCAAGGGTTCCGATGCGCACAAGGCGGCGGTGACCGGCGATACGGTCGGCGATCCGTACAAGGACACGGCCGGTCCGGCGGTCAACCCGCTGATCAAGATCATCAACATCGTGGCGCTGCTCGTGGTGCCGCTGCTGCCGATGGTCAACAACGCGGCGCCGTCGCATACCTCGAACACGCCGACTGCAGCAACTGCGCCTGCGGCCGGCGGGACGGCGCCTGCAGCGGAAACACCGGCACCGGCCGCCAAGCCGTAAGCGTCCGTTAGGCAGGGAAGGGCAGCTGCGGCTGCCCTTTTCTTTTTCGCTGCGAAATTGGCTACAATGCGCCGTCAATGACGTTTACGTAAACGTTAATTACGGCAACATTCTTTCGGCAACATTCCATCATTCAAAAGAGGGACAAGATGCAGATCCAGAACAACGTATTCCTGATCACCGGCGGCGCCTCCGGTCTCGGCGCGGCGACCGCGCGCATGATCGTCGAGAACGGCGGCAAGGTGGTGCTGGCCGACGTGCAGGTCGAAGCAGGCGAGAAGCTCGCCGCCGAATTGAAGGGCAAGTTCGTGAAGTGCGACGTGACCTCCGAGGCTGACGGCAAGGCTGCCGTCGACGCCGCCGTCGCGATGGGCACGCTGCGCGGCCTGATCAACTGCGCCGGCGTCGCGCCCGCAGTGAAAACCGTAGGCAAGGATGGCCCTCATCCGCTGGACGTCTTCCAGCGCACCGTGAACATCAACCTGGTCGGCACTTTCAACATGGCCCGCTTGGCAGCCGACGCGATGTCCAAGTCCGAAGGCGCGGCCGACGGCGAACGCGGCGTGATCATCAACACCGCTTCCGTCGCCGCCTATGACGGCCAGATCGGCCAGGCCGCCTACGGTGCCTCCAAGGCCGCCGTCGTCGGCCTGACGCTGCCGATGGCGCGCGACCTGTCGCGCAATGGCATCCGCGTGATGACCATCGCTCCCGGTATCTTCGAAACCCCGATGCTGCTCGGCATGCCGCAGGAAGTGCAGGACGCGCTCGGCCGGATGGTCCCGTTCCCGCAGCGCCTCGGCAAGCCTGCCGAGTACGCGCAGCTCGCCAAGACCATCATCGAAAACACCATGATGAACGGCGAAACGATCCGCCTCGACGGCGCGATCCGCATGCAGCCGAAGTAAGCGAGCCAACGCAAGATCGCTTCGCTCCGAATGGCCGGCGCCTGACTCAGCTCAAGCGCCGGCCATTTGTCCTTCTGCGGCATGTCCGCGCCGCATGGCGGAGTGAAAACTTCGGCGCTACACTGGTTGCCTTTCTGTCACGGGAGACGTCCATGCACACCAGAGTCACCGCCATCGCCTTTGCCGTTGCACTGCTCGCCGGTTGCGCCAATCGACCGGTCCAGAATGCCGCGCCAGCAACTGCGCCCGCAGCTGCGCCCGCCACTGCTCCGGCAACCGGCATGCAGGCGCCCGAAGCGGCCAGCGGCTGGTCGGAAAAACCGGGCTGGACGGCGAAGAAATTCATGGTGGCGGCGGCCAATCCGTTGGCGACCGACGCCGGCTACCAGGTGTTGCGTGCCGGCGGCTCGGCAGTCGATGCCGCCATCGCTGTGCAGATGGTGTTGACGCTGGTGGAGCCGCAGTCGTCCGGCATCGGCGGCGGAGCCTTCCTGATGCACTACGACGGCAAGACGGTGAAGGCCTTCGACGGACGCGAGACCGCGCCTGCCGCAGCCACCGACAAACTTTTCCAGACACCGGAAGGCAAGGCGATGCCCTTCATCCAGGGCGTCGTCGGCGGCCGCTCCGTGGGCGCGCCCGGCGTGCTGCGCATGCTCGAGATGGCGCACAAGCAGTACGGCAAGCTGCCGTGGGCCAGCCTGTTCCAGCCGGCGATCAAGCTGGCGGAAGAGGGCTTCGCCGTGAGTCCGCGTCTGGCCTCGCTGCTCAAGACCGAACAGTATCTGAAGAAGGACCCGGCCGCCGCCGCCTACTTCTACGACAAGGACGGCAATCCGCGTCCTGCAGGCTATGTCCTGAAGAATCCCCAACTCGCCAAGGTTCTGCGCGACATCGCCACCGGCGGCCCGGACGTGTTCTACAAAGGCCAGATCGCGCGCGACATCGAGGCCAAGGTGAAGACCCATCCGACGAATCCCGGCCTGCTCACCGCGACGGACATCGCCGGCTACCAGGCCAAGGTGCGCGAACCGATCTGCACCGATTACAAATCGTGGACGGTCTGTGGCATGCCGCCACCGTCCTCCGGCGGGATCGCGATCGCACAGATGCTCGGCATGCTCGAGACCAAGAACATCGGCCGCTACGCACCGAAGGACGGCATGCTGAATCCGGAAGGCGTGCACCTGTTCTCCGAGGCGGGCCGGCTCGCGTATGCGGATCGCGGCCGCTACGTCGCCGATACCGATTTCGTCCCGCTGCCGGGCAATAGCGTCAAGCCGTTGCTCGACAAGACCTATCTCGCGCAGCGCGCCGCGCTCATCACCGACAAGTCGATGGGCCAGGCGAAATTCGGCGTTCCGCCGGGCGTGAACGTCGCCTGGGGCACGGACACCTCGCCGGAACTGCCGTGCACCTCGCACATCTCCATCGTCGATGCCAACGGTGACGCCATCTCCATGACGACCACCGTCGAAGACGTCTTCGGTTCGCGCCAGATGGTGGACGGCTTCATCCTCAACAACCAGCTGACCGACTTCTCCTTCGACGCGGTCGACGCCAATGGTCCGGTTGCCAACCGCGTCGAGCCGGGCAAGCGTCCGCGCAGTTCGATGGCGCCGACCCTGGTGTTCGACAAGGCCACGAAGAAGCTGGTGCTCTCCACCGGTTCGCCGGGCGGTTCGGCCATCATCAACTACGTGGGCAAGGTGCTGGTCGGCACGCTCGACTGGGGGCTGAACGTGCAGCAGGCCATCAGCCTGCCCAACTTCGGCAGCCGCAACGGTCCAACCGAACTGGAGCAGGGCCATGTGAGCGAAGCCCTGGTCGAGGCCCTCAAGGCCAAGGGGCACAACGTGCGTGTCATGGAGCAGACCTCCGGCCTGCAGGGCATCATGCGCACGAAGATCAATGGTGAGGAAGTCTGGTTCGGCGGCGCCGATCCGCGCCGGGAAGGTATCGTGATGGGCGATTGAGTCTCGCCGCAGACCATTGGAAAACGCCGGCGAGTCCGGCGTTTTTCATGTGCGGCGCGGCCGCCACGCTGTTCCGCAATCGCTTTGAGTCGACAGTGCCAAGGCGTATAGTGAATTCATGGGAGCAACAAAGAAAACGGGACTGGTCCTCACCGGCGGCGGTGCCCGGGCCGCCTACCAGATGGGCGTGCTGCGCGGCGTGGCGACAGTCCTGGCCGAGGCCGGGTGGGAGAGGGCGCGCAACCCTTACGAGATCATTTGCGGCACGTCCGCCGGTGCCATCAATGCGACGGCGCTGGCCTGCCATGCCGACGATTTCGACCAAGGCCTGCGGATGGTGGTGGATGTGTGGGAGCGCTTTAGTGCGGAGCAGGTCTATCGCGTCGACTCGCTTGGCGTGCTGCGCTCCGGCGCGCGCTGGCTGTCGCTGCTCTCCTTCGGCTGGCTGCTGCGCAAATGGCGCGCCAACCCGCCCAACGCCCTGCTGGACAATACACCGCTCGTCACGCTGCTCAATCGCATGCTCAACTTCCCTCGGCTGGATGCGGCCCTGATGAGCGGTGCGCTGCACGCGCTGGCCGTCACCGCATCGTCGTACACCGCAGGCCAGCATGTGACCTTCTTCCAAAGCGAGGCCGACATCGCGCCATGGCAGCGCTCGCAGCGCTTGGCCATGCGGGGCCAGATCGGCGTCGAGCACCTGCTCGCATCCTCGGCCATCCCGCTCATTTTCCCGGCCGCGCCGATCTACTGCAACGGCAGGCGGGAATACTTCGGCGACGGCTCGATGCGGCAGCTCGCCCCGATTTCTCCAGCCATCCATCTCGGCGCGGACCGCGTGCTCGTCATCGGCGCCGGCCGCCTGAACGAACGTCCGCGCGAAACACTCGAACATGCAGCCTATCCCAGCCTGGCGCAGATTGCCGGTCACGCCATGTCGAGCATCTTCCTCGACAGTCTGGCGGTCGATATCGAACGCATGACGCGCGTGAATGCCACGCTCGCCATGCTGACGGACGAGCAGCGCGGGCGTACTCCCTTGCGTCCGGTCGAGCTGCTGATCATCGCGCCGTCGGAGCGCCTCGATGAGATCGCAGCCCGGAACGTGGGCAGCCTGCCGCGGCCGGTGCGGATGCTGTTGGGCGGCATCGGCGCCACGGAAGCACGCGGGGCGGCGCTCGCGTCATATCTGCTGTTCGAGGCGAGCTATACCTGTGAGTTGATCCAGCTGGGAGAACGGGACGCCTTGGCGCGAAAGAAGGATGTGTTGTCCTTCTTCGGCATGGCAGACAACGAGGAAGCTGCGGCCGCGAAGATTGCTGCGGCCGGCTGAAAGCGGACGGCCGGCGTGAGGAACGCCGGCGTGGGGATCAATCGCGGTAGTGACCGTGGTGATGGTGCCAGTGGCGCGGACGGACTTCCTGCACATACAGCGGGGCGCCGTACTGGACGACGGCGGTCGGCGGTGCGACGTAGACCGGTGCCGGGCGCACATACACCGGCGCGGGCCGGACATAAACCGGCTCGGGCTGGACGTAGACCGGAGCCGGCGCGTAGACCGGCGCGGGGTAGCCGCCGGATCCGACGGATACCGACCAGTTGACATTGCCGTTCGCGAGCGCGAACGGCGCTGCGGCGAACAGGGCGGCAGCCGCAGCAAGACGGAACGGGGCGAAGAGGGGTTTCATGCAAATCTCCTTGGGATCTTCACACTATTTAACGCTATGCCATGCCGGGTCGGCTACGTGAAATTGTTCCACGGAAAGTAAGAATTGAAACAAGACGTTTCCGGGTGACCAAGCCATCGCGAGCTGCATGCTTGCAACGGAGCTGTTGCCTATGTGTTGCCAACAGGCTACTCTTAGAAAATTTTTCCGGATTGTCACAAGGCCAACATCATGTCTGCCCGCTACGCTTTTCTGAGGACGTGGACGACGTTCCTTGCGGTGCTGCTATTCGCCGTGGTCGTCCAGGCGCGCGAAACGCCGGGGATCGGCGTCGTCCGGGCGACCGACTTGCCGCTCGAAGCCCGGGAGACGCTGGCCTTGATCAGACGGGGCGGTCCCTTCCCATACGCGAAAGATGGCGTCGTGTTCGGCAACTATGAAGGGGTTTTACCCAAACGAAAGCGCGGGTATTATCACGAATTTACGGTAAAGACCCCGCGCGCGCGCAATCGCGGAGCGCGTCGCATCATCACCGGGGGAGATCCGGTCGAGTCCGGCGAATACTATTACACGGACGACCATTACGCGACTTTCAGGCGCATCCAAGAGTAATGCTATGCGGGACGAGTCCTTGCACACCGAAATGATCCAGGTCATCGCACAAGCCGAGGAAGAAATGAGCTTGCTGAAAACCGTGCCGCTCAACGTGGTGCAGTCGATCCGCGCCTTCCGCGTGGCGGACCTGCAAGAGGAAGCCGCCCGGCTCGGCCAGCATTTCCTGTATGCCTACTGCGCCGAAGCGACGACCAAGCAGCAGGTTCTGGGCATCATTGCGCAGGCGTTCCATTTTCCGAAGCATTTCGGCAAGAACTTCGACGCGCTCGCCGACTGCCTGACCGATCTCACCTGCAAGGCCGGTCCGCAACCCGGCTTCGTGGTCGTGCTCGAGCAACTGCCCAACACGCCGAAATTCGACAAGGAGGCGCGGGAAATCCTGCTCGATGTCTTCCGCGATGCCGCCGATTTCTGGGCGGAGAAAAAAGTGGCGTTCCGCGTGTTCTACTCGTTTCAGTAAGTAATTCTCCTGAAAACACATCCAAAGCCGGCGATCCTGCCGGCTTTTTCGTTTTTGGGCAGAGTGCCGGTGGGGTACAATGCCGGCCATGAAAAATATCGTGGTCCTCATTTCCGGGCGCGGCAGCAACATGCAGGCTATCGTCAAGGCCGCCCAGGCGGAACGCTGGCCGGCGCGCATTGCCGCTGTCATCAGCAACCGCGCGGACGCCGAGGGCCTGGCCTTCGCTGCTTCCCATGGCATTCCGACTGCCGTGGTGTCGAACAAGGCTTTCGCCACGCGAGAAGCGTTCGACGCTGCGCTGGCGCAGGCGATCGACGGATTTCAGCCCGATCTGGTCGTCCTAGCCGGCTTCATGCGGATCCTGACACCCGGCTTCGTGGAACATTACGCCGGCCGCATGCTCAATATCCATCCGTCGCTGCTGCCCAGTTTCGCCGGTCTGGCAACGCACCGGCAGGCGCTCGCCGCGGGCGTCAAGGTACACGGCGCCACGGTCCATTTCGTAACGGCCAACCTCGACCACGGCCCGATCGTCGACCAGGCGGCTGTTCCGGTGCTGCCGGACGACACCGAAACGACGCTGGCGGCCCGCGTGCTTGAACAAGAACACATCATTTATCCGCGCGCCGTGCGGATGTTCGTCGAAGGCCGCCTGCGGGTGGCGAACGGCCTCGTCCGCATCGACGCCCCGGCTACCCAGCCGGCTTGACCGAAAGATTTCCATGAGACTGCATCCTGCGGTGGTTGGTGCCACCGAAGAAGCCCTGCGCGAGATCCTGCGCTTCACCGGCCCGGCCGACGTGATCCTGTCGCGCTATTTTCGCGAGAACCCGAAGCTCGGCTCGCGGGAGCGGGGCGCCATTGCCGAAGCCGTTTACGCGGTGCTGCGCTACAAGCTCGCCTTCGCCAGCTTCGCCGAATCGGGCAGCGGCCCGGCCATGCGCCGGCTTGCCTTGCTGGGGCTGGCGGATGCGGCGGGCGTCGATGCAATTGCCGGCTTGTCCGAACAGGAAACCGAATGGTTGAATCGGATCGCCCAGATCGACCGCAGCACCTTGCCGGCGACCTTGCGCGCCAACCTGCCGCCGTGGCTGTACGAGCGGCTGGTGAGCCGCCTCGGCGAAGCCGAAACGCTCGCGCTCGCCGACGCCCTGAATCGCCTTGCGCCGCTGGACCTGCGCGTCAATTCCATGAAGGCCCGCCGCGAGGACGTGCTGGCCCAACTCGCCCATGCCGGCATCGTCTGCGAGGCGACGCCGTATGCACCGCTCGGCATTCGCGTCTGGAAGAAGCCGGCATTGCAGAATCTGCCCCTGTTCAAGGACGGCGCAATCGAGGTGCAGGACGAAGGCAGCCAGCTGCTCGCCCAGATCCTCGCGCCGAAGCGCGGTGAAATGATCGCCGATTTCTGCGCCGGCGCCGGTGGAAAGACGCTGGCATTGGGCGCGCTGATGCGCAATACCGGCCGGCTCTACGCTTTCGACGTCTCGGAAAAACGCCTGGCCAAGCTGAAGCCGCGCCTGGCGCGCAGCGGGCTGTCGAACGTGCATCCCGGCGTGATCGCCCACGAAAATGACGTCAAGGTGAAGCGCTTGGCCGGCAAGATCGATCGCGTGCTGGTCGATGCGCCCTGCAGCGGTCTGGGCACGCTGCGCCGCAATCCGGACATGAAGTGGCGGCAGACGCCCGAATCGGTCGCCGAGCTGCATGACAAGCAGGTGTCCATCCTCAATGGCGCGGCACGCCTGGTAAAACCGGGCGGACGCCTGGTGTACGCCACCTGCAGCTTGCTGGAAGAGGAGAACGAAGCCATCGTTGCGCAGTTCGCCGAATCGCACAAGGATTTCGTACTGCGTCCGATGGGCGAGATCCTGGCTGAGCAAAAGATTCCGCTCGAGATGGGCGACTACCTGAAGATGTCTCCGCAGACACACCAGACCGACGGCTTCTTCGCCGCCGTGTTCGAACGCGTTAAATGAAGCGTATTGCGGCGCTGACCGCATGCATCGGCTGGCTGTTTGTCGCTGGCGCTGCGCATGCCGAGGCCGGCGTCCTCGCTGCCCGCGGGACGGTCGAAGCGGCGTTTGCGCCCGGAGACGATGTGGAGCAGCTGGTGTGCGATGTCATCGCCGCGGCGCGGCAGCAGGTGCTGGTCCAGGCCTATCTGCTGACCAGCAAGAAAATTGCATCGACGCTCGTGTCGACGCGCCGGCGCGGCGTGGATGTCCGCATCCTCGCTGACGCCGACCAGGACGAGCGCACCGAGTCGTCGCAGCTGCGCGCCCTGGCCGCGGCCGGCGTGCCGGTATGGCTCGAGACCAAGTACCAGAACGCGCACAACAAGATCGTGATCGTCGATGCCGGTCGCCCGGATGCCACCGTACTGACCGGCAGTTTCAATTTCACGTGGACCGCCCAGCACCGCAATGCGGAAAACGTGATCGTACTGCGTCACCATCCGGCGCTGGCCGCGCGCTACGCCGACAACTGGGAGAAGCACCGCGAAGAGGCGGTGCCGTACAAGAAATGAAAAACAGCCTGCTTTCCAGCCTGATTGCCGATCTGTGGTCGGACATGAAAGCGCCGGACCTGCTCTGGCAGATCCTCGTGCTCGCCATCTGCCTCGGCACCGGCGCCATGCTGGCCCGCGTCGTCCGTACGCAAATCGCCAGCAGCGATGTCAAGGCGCGCTTTGTGCGGCTCGGTGTCGAAAGCTTTGCGCGCGTGCTGTCGCCGCTGCTTGCCCTGCTGTTCATCGTGATCGCCAAGTCAATGGTGGAGCACTGGATCCGCATCAATCTGCTGCGCATCGCCATCCCGCTGGTCGGGTCCTTCGCCTTGATTCGCTTCGCGTTCTACATACTGCGCCGGATCTTCGCCCGCGGCGGCGGCACGGTGGGCGGTTTTGTGCTGGTGTTCGAGAAAGTGTTCGCGGTTGCGGTCTGGGCCGGCGTGGCCCTGTATGTGACGGGCTGGTGGCCGGATGTCGCCCAGTATCTCGATCAGACTGTGCTCCCGATCGGCCGCAACAAGGTCTCGCTGCTCACCATCGCCCAAGCCTCGGGCTCCGTGATCGTGACGCTGGTAATTGCGCTGTGGGTCGGCGCCGCGCTCGAAGAGCGGCTGATGCGCATGGACAGCGTGCATTCTTCGCTGCGGGTCGTCATGGCGCGCATGGTGCGGGCGATTCTCATCCTGCTGGCAGTGCTCTTGAGCCTCTCGCTCGTGGGCATTGACCTGACCGTGCTGTCCGTCTTCGGCGGCGCGCTGGGCGTCGGTCTCGGCCTGGGTCTCCAGAAGATCGTGAGCAATTATGTTTCGGGCTTCGTCATTCTCATCGAGCGCAGCCTCGCGCTCGGCGACATGGTGACGGTAGACAAATACACCGGCCTCGTCACGCGCATCAACACGCGCTACACCATCGTGCGCAGTCTCGACGGCGTGGAAACCGTGATTCCTAACGAAATGCTGCTCTCCGGCGCCGTGCAGAATCATTCCCTGACGGACCGTGTCGTGCGCTTGGCCACACGGCTGACCGTGGCGTACCGGACCGACATCGACCAAGCGCTCAAGCTGCTCGAAGACGCGGCGCGCAGCGTGCCGCGGGTCGTGCGCGAGCCGGCGCCGCAAGGCTATTTGATCAAGTTCGATCCCGACGGTTTCGAGCTGGAACTCGGCTTCTGGATTGCCGATCCGGAGAACGGGCGCAGCAGTGTGCTGTCCGATGTTAACCGGGCAATCTGGAAGGCTTTGCAAGGTGCCGGAATCGACATTCCCTATCCGCAACGCGAAGTGCGCATCCTTGAGTCCATTCCTCGGCCCGACGCACAACATTCAAAGGAAATCCCCTTGGGCGCGCGGTAAAACCGCGTACAATCGGGGCACTTTCGACGGTATCCGGGCTACCGTGAGCCGTTTTACATCTGGAGTAGCAAGACTGTGATGACCGCATTCGATGCTGTATTGAATTTCCTGGCGAACGGCCTGACTGGCGCCAGCCGCTGGCAAGTCATTGCCTTCACCCTCATCGTGACGCATATCACGATCGCTGGGGTGACAATTTACCTGCACCGCTGCCAGGCGCACCGCGCGCTTGATCTGCATGCGATCCCGAGCCATTTCTTCCGCTTCTGGCTGTGGCTCACCACCGGCATGGTCACCAAGGAATGGGCGGCCATTCACCGCAAGCACCACGCCAAGTGCGAGACCGAGGAAGACCCGCACAGCCCGGTGACGCGCGGCATCAAGAAAGTGTTCTTCGAGGGCGCCGAGCTCTATCGCGCCGAAGCGAAGAATCGCGAGACCATCGACAAGTACGGCCACGGTACGCCGGATGACTGGATCGAGCACAATCTTTACAGCAAGTACAGCTGGCAGGGCGTAGGCCTCATGCTGATCATCGACGTGCTGCTGTTCGGCGTGGTCGGCGTTTCGGTCTGGGCCGTGCAGATGCTGTGGATTCCGGTGTCCGCGGCCGGCATCATCAACGGCATCGGTCACTATTGGGGCTATCGCAACTACGACTGCGCTGACGCTGCCACCAATATCTTCCCGTGGGGCATCATCATCGGCGGCGAAGAACTGCACAACAATCACCATACCTTTGGCACGTCGGCCAAGCTGTCGTCCAAGTGGTACGAGTTCGACATCGGCTGGATGTACATCCGCATGCTGGAAATGGCCGGTCTGGCCAAGGTGAAGAAGGTCGCGCCGGCGCCGAAGTTCGACCGCGAAAAGCTGGTGGCCGATTTCGAAACGCTGCAGTCGGTGATCGCGAATCGTTACGACGTGATGGCCAAGTATGCCAAGTCGCTCAAGCGTGCATGGCGTGAGGAAGTGCGGGTGCTGGGTGCCAAGGCGCAGTTCGAATCGTCCTTCCTGAAGTCGTCGAAGAAGCTGCTCCAGCGGGAGCCGGCCAAGCTGGCCGCGCCGCAGCAGGCGCAACTTAGCGAGCTCTTCGCGCACAGCAAGGTGCTGCAGACCATGCATGAGATGCGCGTGGAACTAGCCGCAATCTGGGAGCGTTCGCATACGAGCCGCGACCAGCTGCTGCAACAGCTCCAGGACTGGTGCGCGCGTGCAGAGGCTTCGGGCATCAAGGCTTTGCAGGATTTCTCGCTACGTCTGCGCAGCTACACCTGAGGTAGATTGCTCAATAAGAAAAACGCGGCCATGCGCCGCGTTTTTTATTACCCCGACACATTGCGCAGCCAATAAAAAACCCCGCCTAGGCGGGGTTTTTTGTCTTGGAAACCAGGTAATTCTAAGAATTACTTGATCTTGGTTTCTTTGTATTCCACGTGCTTGCGTGCCTTTGGGTCGAACTTCATGATCGACATTTTTTCCGGCATGGTGCGCTTGTTTTTCGTGGTGGTGTAGAAGTGACCCGTGCCAGCGGTCGACTCCAGTTTGATTTTGTCGCGGTTAGATTTCGCCATGATATTTTCCTGTCAGTTGCAGCAAGGGCCGCTTAGATTTTCTCGCCGCGGGCGCGCATGTCGGCCAGCACGGCGTCGATGCCGATCTTGTCGATCACGCGCAGGCCGGCGTTGGAGACGCGCAGAGAAACCCAGCGGTTCTCGGACTCAACGAAGATGCGGCGGTTTTGCAGGTTGGGCAGAAAACGGCGCTTGGTCTTGTTGTTCGCATGGGAAACGTTGTTGCCGACCATCGGCCCCTTCCCGGTGACTTGGCAAACACGTGCCATGGTTAACTCCTTTGAGAATTTCCGAAATTGGAAAAACCGCGAGTATAACGCGAAAAGCATAAGCTTTTCAACGACTTGCGAAAAAAATGTGTGTCATCTATCGATAAGTGGATTTAACATTTGCCCGCTTCAGATTTCACCGTGCTCGGCAAACGAATGGACCGTCCTGCCGGCGACGATGAAATGGTCGAGAACGCGTACGTCCACCAGCGCGAGCGCCTGCTTCAGCGCTTGCGTCAACGCACGGTCAGCGGCGCTTGGATCGGCGCTGCCGGATGGGTGGTTGTGGGCGAGGATCACGCTGGCGGCGTTATGAGCCAGCGCCGCCTTGACGACCTCGCGCGGATAGACGCTCGCCTGCGTCAGCGTCCCGCGGAACAGTTCCTCGGTTGTCACGAGCCGGTTCTTCACATCGAGGAACAGCACGATGAAGGACTCGTAAGGCCGGCCGGCGAGCAGCATCTGCAGGTATTCGCGGACGGCGCGCGGCGAGTTCATCACGCAGCCGCTGGACAGGTCTTCGTGAATCGCGCGCCGTGCCAGTTCGAGTACAGCCTGCAGCTGCGCGTATTTCGCCGCGCCGAGACCGTGCAGCGCCGAGAATTCGCCGAGACTGGCATTGAACAGCCGGCCGAGCGAGCCGAAATGGGACAGCATGTCGCAGCCGAGCGCAACGGCGCTTTTCCCGCTGACTCCGACGCGCAGGAAGATGGCGAGCAGTTCGGCGTCGGACAAGGCCTGCGCGCCTTGGCGGATCAGGCGTTCACGGGGGCGCTGCTCTTCGGGCCAGTCGATGATCGCCATGTAGTCAGGGTCGGCAAAAAAGCGATCATTATAGCCAGCGAAATTGCAAGAATTGCAATCATGGTTGTCGAAGCAATTGCAGGCTCCGGTCCGCAGCCGCCGTTGGCTTACAATAGCGTGTTACCCCGCACTCGCCTCGCCATGTCCCAATCCAGCGCTCCTGCAGTCAGCGAAAATTCCTATCTCACGCTCCATTACCGTCTGTCGTCGGCGGCCGGCGAAGACATCGTCAGCACCTTCGACGGTACGCCTGCCACCCTGCAGTTGGGGACCGGCCAGCTGGCGCCTTCGCTGGAAGCGCTGCTGCTCGGTCTACCCGAGGGGACACACCAGACCTTCGAGTTGACGCCGGAACAGGCCTTTGGTCCGCGCAACCCGGACCTGATTCAGCGTGTGTCGCGCAAGACGCTGGAGGAGAATTCGCAGCTTGGCGAAAACTACGTGATCGGCGACCTGGTGGAATTCGCCGCGCCGGGCGGCGGTCGTTTCGCCGGCATCCTGCGGGCCATCGACGACGAAGGCGCGACCTTCGATTTCAACCATCCGCTCGCCGGCCAGCCGGTGCGCTTCGAAGTCCGGATCATCGGCGTGCTTTGAGCGCCGCGACCGACGCAACAGTTACAGGAACAGGCATGGACACCGAAATCCTGCTCGCCCAGCCGCGCGGCTTCTGCGCCGGCGTCGACCGCGCCATCGAGATCGTGGAACGCGCGCTTGCCGAGTTCGGCGCGCCGATCTACGTGCGGCATGAGATCGTCCACAACGCCTACGTGGTCGACGATCTGCGCCGCAAGGGCGCCATCTTCATCGAGGAGCTGGCCGACGTCCCGGCGGGCCACACGGTCATCTTCTCGGCCCACGGTGTGTCGCGCGCGGTGCAGGAAGAGGCCGCTGCACGCGGCTTGCGCGTGTTCGACGCGACGTGCCCGCTGGTCACCAAGGTCCATGTCGAAGTGGCAAAGATGCGCAGGGAAGGGCGCGAAATCATCATGATCGGCCACGACGGCCATCCTGAAGTCGAAGGCACGATGGGGCAGGCCGATGAAGGCATGCATCTCGTGGAGACCGTCGGCGACGTCACCGGGCTGAAAGTGGCCAATCCGGACATGCTCGCCTACGTCTCGCAGACCACGCTCTCGGTCGACGACACTGCCGACATCATTGCGGCACTCAAGCAGCGCTTTCCCAACATCGCCGAACCGAAGAAAGGCGACATCTGCTACGCCACCACGAATCGCCAGGAGGCGGTGAAGTTCATGGCGCCTCAGGTCGACGTGGTCATCGTGGTCGGCAGCCCCAACAGCTCGAACTCCAATCGCCTGCGCGAGGTCGCGGAAAAAAAAGGCGCCCGCGCTTACATGGTGGACAGCGGCGAACAGATCCAGCCGGCCTGGCTGGCAGGCGCGATGCGCATCGGCGTCACCGCCGGCGCCTCGGCGCCCGAAGTGCTGGTCGATGCCGTCATTGGACGTCTCAAGGAGCTGGGCGCGAAGAGTGTGCGGACCTTGCCAGGCGTGGAAGAAAACGTGACCTTCCCGATGCCCAAGGGCCTCTCCGCCCCTCGCGCTGCCTGAAAGGCAAGCGAAACCTGCATGCCCGGAATTTAATTCAGAGGGTGCAGATGTTTTCCATCGTTTGTTCTTCGCATAAGTGGTTATCATGCGCGTGCTGTGCGGGAACCCTCCTGCGCGGGTCCAGCGGTGTGTCGGCACGGCAAGCCATGAGTCGTCATCACTATTGCGCGCGCTCTGCGAATCGCTATAATCCCGCGCGGTTCAAGCCGGAAAATACAATATTATTAAATCGAAGCGGCCAGAGAATGGCCAAAGGAGACACGAGCCTGTCGCGGCCCATGCGCCGTCACACCGCATGCCGCAACAGTCCGTCGCCGCAAGGCATCCCCGTACGGCGGGATGAACAGGCAGACACCGGCAACCCGAGCCACGCTCCACGAACGCGGGCGGCCGGATCAGCAACAACCTGCATTTGAACGACCTTTTCTTGAGAGTGGGCTAACTATGGATATCTTTATCCAACAAATCATCAACGGACTCGTGCTGGGCAGCATGTATGCACTGGTCGCGCTCGGGTACACCATGGTGTACGGCGTGCTCAACCTCATCAACTTCGCCCATGGCGACGTGTTGATGGTGGGCGCCATGGTCGGCGTGACCATCCTGAAGATCATCCAGAACGTAGCCCCCGGCCTGCCCGGCGTGGTCAAGCTGATCATCGCCATCCTTGGCGCGATCCCCGTCTGCGTCGCGGTCAACTTAATCATCGAGCGGGTTGCCTACCGCCGTCTTCGCAACGCGCCGCGCCTGGCGCCGCTGATCACTGCGATCGGCGTGTCCATCCTGCTGCAGACCTTTGCGATGATGATCTGGGGCCGCAGCCCGATTCCGTTCCCGACCGTCATGCCGCAGGAATCCTTCAACATCGCTGGCGCGCTGATCTCGCAGACGCAGGTGATGCTGCTCATCCTGGCGTTCCTGTCCATGATCGGCCTGGTGCTGCTGGTCGAGCGAACCCGGATGGGCCGCGCCATGCGCGCCACCGCGGAAAACCCGCGCGTCGCCGGCCTCATGGGCGTCGATGCCAACGGCGTCATCGTCATGACCTTCGCCATCGGCGCCGCGCTGGCAGCCGTCGCGGGCGTGATGTGGGGCGCCAACTATTCCTCCGCGCAATTCGCGATGGGCTTCGTGCCCGGCCTGAAAGCCTTCTCCGCTGCGGTGCTCGGCGGCATCGGCAACATCTATGGCGCCATGGTCGGCGGCATCCTGCTCGGCCTGATCGAGAGCCTGGGTGCCGGCTACATCGGCGACCTGACCGGCAACTTCCTCGGCAGCCAATACCAGGACATTTTTGCATTCATCGTGCTGATCATCGTGCTGACCCTGCGCCCGTCCGGCATCATGGGTGAGCGCGTTGCCGATCGGGCTTAAGGAGAACGACCATGTCCCAAATCTTCGACGTCAAGAACAATCCGCAAAAGGCCTACGCCGCGTTTGCGTTGCTCGGTGTGGCACTGGTGGTGTTCCCCTTCATTGCCGCGAACTACGGCAACTCCTGGGTCCGCATCATGGACCTCTCGCTGCTCTACATCATGCTGGCGCTCGGCCTGAATATCGTCGTGGGCTTCGCCGGCCTGCTCGACCTCGGCTACATCGCGTTCTATGCGCTCGGCGCCTACATGACGGGCCTGCTCGCCTCGCCCCAGTTCGCGACGGTGCTGGAGTCCTTCGTCAATACCTATCCGATGGTAGGGAATGCCCTGGTGTCGTTGTACGGGCCCGAGATTCAGCAGAACGGCATTCACTTGTCTGTCTGGTTCATCGTCCCGCTCGGCGCGGCGCTGGCGGCATTCTTCGGTGCGCTGCTCGGCGCTCCGACGCTGAAGCTGCGCGGTGACTACCTCGCCATCGTGACGCTGGGCTTCGGCGAGATCATCCGCATCTTCATGAACAACCTGAACGCTCCGGTGAACATCACCAACGGGCCACAGGGCATCAACCTGATCGATCCGATCCGCATCTTCGGCGTGTCGCTGGCTGGCCAGCCGGGTTCGAACGCCACCTTGAAGTTCGGCGACTTCACCATGCCCTCGGTGAACGCGTACTACTTCCTGTTCCTTCTGCTGTGCATCGGCATCATCTTCGTTTGCATCCGCTTGCAGGATTCGCGTCTCGGCCGTGCCTTCGTCGCACTGCGCGAGGATGAGATCGCAGCGAAGGCGATGGGCATCAACACGCGCAACGTCAAACTGCTGGCCTTTGCCATGGGTGCATCGTTCGGCGGCGTCGCCGGCGCAATGTTCGCCTCCTTCCAGGGCTTCGTTTCTCCGGAATCGTTCTCGCTGACGGAGTCCATCGCCGTGCTGGCCATGGTGGTGCTGGGCGGCATCGGCCATATCCCGGGCGTGATCCTGGGAGGCGTGATCCTTGCCGCACTGCCGGAAGTGCTGCGCCACGTCGTGGAGCCGATGCAGCGCAACCTGTTCGGCACCGTGCTGATCGAGGCCGAAGTGCTGCGCCAGCTGCTCTACGGTCTGGCCATGGTCGTGATCATGCTGTATCGCCCGTCGGGCCTGTGGCCGTCGCCGCGCCACGAAGACCGCCTGGATGCGAACGCAACCAAGCGTCAGGACGAAAAAGAACCCACCGCGCTGGCGGCATAAGGAAGGCCCATGAGCGAACAAATCATTCTCAATATTGCTGGAGTCAACAAGCGTTTCGGCGGCCTGCAGGCGCTGTCGAACGTGAGCGTCAAGATCATGCGCGGGCAGATCTACGGCCTGATCGGCCCGAACGGCGCAGGCAAGACGACCTTCTTCAACGTCATCACCGGCCTCTATCAGCCGGACACCGGCGACTTCGAACTGGCCGGCAAGCCGTATTCGCCGTCGGCGCCGCATGAAGTGGCGAAGGCCGGCATCGCGCGCACCTTCCAGAACATCCGCCTGTTCGGCGAGATGTCCGCGCTGGAGAACGTGATGGTCGGCCGCCATGTGCGGACCCGCCAGGGTGTGCTCGGCGCCGTGCTGCATCACAAGGCGGCGCGTGAAGAAGAGGCGGGCATTCGCCGCCGCGCGATGGAGCTGCTGGATTTCGTGGGCATCGCGCAGTTCGCGCACCGCACCTCGAAGCATCTCTCCTACGGCGACCAGCGTCGCCTGGAAATTGCGCGCGCCCTCGCGACCGACCCGCAACTGCTGGCGCTCGACGAACCGGCCGCCGGCATGAACGCGACCGAGAAGCTCGGCCTGCGCGAGCTGCTGGTGAAGATCAAGGCAGAGGGCAAGACCATCCTGCTGATCGAACACGACGTGAAATTGGTGATGGGACTGTGCGACCGCCTGACGGTGCTCGACTACGGCAAGCCGATTGCGGAAGGCGTGCCGGCCGACGTGCAAAAGAACGCGGCCGTGATCGAGGCATACTTGGGAGGCTCTCACTAATGAATCAGAACGTACTCAAAGTCAGCGGCCTGCGCATCGCCTACGGCGGCATTCAGGCGGTCAAGGGCATCGACCTCGAAGTCAACGAAGGCGAGCTCGTCACGCTGATCGGTGCCAACGGCGCCGGCAAGACCACGACGCTGAAGGCCATCACCGGCACCCTGCCGGGCTGCAAGGTCGAAGGCCAGATCCATTACGTCGGCCAGCCCATCATGGGCACGAACTCGTTCACGCTGGTCAAGCGCAATCTCGCGATGGTGCCGGAAGGCCGTGGCGTGTTCACCCGCATGACCATTCAGGAAAACCTCCTGATGGGCGCCTACATCCGCAATGACAAGGCAGGTATCGAGGCCGATGTCGAGAAGTGGTTCGGCGTCTTCCCGCGCCTGAAGGAGCGCGCTTCGCAACTCGCCGGCACGCTGTCGGGCGGCGAGCAGCAGATGCTGGCCATGGCGCGCGCGCTGATGAGCCATCCGAAGTTGCTGCTGCTGGACGAGCCGTCGATGGGCCTGTCGCCGATCATGGTGGAAAAGATCTTCGAGGTGGTCCGCACGGTATCGGCCCAGGGCGTGACCATCCTGCTGGTCGAGCAGAACGCCAAACTCGCCCTGCAGGCAGCGCACCGCGGCTACGTGATGGACTCCGGTCTCATCACGATGGCCGGCAATGCCAAAGACATGCTGGACGATCCGAAGGTCCGCGAAGCCTATCTCGGCGAAGCCTGATTCCGGCCTCGCTTTCTCAGACCGCCTTGACCGCTTGCCGGCAAGGCGGTTTTCTTTTGTGCCGCCGGCATCGCGTCGAGGCGAGTGGCATAATCGTTCGATATCGCCATCGAACGATTCCAAGAAGGAGACAGATTCATGCAATTCGCCATTCCCCAAGCAAACGTCGCCGCAGTGCCCGTCGCAGGTTCCGCAGAGTTCTTTCCCGTGCACCGCATCTACTGCGTCGGCCGCAACTACGTCGAGCATGCCAAGGAGATGGGCGCGACCGGCCGCGAAGCACCGTTCTTCTTCATGAAGCCGGCCGACGCCGTCGTGCCGATTGCCGAGGGAACGGTCGGCGAGATGCACTATCCGTCGCTAACGTCCGATCTGCATCATGAAATCGAACTGGTGGTCGCCATCGGCAAGGGCGGCAAGGACATCGCCGCCGCCAATGCGATGGATCATGTGTGGGGCTATGCGATCGGCCTGGACATGACGCGGCGCGATCTGCAGGGCGAAGCCAAGAAGCTCGGGCGGCCCTGGGATACGGGCAAGGGTTTCGACAAGTCCGCGCCCATCGGCCCGATCCACCGCGCGAGCGAAACCGGCCACATCGAGCAGGGCGAAATTCGCTTGAACGTGAATGGCGCCCCGCGGCAGAAGAGCGACGTCAGCAAGCTCATCTGGAATATCGCGGAGACGATCGAACACCTGTCGAAGTACTACACGCTGCAGCCCGGCGACCTGATCTTCACGGGCACGCCGGAAGGCGTGGGCGCGGTGCAGCGCGGCGACTTGCTCGAAGGCGCGGTCGCGGGTGTGGGCGAATTGCGCGTGAAGATCGTCTGACGCGCGGCGGGGAAGGAGACGCCATGAAACTCTACAGCTACTTTCGCAGCTCCGCGTCCTATCGCGTGCGCATCGCGCTCAACCTCAAGGGCCTGACGTATGAGACCGTTCCCGTTCATCTGCTGAAGCATGGCGGCGAGCAGCTCAGCGAGTCCTACCGCGCACTGAATCCGGATGCGCTGGTCCCGGCCTTCGTGGATGACGACGCGGACGTCACGCTGACGCAATCGCTTGCCATCATCGAATACCTCGAGGAGACGTTTCCGCAGCCGCCGCTGCTGCCGGCGGAGGCGGCGGACCGCGCCTATGTGCGCAGCCTCGCGCTGACGATCGCCTGCGAGATTCATCCGCTGAACAACTTGCGCGTGCTGCGCTACCTGGTGAAGGACCTCGGCCTGAGCGAAGAGCAGAAGAACGGCTGGTACCGTCACTGGTGCGAGAAGGGACTGGCTGCGCTCGAAGTCATGGTGGCCCGCGATGGGCGTACCGGGCGCTTCTGCTTCGGCGATGCGCCGACGCTGGCCGATTGCGTGCTGGTGCCGCAGATCGCGAACGCCCAGCGCCTGGATGCCGACGCTCATGCGCATCAACGCCAACTGCCTCGCGCTCGACGCGTTCATCAACGCGTCTCCCGCGAAGCAGCCGGACGCCGAGTGAGGAGGGCGGGCCTCAGCGCCCGCCGAAGGCGACGACTTCCTGGCGCTGTTCCCCGAGGCCGTCGATTCCCAGCGTGACCACGTTGCCCGCCTTCAAAAAGCGCTGAGGTTTCATGCCCATGCCGACGCCGGGCGGCGTGCCGGTCGCGATGATGTCGCCCGGCAGCAGCGTCATGAAACGGCTCACGTAACTCACGATCTGCGCCACCGAAAAGACCATCGTCTTCGTGTTGCCGGTCTGCATGCGCTTGCCGTTAACGTCCAGCCACAGATCCAGCGCCTGCGGATCCGGTACGTCGTCGCGCGTCACCAGCCACGGACCGACTGGTCCGAAGGTGTCGCAGCCTTTGCCCTTGTCCCACTGCGGACCGCGTTCCAACTGGTACTCGCGCTCCGACACATCGTTCACCACGCAATAACCGGCCACGTACTTGAGCGCATCGGCCTCGGACACGTACTGCGCCTTCGTGCCGATGACCACGCCGAGCTCCACTTCCCAGTCGGTCTTCTTCGAGCGGTCGGGCAGCATGATGGGGTCGTCCGGGCCGGACAGCGAGCTGGTCGCCTTCATGAAGATGATCGGTTCCTTGGGAATCGGCATGCCGGCTTCGGCGGCATGGTCCGAGTAATTCAGGCCGATGCCGATGAACTTGCCCACTTGCGCGACCGGCACGCCGAGCCGCGGTTTGCCGCGCACGGCAGGCAGCGTATCGGGCTGCAGTTTGGCAAGCCGCTTGAGGGCGGCTGGGGCCAGCGTATCGGGGCCGACATCGGCGATGACGGCCGACAAATCGCGCAAGGTTCCGTTTGCATCGATGAGGCCGGGCTTCTCCTTGCCGGGGCGGCCGTAACGGACGAGCTTCATGCAATCTCCAGAGTAAGTTGGTCTAGTGAAACCGGACCATCTTAGCGCGCTTGCCGAAGCCGTGCAGGCGTGCAAATGCGAAGGGCGCCACGGCCGTGACCGTCGCGCCCTTCGTGTTGCGGCGAGCCCGGCTCGTCGCGTTGTCGCCTCACATTACAAAGAAGATCAGTGCGAGGCCGCCGAGCATGACGGCCTGAAGCGACAACAGCAAGAACGGAATCTTCATATGACCTCCTTCCAGCATTTGCTGTGCAGTCGTGCGATTCGTTGCTTAATCGTTAGGCCGGAGGCAAGCAGGAGAGTTCGCAAAAATATTCGCGAAAATGCAGATGCCGCCCGGACTCGCGGGCGGATTGCAGGCGCTGAACAGAAAGGCGTGTCAGTGCGGATTCAGCGGGAATCCAACGCGCGATGACCGGGCGATCAACGCGCGCTCACTGTACGTTCACCGGGATACGGACGGAGGAATGATGAGCTTGCCGAGCAGGCTGATGCGCGTTGCCACTTCCGAGGCATCCGGCACGGCGGCATCCAGGTCGTCTTCGGCTTCGTTCGACGCCGGATCGATGCGGTCTTCGTCGAGCGAAGCGTCTTTCTTCATTTCATTGGACATGGTGTCGTACGGTGTATGGAGGATGAATCCATCGTACGCTTCGAGCGGCGGCCCTTATTGAGCTTGGTCATTTTGCGCGGCCGGCATGTCTTGCGTCTGCGCACCGGCCATTCGAGATCAATGCGCGCCGCCGGCGTCCACGGGGCCGTGCGCGCGGATCGGCTTCGTCAGCCATACGAGGCCGATGAGCGCGAGAAACAGCCAGGCCGAGATCCAGAAGATGTCGGTGGCCGCCATGGTGCTGGCCTGCACGGTGATCATGCGGTCGATGGCCGCATAGGCGCCTTGCTGCGACATGCCTTGCGCGGTGAGGCCGTTCACCGCTTCCGTGAAGGCGGTGCTGTACGGACCGGTATTCTCGGCGAGCTGGGCGTGGTGCAGGGCGGTGCGGTTTTCCCAGATCGTCGATGTGATGGAAGTACCGATGCCGCCGCACATGATGCGCACGAAGTTCGACAGGCCTGCGGCGGCCGGCATCTTCTGCGGCGGCTGTCCGGACAGGATGATGGAGGTCAGCGGGATGAAGAACATCGCCATCGCCGCGCCCTGGATGATGGTCGGGATCATGAGCGTGCGCGTGTCGACGTCAGGCGCGAAACCGGCGCGCATGAAGAACACCACGGCGAAGATGCTGAAGGCCGCCGTCGAGAAGATGCGTGCATCCATTCTCGCGAGCAGCCGCCCGACGACCGGCGACAGGATGATCGCGAGAATTCCGACCGGCGCCATGACCTTGCCGGCCTCGGTCGCGGTGTAGCCGACCGTGGTCTGCAGCCACAGTGGCAGGATCACGAGGCTGCCGAAGAAGAGGCCATAGGCCACCGAGATCGCGACGACGCCGCCCGAAAAATTGCGTCCGCGGAAGAGGGAGAGATCGACGACCGGGTGCGCGTCGGTCAATTCCCAGGCGACGAAGAACACGAACGCCACGGCGGCCGTTACGGCGAGCATGACGACTTCCGTGGAGTTGAACCAGTCGAGCTCCTTGCCCTTGTCGAGCATCAGCTGCAGGCAGGCCACCCACACCACCAGCAGCCCCAATCCCACCTTGTCGATCGGCCGGATGACCGTCGCCGACTCGCGCTTGCGGTAGATGGACCACGTCACCCACGCCGCGAACAGGCCGATGGGAATGTTGATGTAGAAGATCCACGGCCAGGTGTAGTTGTCGGAGATCCAGCCGCCGAGCAGCGGCCCCATGATGGGCGCGACGAGCGTCGTCATGCCCCAGAACGCGAGTGCCATGCCGCTCTTCTGCGGCGGATAGCTCGATAGCAGCAGCGCCTGCGACAGCGGGATCATCGGACCGGCGACCGCGCCCTGCAGCACGCGCGCGGCAATCAGGATGCCGATGGTGGGCGCCATGCCGCAGAGGAAGGACGCGATCACGAACAGCAGGACCGAGGCAATGAACAGCTTCACTTGGCCGATGCGCATCGTCAGCCAGCCGGTGAGCGGCACCGAGATCGCATTCGAGACGGCGAAGGAGGTGATGACCCAGGTGCCTTGCTGCGGCGACACGCCGAGGTCGCCCGAAATGGCGGGAATCGAGACGTTGGCGATGGAGGAATCGAGCACGTTCATGAACACCGCCAGCGAGAGGCTGACGGTGCCGAGGACGAGCTGCCTTCCCTTCAGGGGCGGCAAGGGGGCGGGTGAACTCATTCGTGAAGCGCGCGAGACAGGAGAAACTGGGGAAGCGGTCCACTATAGCGGAGGCCGCGCAAGCGTGCTGGCGCTAGGGTTTCGGAATACCTAGGGCTTCGGAATACGTATCCGGCTGATCATCAGCGAGCCGGACAGAGCGAAGACCAGCACGAGCGGATGCAGGGTGAAGCCGCCGAACGCGAAGGCGCCCATCCACAGCTGGTCGCCGATGGCGCCCCGGTACGCGGCGAAGGCGAGCATCAGCACCAGCACGACCGAAGTGGGGATCGGCGTGCCTTCGAAGTAGGTCACCTTGCCGGCGGCGCCGGACAGCATCTCGGCCGTCACGTTGTAGCGGGCCAGCCGGGAGACGCCGCAGGCGACGAAGTAGGCAAGCACGATGCGGTCGAACAGTCCGTTCATGCCGCAGGCATAGGCGAGGACGGCCGGCACGACACCGAAGGAAATCACGTCCGCCAGCGAATCGAGCTCGCGGCCGAGCAAGGAATCCTGCTGGCGCCAGCGTGCGATCCGGCCGTCCAGCACATCGAAGACCAGTGCGGCGATGACCAGTCCGGCCGCGAAAAAGACATGCATCGCGCTGCGGCTGTCGAGGTAGGTCATGGTGGAAAACAAGGCGCCGGTGCCGCAGACGGCATTGCCGAGGGTAAACCAGTCGGCGAGGCGGAATTCACGGATCAAAGCGGGACGGCGGGCGGGAGTCTTGTCCATGGGAGCACGGTCGAATCGGAATACCCGATCATAGCCTCGCCGGCGAAGTCCCGCGTTGTCGCTCGTCACGCGCGCTCAGCGTCTGCACGGGAGTGGCACGACTTCTGCTGGCGTGGACATCGTGCGGGCAAAGTGTCGATGTCCGCACGGACCTTTGCAGGAGGTGCGGCCATGCTTGCCAGACTCACTTACGTCTTCTCGCTATTGCTTGCGGGATGCGTCTCGTTCACCACCTCCGGCACCAAGGAGGCGGTGCTGTTCTCCGGGGCAGACCTCGCCGCCGAGAAGGGGCACGCCGCGCTGGCGCCCTATGACGGCCTGCCGCTGCGGATGCAATTCATCTGCCCGGATCGTCTCGCCACGCTATCGACGTTCTACGTCTTCCCGGTGCCGCCGGTCGTGCCGGTGGGGTTCGTGAACAAGGACGTGTCCTACCTGCGCGTCAGGATGCCGGCGGATGCGGAGAGCGCGCTCGCGCAATCGCGCATCGTGATGCCGCAGGGCGCTGCCTTTTCATTGGCGCAGACTGGGCAATCCAAGCGCGCTTACGGTCCTGACGGGACGTTGGAAACGACCTACAAGGTCGACACCGCGTGCGGATCACTGGATGGAGGAACGCTGGAGGTAGCCGGCTTCTCTTACGGCGGCAAATCCTATCCTGTCTCCCGCGTGCCGCTGCAGTTCGACGCGCGCATCACCGGAAGTCTGGGATGGTGGCCTCCCGCCATGTTGCGAGGAAAACGAACGGACAATGCAGGGGACGAAGCGGAGAACTAGTGTCCCGGTCCGGCTGCAGCACTGTGCTGGACGTGCAGTTGAGCGTGCCAACACGCTGAGCCCTTCGTGACATTTGCAATTTCCGCGTTGCCGCGCATACTCCGGATAGGTCGGCTTTCGGACATCGGAAAGGTAAGGGGGTATGTCGCCGCATGCGCGGTCATTCGCGGCGGCATGCTCCGTCTCGCGTCGTCATGGCGGAAAGCTTCCGCAAGGCGAATGCTGCCGCGCCGAAAAGAACAAACAAGATCGGAGGCGAACATGAGCGCAAGCCAAGTCGTGGTCCAAGTCTGCCTGTTTCTGGTCGCCGCCATCGCGTTGATCGGCGGCACGCTGCAGATGTTCCTGGGCCAGCCGGATACGTCGCCGCGCCTGGACAACGTGCACCGGTTCATGGCCGGCGTGTATTTCTCCACCGGCCTCATCGCGCTGTGGGCCGCGCTGACCATTCAGCAGCAAGGTTTCCTGGTCTATCTGCTTGCGCTCGGCGTCCTGCTGGCCGGCGTGGGCAGGCTGGTGTCGATCAGCAAGGTGGGACTGCCGAAGCCGAGCGGCGTCTGGCTGGGCTATCTCATTCCCGAACTCGTCTTGCCTTTCGTCATCGCGATTGCGCATCACGCTTCGGCATGATGCGGGCATGCGGAAAGGCGCAACGCAGGCTTTTTCCGACTTATCCCGCTGCGAAGTCCCGGCCGGAACGCCGCAATGACGGGTGCAACATCAACTCCGGCGGGCCGGCCTGGTTGCACCACAGCAGCGCGTCCTGGCCGAACTCGACCAGCAGGGCCTCGGCTTGGGCGCCGCTGATACCGAAGACCAGATAGGCTGGGTCTGACGCATCCTCGTCCTGCGTCGCATGCCGCTCCGCCGGGAAGCTCTCGAGCCGCAGCTGCTGGATGGCTGCAGCGAGCGCCTTGTGCAGGGACTTGTTGCGGGCCGCGGAAGGTCGACTCCCCGGCGCTTGGGCCGCGCACACGAGGACGGCGGTCGGCGCGCTGCGGGCCTTCAGCAGATGCACGAGTTCGGGGCTGCGCACGCCGGGCTGCAATCGCAGCAAGCGAGGAGCACGGACGGTAAAGGAGACGGTACGGCAAGCGGCGCGCTGGGCATCGAGCTCAGCGCGATCGGTCAGCGGTTGGGAACGAGGCTTCATGATTCGCCCGATGGCGGACGGGCGGCAAAGCCCGTCTCGCAAAGTGGATACTGTATGGATATACAGTACTATACCACGGACCTGCCGACCCGCTGATGTCACGCCAACCTGCCGTCAGACTGCTCTCGCACAGGCCAGTCCACTTCCCATTTCACTTCTCGTTTCTTTCACCGGAACAAACTTCCCGGATGCCAATCGAACATTGCATACGCGTCAACGAATGGAACGGGAGCGCGCATGGAAGAGACCTCTGCGGCGGCGAAGCCGGTCAAGGACTATCGCGATGAGACCGGCTGGCTGAAGAAGCTCGGCCCCGGACTCATTACCGGTGCCGCCGACGACGACCCGAGCGGTATTGCGACCTACTCGCAAGCCGGGGCGCAGTTCGGATTCGGACTGCTGTGGACCTTGCTCTTCACCTATCCCCTGATGGTCGGCATCCAGATCGTGAGCGCGCGCATCGGCCGGGTGACCGGCCACGGCCTGGCGACCAATATCCGGCAGCACTATCCGCCGTGGCTGCTGTACATCATGGTCGGTCTCCTGCTGGCGGCCAACACCATCAACATCGCCGCCGACATTGCCGCCATGGGCGATGCCGCCCGGCTGGCGCTTGGCGGGCAGGCCCATTTGTATGCCGTTGCGTTCGGCGTTCTTTCGGTTTTGTTGCAGGTATTCGTTCCCTATCGCCGCTACGTCAGCGTGCTGAAGTGGCTGACGCTGGCATTACTGGCCTACGTCGCCACGGTGTTCATCGTGCATGTGCCGTGGAGCGAACTCGTCGCGAAGACCTTGCTGCCGCACCTGTCGTGGAAGCCGTCGTATCTCACGACCATCGTCGCCGTCTTCGGCACGACCATCAGTCCCTACCTCTTCTTCTGGCAAGCGTCCCAGGAGGTCGAGGAGTTGCGCGCCGATCCCCATGCAAAACCGCTGAAGACCGACCCGCGCCAGGCGCGCGCCGACTTCACGCGCATCAAGGTCGACACCTACATCGGCATGGGCTTCTCGAACCTGGTGGCCTTCTTCATCATGGTCACCACCGCCGTGACGCTCTACGCCCATGGCGTGACTGAAATCCAGACCTCGGCGCAGGCGGCGCAAGCGCTGCGCCCGATTGCCGGCGACTTTGCCTTCACGCTGTTCAGCCTGGGCATCGTCGGCACCGGGCTGCTCGCGATTCCCGTGCTGGCAGGCTCCGCCGCCTACGCGATGGCGGGCGCGTTCCACTGGAAGAGCAGCCTTGAGCACGACCTGTCCATGGCGCCGCGCTTCTACACGATCATCGCTGTCGCGACGCTGGCGGGCGTCGTTCTCTGCTTCGCCCCGATCGACCCGATCAAGGCGCTGTACTGGAGCGCGGTGGTCAATGGCGTCATGTCGGTGCCCATCATGGCGCTGATGATGCTGATGGCCGCGCGCGCAGACATCATGGGGCGTCTCGTCGTGACGCGCCGGTTGAAGTTTCTCGGCTGGCTGGCGACCGGCGCGATGGCGCTCGCCGTCGCCGCCATGTTCATCGTGCCGGCGCAGTAGCGCAGGGCCGCCGCCATCCCTGCGTCGTGGTCAGGCGGCGTGCTGCACGGCTGCGCTGAGCGCAAGGCGGAACGCCGCGCCGCCGGCTGCCTTGACTTCGTAGAGCGCGCTGTCGGCAAGGTTCATCAGCGCGTCGAGCGAATCCGACTCGGCCAGTCCGACCGCCACGCCGATGCTTGCGCCGACCTGCAGCACGTGTTCGTGGATGGCATAGGGCGCATTGAGCGCGGCGACCAGACGTTCCGCGAGTTGCTGCGCCTGTTCGACGCTGTGCAGCCGCGAGCGGACGATGAGGAACTCGTCGCCGCCCATGCGGGCCGCAAATTCTTCGGCCCGCAGCTGGGCGGCGATGCGCTTCGAGACGGCCACCAGCAAATCGTCGCCAGCGGCGTGTCCCAGCGTGTCATTCACGGGTTTGAACTTGTCCAGGTCGATGCAGAGCACGGCCAGCAGTTCGCCGCGCACCTTGCTCCTCGACAGCCGGTGCGCGCGTTCGTTGAGCGCATGGCGGTTACCGAGCCCGGTGAGGGCATCGACCTGCGCCATCTGCTCCAGCTGCAGGCGGGTCTTGATCTGGGCCACCGCACGGCGGTACAGGAAGAGCACGCTTTCGATGCCCGTCGTCCCCATCAATAGCAGAATGATCCCGACGCCGAAGTACTCCGCCTCGGGGCGGGTGAGCATGGCCACTGCGGGCGCGATCGAGGCGAGCGCAATCGCGCCGATGCACATGACGGGACGGAGGTAGGCGCGAATCGCCATGCCGGCGCCATAGGTGAACACATAGCCGATGAACAGCATGTGCTGCTCGGCCTGGCCGACCTGGAACACGCGCACGCCGAGCATCCCGATGCATGCCGCAAAGCTCCAGCTGCCAAGGAGGAACCAGCGCTCCACACGGCGCGCCCGATCGGCCTCCTGGGCGTGGAGCGTCATGCGCTTCAACGGCCCCCAGATCACCCAGATGCGCACCAGCGCCAGTGCGAGGCCCATGCAGAAAATCAGCTTGAGCCAGGTATCGCCCGTGCGCAGGGCGAGCAGGCCGCCGACCAATGTCCACAGGATGCCGGCGACAGTGGTCGGCCCGCGCACCGAAAACAGTTCGCGCAGCAGCTCGATGTAGTTGGTATCGGACTCGTCGTCCGACAGGCGAAGAAACAGCATGGCTTGCCGTCACAGTCAGGATGGGAAGCAATTCTACTTCCGGTCCGGAACGGAAATCTAACGGATTGACGGCAAGCTTTGCATGCGCAGACAAGTTCTGCCTGGGATGTAGGAGCAACACCGTAGCGCGGCCTGCGCGGAAGCGAACACGTCTGCGCCATTCCCCTGTAACGGAGTAATGCTCCGCGTGCCCGACTAGCGGCCGATGCCGTTCGTCGGTCCCGGTTCCGCCCGCGTGGGCGAACCGGATTCGCCGCTGACCATGCCGCCCGAGCCGGGACTGGTGGGATAGCGGGACGGCGCAGTCGGATCGCCCCGGCGCTGCGCCTTGAGGATGCTGCCCAGCGGCATGGAGTCGGTGGTGATCGCTTTGCCGGGTTTCGGCAAGGTGTCGGCACAATGCAATGCCGCCGGCCGGCAGCGCAGATTCACGTCGGGCGCCGGCATGGTACCGACCGGTGCGCTCGTCACCTGCGGGACCTTCGCGATCGACGCATTCTCGTCCTGCGCGGCCGGCTTGGGCGCGGCGGCACAGCAGGTGCAGGTCAGGAATCCAAGTGCCGCTGACCACAGGTGTCGCATGATCGTTCTCCATCTCTTGCAATGTAAGGTGACCGAAGCGCGGCCGCTCCGTTGCGGAGGGTCTGCCGATGTACGTCAGCGGCCGCGACGGCAGGCCGGGCCGCCGATACCCTCCATCCGCATGGCTTGCGGACGCAGGGCCGGGTGGCGCATGTCCACCCAATCGACGTTTTCGCCGGTCGGCAGTCTGACCGTCCCGAAAGCGGGATGAGAGCGGCGCCGCAGCACCGCCTTCACCACCTGCCGCGCGATCGCCGCGTTGCCGGCGTAGACCGCAAAGGGACCGACGATCGTCATCCGTGTTGTGTCAGGGTGGTTCATGGCGCGTTCCTCATCAAGAGAGCAGCACGGCATGCCGTTGCCGGCGGCGCACGCAACGCCGCGTCAACGGTGG
>SPQI01000500.1 GCA_004570315.1 Oxalobacteraceae bacterium OM1 | reverse complement strand
TCGTCGGGCATCTCGGTCAAGGACGGCGATACGCTGACGCTGCAGTCCAATGTCGCGGTGACATGGTCCCCGAGTCAAAACAACATCACGTCGGGCGGCATCTCGTTCACGAACGTCGCGACGTCGTCCAATGCGTTGACGGCGACGCTCAAGCCGGCTCTCGGCAGTTCCGGCACCACGCTGTCGACTTCCATTCTGGCGACGCAGTACGTGATGGGACAGTCGATACCCTACGCGAACAAGATGACGCCGATCGCCTTGGCGAAGTAAGGGGTTGAGTGGCGCCCGGCGATGCCACGGCGGGCGCCGCAAGCAACACACGAGGTATCAGGGGAAGGGAGGCAGATTTTGCACGCAGCCATTCATGCAGTTGCGCCACGCACTAGATGAAACGTGGAATGACGAGCCGGGCGCGCGGTCCCGCCTCGCCGTATTCAACGCTTGACGTACACCAGATCCCACACGCCGTGGCCGAGCTTCAAGCCACGGTTTTCGAACTTCGTCACCGGCCGGTAGTCGGGCCGCGGCGCGTAGCCGTCGGCCGTGTTCTGCAACGTCGGCTCGGCGCCCAGCACCTCCAGCATCTGCTCCGCATAGTCCTGCCAGTCGGTCGCGCAATGCAGGTAGCCGCCCGGCGCAATGCGCGAGCACAGCAGGGAGACGAAGGCCGGCTGGATAAGGCGGCGCTTGTTGTGCCGCGCCTTGTGCCAGGGATCGGGGAAGAAGACGTGCACGCCGGCCAGGCTATTCGGCTGGATCATGTGCGTGATCACTTCCACCGCGTCGTGCTGGACGATCCGCAAATTCTCCAGCTGTTGTTCGCCGATCAGCTTCAGCAGGCTGCCCACGCCGGGCGTGTGCACTTCCACGCCGAGGAAATTCTTCTCCGGCATGCCGGCGGCAATCTTCGCCGTCGTATCGCCCATGCCGAAACCGATTTCGAGAATCGTCGGCGCATCGCGGCCGAAGGCCTGCGCGAGCTCCAGCGGCGCCTTCGCATAGGGAATGCAGAAGCGCGGCCCCAGCGTGTCGAGGGCTTTCGCCTGCGCGGTGGACAGGCGTCCGGCGCGGGTGACGAAACTGCGGATGCGGCGCTCGGTGGGGTCGTAGAGCATGGGGCGCTGCGCGCCATCGGTCGGGTGCTTGTCGGACATGCTTGCTGTTCGGGAAAACGCGGCGGCTGCCAAAAAAAAGGGCACCGTCGGGTGCCTGCATCTGGAGCGGGTGAAGGGAATCGAACCCTCGTCTTAAGCTTGGGAAGCTTCAGCTCTACCATTGAGCTACACCCGCGAAGGCCCTCATTTTACGCGGGATTGCCGCGCCTTGGCAAAGCGCGGCCGGTCAGCCGGAAGCGGTTTCCCGGGGCGTCGCCGCTTGTCCCGGATCGCCGCGCACGCAGTTGCGTCCGTCCGCCTTGGCTGCATAGAGGGCACGGTCGGCGGCGAAGAGCAGCGCGTCCACGGTCGCGTCGGCAGCTTCTGCGCCCGCCACGCCGATGCTCACGGTGTAGCGCGGCAGCTCCATGGAGACATGCACGGCGATGCCATGACAGATCCGCTCGGCCACCTTGCAGGCTTCCTCGCGCGTCGTCTCCGGCAGCAGGGCGACGAATTCTTCGCCGCCGTAGCGTCCCAGCATGTCGTGGCCGCGCAGCAGCTCGCGGGTGCGCCGCACGAAGTCGGTGATGACCTTGTCGCCCACCGCATGGCCGAAGCGGTCGTTCACGGTCTTGAAATGATCGAGGTCGAACATCAGCAGGGCCGGCGGGCGGCCGCTGCGCTCGCTGCGGCAGAGCTCCGTCTGCAGCTGTTCGATGAACGCGCCGCGCGCATAGGCGCCGGTGAGTTGGTCGTGGGAGGCGATGAATTCGAGTTCGGCGCGCAGGCGCTCGTTGGCCATCATGATGGCGCCCAGCGTGATGGCGAGGATGGCGAAGGCGATCGCCACGAGATAGAACTTCTGTCCCGGCGTCGGACCCATGACGCTGTCGGGCGTATCCAGCTGCAGCAGGAGCATGGCGACACGCGCCGCCGATATCGTACCGATGGCGACGAAGACCAGCCCGGTGAAGCGGCCGGAAAAGCTGCCCGCGCTGGTTTTCAGGATCAGTGCTGCGCAGGCCAGGAACAGGCAGGTGTCGACGCTGGTCACCAACAGCGCGCGCAGCGGATAACTCGGACGCACGTAGGTGAACCAGGCGCAGAAGGCAAAGACGGCGGCAAGCGTCACCGCCAGCAGCCGCACGCGCGGACGGCGCTTCAGGAAGCGGACGAAACCCGCGTACACCAGCATGATGCCGCCGACGAGCAGGACATTGCCGCCGACGTTCGGGAAGAAGGACGGCACCGAACCAGTCAGGCCGTACATGCCGCTCGCAATGACCATGCACAGCAGGCCCCAGGCCCAGTTGCGCAGGCCGCCGATGGACAGCGGAAAACTGCCGCGCAGCATGAAGAGAATGGCCGAGCACATCAGGCCCAACAGGCCCGATACGAAGATCAACGAACGCGGGTCCAGCTCAGCCAAGATGCGTGCCTCCTCGCGGTGACGGTTGACGGCCTCAGGTACTCTCGCGCGCCACCAGCGAGAAGCCCACATCGATCTGCGCCGGTTCTGGCGTCTCGCTGCGCATCAACTTCAACAGCATGGTCGCCGCTGCGCTGCCGATCAGGTAGCGCGGCGTGGCGATGGTGGTCAGCGTCGGACAGGTCCAGGCGGATGCAGCCAGGTCATTGAAGCCGGCCACCGCCAGGTCCTGCGGCACGCGGATGCCTTGCCGCTGGCATTCGAAGAGCACGCCGTGCGCAAGGTCGTCGTTGCAGCAGAAGACCGCATCGCAATCCGGCGCCTGGCTGCGCAGCCGCTCGAGCATCTGGGCGCCGATGCCGATGGAGGAGGGCGTCGGATCGAGAATCTCGCCGGCCGGATAGGGAACGCCCGCTTGCGTCAATGCGGCGCGGCAGCCGGACAAGCGCTGCATCACGCGCGGATCGAGCTGCGCGCCGAGGAAGGCGATGCGCCGGTAGCCGCGTTCCAGCAGATGCATGGTGATGGCGTAGCCGGCATCGACCTGGCTCAGGCCGACGGCGTAGCTTCCGGGCGGACCGAGTTCCATCATGTGCACGACCGGTATGCGGCTGCGGGCGATCAGCTCGCGCGCCGCGTCGGTCTGGTCGAAGCCGGTGAGGAGAATGCCGTCGGGCGAATGCTCCAGGTAGGCGCGCAGCAGGCTTTCCTCTTCGCCGGCGCCGTAGCGCGTGTCGCCGATCATGGTGCGATAGCCTTCGGCGTACAGCACGTCGCGCACGCCGGACAGCAGCTCGGTGAACACCGTGTTGGAGAGGGAGGGAATCAGCACCGCCACGCTTTCCGAGCGGGCCGAAGCAAGGGCGCGGGCGGCGCGGTTGGGCACGTAGCCGAGTTCCGCGATCGCCGCGTCGATTTGCGCCCGCAGCTCCTCCGAGACGAGATGCGGCGCGTTGATCGCGCGCGACACCGTGATCGCGCTGGTGCCGACGCGTGCGGCGATCTCGCTCAAGGTCACGCGTCCGGGCTGGCTGGGGCGGGGCTTTCGGTTCGGCATGAACCGTTTTTACAGCAATGGAGAAACTTGCGCAACGGCAATGCCGTCAGACGTTGATTTGATGCAGCACGCCAACGAAAGCGCCAGGCAATCCGCCACAGCCGAAGCGTATGTGCGAGATGTGCCCGGTCACTTAGACGGTGGCGTCCTAATGCCATGCCCAGGTGAAGGATCTGCAGTTCAAGCGCGGGAAGGTGAGCAAGGGAGCACGCCTTGCTCCGCAGAGACGTCAGCCGGCGTCCCCCAGCAGCTGATCCACCAGCTCCTCCACCAGGTAGCGCTGATGCGCCGACAAGCCCTGGATCTTCCCCGCCAGCCGTACTGCCTCCGTTGACGGTTTCCCCGTGATGTAGGGTTTCGCCTTTTCGCCTGTCTCCAGACGCGTCGCCGGCGGCGGGCCGTAATGCAGCCAATGCGCGCTCACGTCCAGCCACGCGGCCAGCGTGACGAGCTTGTCGTGCGTGGGGATGGTGCGCCCGGTGAGCCATTTGTGCGCGGTTTGCGGCGAAATCGCCGTGCCGCGATGGCGCAGGTTGAATCGCAGGGCCAGCTCCGTGGCGCCGTTGACCGGCTCGGGGCTGCGCCGCAGCGCCAGCGCGAGGCGCTGGGCGAATGCGGCTTTTTCTTCCTGTGTGGGCATGCGGGAATTGTCGTGGATGTGCGCGAGCGTCACGTCAACCGGGCAGGCGAAAAATAGCTTGCATGGTTTACAACTTCGCCCGCGACGGCTACAGTACGGCTCGTGTCCTTGCCAACCTTGTCCGCATGAGCGCCTACGACCAGCTCGCCATCGTGCTTCTTCCGTTCAGCATCGCCTTCGCCCTGTGCAGCCTGCCGCCGCAGTGGCGCGGGCGCCGGCGGTCGGAAGGCGAGGAGCGGCGTTACTGGACTTTTGCCTTCATCGGGCATGCGCTGGTTGCCGCCGGACTGCTCGGCTCGTCGCTGTGCATGCTGGACGAGTTGCTCGGCGAACCCCTGGTCATGGCCGCATGGTGGCCATCGCCCGCACGCCATTTCGGATGGACGATCTGGGGCGACGACGCGGCGCTGGTCGATCTGCTGATCACGCTGGTGGTCGGCCTGGTGGTCGTCGGCGTCTCGATGTGCTTGGGCAGCGTCGATGAAGACGGCACCTGGCAACCACCGGCCCGGCGCCTGAGGCGCAAGCCTGCGGACGACGGCGGCGCGCCGTGACGGGCAGCCGCCTCGCGTGCCGGGTCAGACCCCGCCCATGCAGAGGTATTTCAGCTCCAGGTATTCTTCGATGCCGTACTTGGAGCCTTCGCGGCCCAGGCCGGACTGCTTCACGCCGCCGAAGGGCGCGACTTCGTTGGAGATGATGCCGGTGTTGATGCCGACCATGCCGTAGTCGAGCTTCTCGGCCACGCGCCACACACGGCCGATGTCGCGCGAATAGAAGTAGCTCGCAAGGCCGAACTCGGTGTCGTTCGCGGCGGCGATCACTTCCTCTTCGGAGCTGAACTTTGCCACGGCGGCGACCGGGCCGAAGGTTTCCTCGCGCATGATCTTCATGTCGGCCGTCACGCCGGCGAGCACGGTCGGTTCGTAGAACTGACCGCCAAGCGCATGCAGCTTGCCGCCAGCCAGGACCTTGGCGCCCTTGGCGACGGCGTCCGACACATGTTCCTGCACCTTCTCGATGGCCTGGCCGTCGATCAGCGGACCTTGCGCCACGCCTTGTTCGAAGCCGCTGCCGACCTTGATCTTCGCCGCGCCTGCCGCCAGCTTCTCGACGAAGGCTTCATAAATGTTTTCGTGCACGTAGAAACGATTGGTGCAGACGCAGGTTTGTCCGGCGTTACGGTATTTCGACACCAGCGCGCCTTCCACAGCGGCATCGATGTCGGCGTCGTCGAATACGATGAAAGGCGCATGGCCGCCGAGTTCGAGGCCGAGCTTCTTCACCGTCGGCGCGGACTGCTGCATCAGGATGCGGCCGACGGGCGTCGACCCGGTGAAGGAAAGATGGCGCACGACAGGGCTGTCGCACAGCACCTTGCCGACCTCGATCGAACGCTGCGAGTCTGCCGTCACGACGTTGATCACGCCGGCCGGCACGCCGGCGCGCTGCGCCAGTTCGGCGAGTGCCAGGGCGGACAGCGGCGTCTGCTCGGCCGGTTTGATGACGATAGTGCAGCCCGCTGCCATCGCGGGCGCGACCTTGCGCGTGATCATCGCGATCGGGAAATTCCAGGGCGTGATGGCGGCGCAGACGCCGATGGGCTGCTTCAGTACCACCATGCGCTTGTCGCTCCAGGTGGAGGCCATCACGTCGCCGCAGACGCGCTTGGCTTCCTCGGCAAACCACTCGACGAAGCTCGCGCCGTACATCACTTCGCCCTTGGCCTCGGGCAGCGGCTTGCCCTGTTCGGCGGTCATCAGTGCGGCGAGGTCGTCGGCATGCTGCATCATGAGGTCGAACCACTTGCGCATGATGCCGGCACGTTCCTTGGCGGTCTTGCCGGACCAGGCGGGGAAGGCGGCCTGAGCGGCATCGATGGCCGCGTGCGCGTCATCGGCGCCGAGGTTCGGGACCGAGGCGATGGTCGCGCCGTCGGCGGGATTGGTGACATCGAAGGTGCCGGCAGCGCCGGTCCACTGGCCGTTGATGTAGGCCTGGTCGCGCAGCAGCGCGGCGTCGTTCAATTTGGGCAGGCCCTTGACCACTTGCAGCATGAATGTCTCCTTGTCTGTGGGTTTTGTCGGCGGAAAAGACAAGAATAGCGCAAGCGCGCCGGCGCCGCCCGCTCTCCGGGCGGCGGGGCCAAGGAAAGGATCAGGACGCTTTCGGCTTGGCTTCCTCGCGGCGATGAAAGCCGGCCACCATTTCAAAGCGGAACAGGCGGCATTCCAGTGCGCCGTTGAAGAACGGCGTCTTGCGCGATTCCTTCAGGCGCAGCAGTTTCGGCACGCCGAGATCGGCCGTGAAGAGATACACCTGCCAGCCGGCGAAGCGCTGCTTGAGCGTGGTGCTGAAGGCGGCATAGAAGTTCTTCGCGAGTTCGTCTTCGTCCTGGCTGCGGTCGCCGCGCACGCCGATGCGCTCGCCATAGGGCGGATTAGTCAGCAGGATGCCCGGCACGTCGCTCGGCGGCTTCACTTCCTGCGCCTCGATCTGCTTGAGGGGCACGTCGAACTGGATACCCGCATTGCGCAGGTTGTTGCGCGCCATGACGATCATGTCGCCGGAGATGTCGCTGCCGAAGAGCGTCGGCGACGTCGGCAAGGGATTCGGCTTGAAGCTGCTCTTGATAGCGAGCCAGGCCGCATTGTCGAAGTCGTTGAACTTTTCGAACGCGAAGCTGCGGCGCGCGCCGGGCGGAATGCCAGCCAGGATCTGCGCCGCCTCGACCAGGATGGTGCCGGAGCCGCACATCGGGTCGAACAGCACCGTGCCCGGTTTCCAACCGGCCACGCGCAGCAGGCCCGCAGCGAGGTTCTCGCGCAGCGGCGCATCGCCGGTCTCCTGCCGCCAGCCGCGCTTGAAGAGCGCTTCGCCGGAGGTATCGAGATAGACGGTGCAGGTGCGCGCATCGAGGAAGGCGGCGATGCGCATGTCGGGCGTGCGGGTGTTCACCGACGGCCGGCGCTGGAACTGGTCGCGGAAGCGGTCGCAGACGGCGTCCTTCACTTTCAGCGTGGTGAACTCCAGGCTCTTGAGCGGCGACTTGATCGCGGTGATGTCGACGCGGATGGTGTGATCGACGTCGAACCAGTCTTCCCACGGCGCCGCGAGCACGAGGTCGTAGACGTCGTTCTCGTTGACGTAGCTGCCATGCGCGATGCGCATCAGCACGCGCGAGGCGATGCGGGAATGCAAATTGACGCGCCAGGCGTCCTGCAAACTGCCGGAGCAATGCACGCCGCCCGGAACCTGGTTGTGGACCTTGAGCGTGCAGAGCTGCGCGATCTCGCCGAGCTCTTCGGCGAGCGCGGCTTCGAGGCCGCGCGGGCAGGGGCAGAAATAGGAATGCGACTGTGCCATGGGGAACCCTTTATCCGTAAAGTGCAAATGCTGCGGTGGCCTGTGCCGTCATCCCGGCGAAAGCCGGGATCCAGCGGCGTTGACACCGTCCGTTAAAGCCGCTGGGTTCCGGCGTTCGCCGGAACGACGGTGAATTGTTTTCGTTGCCGGATTGGTGGCGGAACGACTGTCATCCCGCTCACACCGGAACGACGATGAATCACTTCGTGGCGAACGCCCGCTCGAGGAAGTCCAACCGGTCCTGTCCCCAATAGCCTTCGCCGTCGTACACATACCAAGGCGAGCCGAACACGTTTGCCGCCATCGCCTGCTCGGTGTTGCGGTCGTACTCCGCCTGCACGCTCGCCGTCTCGGACGACTTCAGCAAGGCCTTGCCGTCGTGCCCGCAGGCGGAGGCGATCGCGGCCAGCGTGTCGGCATCGGCAATGTTGCGTTCCTCGGCCCACACGGCCCGCATGATGGCGCCCGTCACATCCAGTGCGGCATCGGTGCCGTGCGCCAGCCGCACGGCAATGATGAGCTTGGCCGCGGCGTCCGGCGGCACCGGAAAGAACTTCGGATGCAGGTTCAACGGCATGCCGAGGTAATCGCTCCAGCGCGTCAGTTCCACCAGCCGGTACGCCTGCCGTTGCGGCGGCCGCTTCGGCAATGGCAGACCGCCGGAGACGCTGAACACCTTGCCGAGATCCATCGGCTTGAGTTCGATCTGCACGCCATGTTTCCGGCACAGCGCAACGAAGCGCTCGTGTCCCAGGTACGTCCACGGCGACTGCGGCGCCAGAAAATATTCACAAACCTTGCTCATCGCATGCTCCTCGGCGTCAGAAGGGTTTGACCACGACCATGATCACGGCAATCAGCAAGCCGATCACCGGCACTTCGTTGAACCAGCGAAACCAGGTATGCGAACGGAGGTTCTTGCCCGCTTCGAACTTTTTCAGCAGCGAGCCGCACGCATGGTGATAGCCGATCAGCGCCACCACTACTGCCAGCTTCACATGCAGCCAGCCATTGCCCGGCCCGCGTCCGATGCCGTAACCCAGCCACAGCCAGAGGCCGAGCAGCAGCGCCGGCACGGCCAGCATGGTCATGAAGCGATAGAGCTTGCGCGCCATCAGCAGCAGGCGCGCGGTGCTGGTCGCATCGGTCTCCATCGCGAGGTTGACGAAGATGCGCGGCAGGTAGAACAGCCCGGCGAACCAGGAGGCGACAAAGACGATGTGGAAGGACTTCACCCAGAGCATGAATGGCCTTTCTTATTCGCGTACTTCGCCGTGGCCGAAGACCACATACTTCAACGACGTCAGCCCTTCCAGCCCGACCGGCCCGCGCGCATGCAGCTTGTCGTTCGAAATACCGATCTCGGCGCCGAGGCCGTATTCGAAGCCGTCCGCAAAGCGCGTCGATGCATTGACCATCACGGAAGCCGAATCGACTTCGCGCAGGAAGCGCATAGCGCGGCTGTAGTCGTCGGTGACGATGGCGTCGGTGTGCTGCGAGGAGTAGGTGTTGATGTGATCGATCGCCTCGTCCACGCCGCCGACGATTTTCACGGCGAGGATGGCCGCGAGGTACTCGGTGTGCCAGTCGTCCTCGGTCGCCGACGCCAGATGCGGATAGCCGGCCAGCAGGGCACGCGCCTCGTCGTCGCCGCGCAGCTCGACGTCCTTGCCGCGGTACACCTCCGCCAGGCGCGGCAGCACTTGCGGCGCAATCCCGCGCGCCACCAGCAGCGTTTCCATCGTGTTGCAGGTGCCGTAGCGATGGCACTTGGCGTTGAAGGCGATCTTCACCGCCTTCTCCAGGTCGGCCTTGTCGTCGATGTAGACATGGCAGATGCCGTCGAGGTGCTTGATCATCGGCACCTTCGATTCCTTCATCAGCCGCTCGATCAAGCCCTTGCCGCCGCGCGGCACGATGACGTCCACGTATTGCGGCATGGTGATCAGTTCGCCGACGGCCGCACGGTCGGTCGTCTCCACGATCTGCACCGCGTCGGCCGGCAGGCCCGCACCGGCGAGACCTTCCTTCACCAGCTTGGCGAGCGCCTGGTTGCAGTGGATGGCCTCCGAGCCGCCGCGCAGGATGGTCGCATTGCCGCTCTTGATGCACAGGCCGGCCGCATCGACCGTCACGTTGGGACGCGCTTCGTAGATGATGCCGATCACGCCCAGCGGCACGCGCATCTGACCGACCTGGATGCCGGTCGGGCGGAACTTCATGTTGGACATCTCGCCGATCGGATCGGGCAGGGCGACGATCTGCTCCAGGCCTTCGGCCATCGTGGCGATGGCCTTGTCGGACAGCGTCAGGCGGTCGAGCATCGCTGGCGCCAGGCCGTTGGCGCGCGCCGCCTCGAGGTCCTTGGCATTGGCCGCGCGCAGGGCGTCGGCCTCGCGGCGGATGGCGGCGGCGATCAGCGACAGCGCCGTGTTCTTGGCCTGCGTATCGGCTTTGGCCATGGCGCGCGATGCCTTGCGGGCGCGCTGGCCAATGTCGTTCATGTAGTGCTTGATGTCCATGATGTGAGGAACCACTCGTCTTTCGATTCGAACCCGGAACGCATCTCCGGTGGGAGGCGCAAGCGCCGTCGCGTGCCGCTCAGCCGCGCGCCACCCGCAGCCCGAGCTGCAGCAGCGCATCCCACGCATCCCCGGCAAACGCCTTGGCGCGCAGGCCCTTGACCATCTTATCCACCTGGGCCGCTTCCTGCAGCGCCGCCTCCAGCGTGGACAGCTTCAGCCGCCGCAGTGCTGGCTCCATCAGCCGCTCGCGGGGACCCCAGATGCGATATTCCTTGAGCAGCATGGCGACCGGCTTGCCGACGGCCATGCCCGACTTGATCTTGAGCAGCGTGCGGATTTCTTCCGCCACCGCCCACAGCACCAGCGGCAGCGCCTCGCCTTCGCCCTTGAGCCCGTCGACCATGCGCACGAGCCGTGCGGCGTCGCCGGCCAGCATGGCCTCGTTCAGCTTGAAGACGTCGTAGCGCGCAACGTTGAGCACCGCATCCTGCACCTGCTCGAAGCTCAGCTTGCCTTCCAGGTACAGCAGCGCCAGCTTCTGGATCTCCTGATGCGCCGCCAGCAGGTTGCCTTCCACCCGGTCGGCGATGAAATCCAGGCTCTGGCGTTCCACGCTCTGCCGCTGCGCCGCCAGCCGGTTGCCGATCCATTGCGGCAGCTGCGCACGTTCCACCAGCGGAATATCGAGGTAGACGCCCGCCTGCTGCAATGCACCGACCCAGGCCGTCTTGGCGGTCTGCCAGTCGAGCTTCGGCAGGGTGATGAGCGTGACGTTGTCCGGATTGAGCGCCCCGACATACTCCTGCAGCGCCTGTCCGCCGTCCTTGCCCGGCTTGCCGCTCGGAATGCGCAGCTCGATCAGCTTACGGTCGCCGAACAGCGACTGCGATTGATTCGCCGCGAGCAACTCGCCCCACTTGAAGTAGCGTTCGGCGACCAACACCTCGCGCTCCGAGTAGCCCTGCGCACGCGCCGTCTTGCGGATGCGGTCGGCCGCTTCCAGCGCCAGCAGGTGCTCGTCGCTGGTGATGACGTAGAGCGGCGCGAGCGTCTTCGCGAGATGGGCGTCGAGGGCGTCAAGCCGCAGTTGCATGGTGCGAGCCGGTCAAGCCGTCTTCAAGGCCGCGAGGCGGCGGATGATCTGCTGGACGATGTCGCCCTGCATGTCGCGGTAGAGGATTTCCTCTTCCTTTTCCTTCGCGATGGCCTGCGATTCGTTGAAGCTCTGGTCGCGCTTGACCGTGATTTCCGTCGGCGCCAGCAGCGTGTGGCCGGCGTTGTCGCGTACCTGGAAGCGCAGGCGATAGAGCAGGGTGAACTCGCGTATGCGGCCTTGCGTGTTCAGCGAGGAGACCACCTTGTCGCGCGTTTCGGAGAGGATGTCGAGCACCGCTTCGGCCTCTTTCGGATCGGTCACCACGCGGGTGTCGCCGTTCACGCGCAGATTGCGCTTGAGTTCGACGCCCAGCGTGGAAGTCTCCGGCACGCCGATGTAGATGGTCTTGAACGGAATGCTCGATTGCGGCGCTGTGCCGCGCAGCTGAAAACCGCAGGCGGCCAGCGCGAACGCGGCGGTACAGGCAAGGGCGGTACGGCGCTTCATGCGTTCTCCCTGGTGCTCAGGCGACGATGTTGATCAGCTTGCCGGGCACGACGATCACTTTCTTCGGCGTGCCTTCGACGAACTTCTTCACATTCTCGTTGGCCAGCGCAGCGGCTTCGATGGCCGCCTTGTCGGCTTCCTTCGGCACTTTCACGCTGCCGCGAAGCTTGCCGTTGACTTGCACCATCAGCTCGATCTCCGCCTGGTCTAGCGCGGCCGGATCGACCTGTGGCCACGGCGCATCGAGGAGGTCGCCGAAGGCCACGTCGTAGCCGAGCTGCTGCCACAGCACGTGCGTAATGTGCGGCGCCACCGGATACAGCACGCGCAGGAAGACGGAGAAGCCTTCGGCGATCACCGCGTTGGTCGCGGCGGAATCTTCGAGCTTCGCGCTTTCCAGCGTGTTGAGCATCTTCATGCACGCCGACACCACGGTGTTGTACTGGATGCGGCGGAAATCATGATCGGCCTGCTGCAGGATCTTGTGGATCTCGCGGCGCAGCGCCTTGTGCGGTTCGGGCAGTTCGCTGAAATCCACGTCCGACGACGCGGCGATCCGTGCCGACTGCGCATGCGCGAAGGCCCACACGCGGCGCAGGAAGCGGTTGCCGCCTTCGACGCCGGCGTCGTTCCATTCCAGCGTCTGCTCCGGCGGCGAGGCGAACATCACGAACAGGCGCGCGGTGTCGGCGCCGTACTGGTTGATGAGTTCCTGCGGATCGACGCCGTTGTTCTTCGACTTCGACATCGTGCCCACGCCTTCGTAGGTGATCGCCGAGCCGTCGCTCTTGAGCTTGGCGCCGATGATGCGGCCGCCCTCGTCGTACACGTTCTCCACGTCGCTCGGCCAGAAATACTCGACGCCGCCCTGCGGGGTGCGGCGCGAATAGATGTGGTTGAGCACCATGCCCTGCGTGAGCAGGTTGACGAAAGGCTCGTCGACTTTCACCAGGCCGAGGTCGCGCATCACCTTGGTCCAGAAGCGGGCATAGAGCAGGTGCAGGATCGCATGCTCGATGCCGCCGATGTACTGGTCCATCGGCATCCAGTATTCGGTGCCGCCGGCGACCATCTGCTCCTCGTTCTTCGGGTCGCAATAGCGCATGAAGTACCACGAGGAATCGACGAAGGTGTCCATCGTGTCAGTCTCGCGGCGGGCCGGCGTGCCACACTGCGGGCACTCGCAGCGCAGGAAATCTTCGCGCTTGTTGAGCGGATTGCCGCTGCCGTCCGGCACGCAATCCTGCGGCAGCACGACAGGCAGGTCCTTCTCGGGCACCGGCACCGAACCGCAGGTCTCGCAATGGATGATCGGAATCGGCGTGCCCCAGTAGCGCTGGCGGCTGATGCCCCAGTCGCGCAGGCGCCAGGTGGTTTTCTTCTCGCCCAAGCCCTTGGCGATCAGCGCCTCGGCGACCTTGTCGACGGCGGCCTTGTAGCCCAGGCCATCGAAGGCGCCGGAATTGATCGTGACGCCGCGCTGCTTGTCGGCGTACCACTCCTGCCAGGCGTCGGTGGAATAGGTCTCGCCTTCGACGGCGACGACCTGCTTGATCGGCAAATCGTATTTCTTGGCGAACGCGAAATCGCGCTCGTCGTGCGCCGGCACGCCCATCACCGCGCCATCGCCGTAGGTGATCAGCACATAATTGCCGACCCAGACCTCGACCTGTTCGCCGGTCAGCGGGTGCGTGACGAAGAGACCAGTCGGCAGGCCTTCCTTTTCCTTGAGCGCAAGCTCGGCCTCGGTCGTGCCGCCTTTCTTGCACTCCTCGATGAAGGTGGCGAGCTTCGGGTTGCCTGCGGCGGCATGCGTCGCCAGCGGATGCTCGGGCGCCACGGCGCAGAAGGTCACGCCCATGATGGTGTCGGCGCGCGTCGTGAAGACATAGAGCTTGCCTTCCTGGATGAGCTGGCCGCTGTCGTCGCGAATGTCATGCGGAAAGGCGAAGCGCACGCCTTCGCTTTTGCCGATCCAGTTCTCCTGCATCAGGCGCACGCGCTCCGGCCAGCCGGGCAGGTGATGCTGTACCTGGTCGAGCAGTTCCTCGGCGTAGTCGGTGATCTTCAGGTAGTAGCCCGGAATCTCGCGCTTTTCCACGACCGCGCCGGTGCGCCAGCCGCGGCCGTCGATCACCTGCTCGTTGGCGAGCACTGTCTGGTCGACCGGGTCCCAGTTCACTACTTGCGTCTTGCGGTAGGCGATGCCCTTTTCCAGCATCTTGAGGAACAGCCACTGGTTCCACTTGTAATAGCTCGGATCGCAGGTCGCCACTTCGCGCGACCAGTCGATCGCCAGACCCATCGCCTGCATCTGCTTCTTCATGTAGGCGATGTTGTCGTAGGTCCACTTCGCGGGCGGCACGCCGTTCTTCAGCGCCGCGTTCTCCGCCGGCAGGCCGAAGGCGTCCCAGCCCATCGGCATCAGCACGTTGTAGCCGTTCATCCGCAGGAAGCGCGCCAGCATGTCGTTGATGGTGTAGTTGCGCACGTGCCCCATGTGCAGCTTGCCGGACGGGTAGGGCAGCATCGAGCAGGCATAGAACTTCTTCTTGTCCTTGCCGTTCTTGTCCTTCGCGTGTTCGACAGTCTTGTAGGCGTCGATGGCGCGCCAATGGTCTTGCGCGGCTTTCTCGACGTCGCCGGGGAGATATTTTTCTTGCATGACGAATGATGCAGGGTATGTGGGATGGAACCGGCAATTATACCGGCGGAAAGGTGCGGAATGCCGGGGGATGGGGGCGCTGCATCGACCGGAGAGTGCCGTCGTTGGAGTCACGGAGCAGCGGACGCCGGCAAACGGGGAACCGGCAGCGTATCAAGTGCGCTGTCATTCCCGCGAAGGCGGGAATCCAGGCCGGAGAGCGGGGAATTGCGTTACGCCAGAGGTGGAAAAGGCGTTAACGGGGGAACATTCTTCTTTAATCGAGCGTCGTCAGGTCATCTCCGGGTTCCCGCCTGCGCGGGAACGACAAGCAGGCTGACGGACGCGCCGCGGGTGTGATTCTACTGCCGCTTACTTCTGCACCGGCTCCCGCGCATCCGTCACAAACCCCATCTTGTTCATGCCGTTGTTCTGCGCCGCCGCCATCACTTCCGCAATGACTTCATACCGCGTTCCCTTGTCGGCACGCAGCTGCAGCTCCGGCTGGGGATTCTTCTTCGACGCCTCGGCGAGGCGGGGCGCGAGATCCTGCAGTTGCACCGGATCGTTGCCCCAGAAGATGCGGCCTTCGCCGTTGATGGAGAGCGAAATCGTTTCGGGCTTCTCGGGCGCCGGCGCCGAGGCGGCATTGGGCAAATCCAGCTTGATCGCGTGCGTGAACAGCGGCGCGGTGATGATGAAGATGACCAGCAGGACCAGCATCACGTCCACCATCGGCGTGACGTTGATGTCCGCCATCGGTGCCTGCTGCTTGTTGTCGTTGAATCCGCCGAAAGCCATGGCTGCTCCTTACTGCTTGCCGACGCGCGAGCCGGTTGTCAAAAAGGCATGCAGATCGTGCGCGAAGCCGTCGAGCTCGGCCAACGTCAGGCGGTTGACGCGGGTGAAGGCGTTATAGGCCAACACCGCCGGAATCGCGACCACCAGGCCAAGCGCCGTCATGATCAGCGCTTCGCCCACCGGACCGGCCACCTTGTCGATCTGCACCGTGCCGGACGAGGACACCGCGGCCAGCGCATGATAGATGCCCCAGACCGTGCCGAACAGGCCGACGAAGGGCGCCGTCGATCCGACCGAGGCCAGCAGCGTCAGACCGCTTTCAAGGCGCGCCGAGACGCGGTTGATTTCCTGGCGCAGCGTGCGGGTGATGAGTTCGCTCGGGTCGACGCTGGCATTCAGCGAGCCGGCCTGGGCTCCCACGTTGGCTGCTTCCGCGCTCTGGGTGGCGAGCGGCGTGTAGACGTTTTCGCTATCGACGTTCCTCAGGACCGAAATGGCGTCCGGCAGCGTCGGTGCCTTCCAGAAGCTCGGCAGGGCGGCCGCGCTGCGGCGAGTGCGCCAGGAACTCCAGCTCTTGGAAAAGATATAGAACCAGCTGACGATGGACATCAGCACCAGCAGGTAAGCGACAGCGTGGGACACTGCGTCGCCCTGCGCCCAGTAATGCGAAAAGCCGAGAGTCGAATTCATGGAGGGACTTCCGAACGAGATTGGGCAGAAGTGTAATCGGAATGGTGCCGGCGTTCCATCTGCCCCAACTCACGCCGGGACAGAAAGGCAGCGGATCAGCGCAAGCCGAGCACGTCCTGCATGTCGTACAGGCCGGTTGCCTTGTCGGCAAGGAAGCGGGCGGCACGCAGGCTGCCGTGGGCATAGGGCAAACGGCTGGAGGACTTGTGGGTGATCTCGATGCGCTCGCCGATGCCGGCGAACAGCACGGTATGGTCGCCGACGATGTCGCCGCCGCGGATGGTGGCGAAGCCGATGGACGACGGATCGCGCTCGCCGGTCACGCCCTCGCGCGCATAGACGGCAACGTCCTTCAAGTCGCGGCCGAGCGCTCCGGCAATGACCTCGCCCATTCTGAGCGCAGTGCCGGACGGCGCATCGACCTTGTGGCGATGGTGCGCCTCGATGATTTCGATATCGTAGCCGTGCGAAAAACTTCTTGCGGCCAGTTCGAGCAGCTTCATCGTGACGTTCACGCCCACGCTCATGTTGGGCGCGAACATGACGGCAGTCTGCTGCGCGGCAGCGGCAATCGCAGCCTTGCCGGCGTCGTCGAAGCCAGTGGTGCCGATCACCATCTTGATGCCGTGGGCTGCGCAATACGCCAGGTGCTTGAGCGTGCCTTCCGGACGGGTGAAATCGATCAGCAGGTCGACGCCGGCCAAGCCCTTGTCCAGGTCCGACTCGATCGTCACGCCGGCCGTTTTTCCCAGGAAGGCGGCGGCATCGGTGCCGATGCTCGGGGCGCCCGGCACGTCGATTGCGCCGGCCAGGGTGGCGTCCTGCGCGGCCATGACGGTCTCGATCAGCATGCGGCCCATGCGGCCGGAGGCGCCGGCGACGGCAATCTTCATTTCACTCATGGTACTTATTTCTTGGGGGCGGGTTGGCCGGCGATCAGATTCAGGTATTGCTCTTCCGGCGGCAGCTGGTCGCCTTCGACGCTGCTCACGCGGCCGCCCTTGAAGTACACGGTGACGCGGCTGGAAATGATCTCGCCGCTGCGCTTCTTGAGCAGGAAGGGATAGTCCCAGCGCTCGTTGTGGAAGACGTCGTTGAGCAGCGGCGTGCCAAGGATGAAGCGCACCTGGTCGGGCGTGACGCCCTCCTTGTTCTTCATCGCGTCGCGCAACTGCGCCAGCATTTGCTGGGAAACGAAGTTGCCTTGCTGGACATCGATGCGATAGGGCTTCAGGTAATTGATGAAGCGCTGGAATGCACTCGGCTCGACGGTCTGGATGCCTGCGCTTGCCGTGGCGGCATCGGTGCCGCTGGCCTGCTCCAGATTCGGTTTCGCCGCGCCGCCATCCATCAGCGGATTGCGCGAGGCGCAGCCCGACAGCAGGGCGAGCGCGATGCAGAAAACACCTGCAGCGGCCGGGGTGGAGCGAAGTGACAACATGCGCATGGTGGGTCTCAATTCAGTGAGCAGCAGGGGCCAAAACGCTATATGATAAGCCAGATAATCCTATTCCGACCAACAACATGCCAAGCAATCCTTCCGAGCTGAAAGCCAGCGGTCTGAAAGCGACGCTGCCGCGGCTCAAGATCCTTGACATCTTCCACAACAGCTCCGTGCGGCACCTCAGTGCCGAGGACGTCTACAAGATTTTATTGGCTGACAACATGGATGTCGGCTTGGCGACGGTCTACCGCGTGCTGACGCAGTTCGAACAGGCCGGGCTGCTGCATCGCAATCACTTCGAAAGCGGCAAGGCGGTCTTCGAACTCAACGAAGGCTCGCATCACGATCACCTGGTGTGCCTCGATTGCGGCCGCGTCGAGGAATTCTTCGACGATGAAATCGAACGCCGCCAGCAAACGGTCGCGCGTGACCGCGGTTTCAATATTGCCGACCATGCATTGGCGCTTTACGCGCATTGCACCAAGACCGACTGTCCGCATCGCGGCCGCTGACGCGCCGCCCGCTCCGATTCACCCAGTCTTCCGCGACGGTTCGTCGCATCCTTCCGCATGACCAAGGACAACCGAAGCTTTCCCCGCAAGCCGTTGCGCGCGCCTGCCCAAGTACGCCTCCAAACCGGCGCCATCCTGCGCGGCCGCACCATCGACATCGCGCTGGCCGGCGTCTCACTGTTGATCGAACAGCAATTGCCGGCTGGTGCCACCTGTGCCTTCATGTTCGAGACGCAGATCAACGGCGCGCCGCGCCGGGTGGTCGCCAATGCGAAGGTGGCGTACAGCATTCTGAGCGGGACGGAAGGCTTCCGTATCGGGCTTGCAATCACCGACATCGATGCGGCCAGCAACAAGACGCTGGCCGAGCTGATGATTTGACGCTTAAGGCGCGGCTCAGCAGTGGCTGAGCGCGTTGGAGAGCAGTTTGGCCGTGATGTCGACGATGGGAATGACGCGCTCGTAGGCCATGCGCGTCGGACCGATCACGCCAAGCGTCCCGACGATCCGGCCGTTCACTTCATAGGGCGCGGTCACGACGCTCATTTCATCCATCGGCACCAGTTGCGACTCTCCGCCGATGAAGATCTGCACGCCGTTGGCCTTGCTCGAAAAATCCAGCAGCTGCATTAGACCGGTCTTTTGTTCAAACATGTCGAACAGCTTGCGCAGCGAGGTCATGTTGGAGGCGAGGTCGGTCACCCCAAGCAAATTGCGTTCGCCGGAAATCACCACGTCTTCACCCTGGTCGGCCATGGCTTCGCTGCCGGCCTCGACGGCCGCCTGCATCAGCACGGTCATGTCGTCGCGCAGCTGACGCAGCTCGTTCTGCAGGCGCTGGCGCACTTCCTCGAAGGTGGCGCCGGCGTAATGCTGGTTGATGTAGTTGGCGGCCTGGACCAGCTGCGACGGCGTGTAATCGACGTCGGTCAGCAGCAGGCGGTTCTGTACCTCGCCGTTCGGCGCGACCACCACCAGCAGGATGCGGCGCTCGGACAGCCGCAGGAATTCGATCTGCTGGAACACCGATTCGTGCCGCGGCGTCATCACCACGCCGGCAAATTGCGACAGCGAAGAGAGCACCTGCGCGGCGCCGAAAATGATCTTCTGCGGCGAACGTTGCTGGAGCTTGGGCTGCAGGCGGGATTCGACGGTGGTTTCGTCGATCGGTTGCACGGTGAGCAAGGTATCGACGAACAGGCGGTAGCCGCGCGGCGTCGGCACGCGGCCGGCAGAGGTATGCGGACTGGCGACGAAGCCCATTTCCTCGAGGTCGGCCATGATGTTGCGAATGGTCGCGGGCGAGAGCTCCAGGCCGGAGATCTTGGAGAGCGCGCGCGAGCCCACCGGCTGGCCGTCGGCGATATACCGTTCGACCAGAGCCTTGAGCAAAGTTTGCGCGCGGGAATCGAGTTGCATGGGGTTATTGTAGCGACGGCGGATAGCGCTCGCTAGCGCTCTGTTCCTGCCACGCCACTGAAACACTTGAGTCTTGTCACAGTTTCATTGCCGACCTTGCAGCCAAGCATGCAGGTCGTGCAGGTCGCGGCAGACGATGTCAGGCCGGACATGATCCGGCAACTGACGCAGAGGCAATTCCGGGCGCGCCAGCCAGGCCGCCTGCAAGCCGGCACGCTGGGCGCCTTCGACATCGAGCAAGGGATCGTCGCCGGCATAGACCGCTTGCTCCGGAGGCACGCCGATCGCAGTGCAGGCGGCATGGAAGATGCCCGCATCAGGCTTCGCAACGCCGACGTGGTGCGCGGCAACCGACGCGTCGAACAGATGCGCGATGCCGATCATGTGCAGGTCGGCCACGCCATTCGATACCGAGCCGACCGCATGCCGCGCGCGCAAGGCTTTTAGTACCGGCAGCACATCGTCGAAAGGCGTGACATCGTTGCGGGCGCGCGAGAAAACCGCCATCGCCTCGTCGACACGGCGCACATCCGCGCCGGCCGCCTGGAAGGCTTCCACCAGGCCGGCATGACGCAGCTTGCGCAGGTCGAGCTGGTACACCGGATCGGTCGCCATCAGTTCCTGGCGCCGCGCGCGCATCGCGTCGATGCTGAAGCGCGCGGCCACGTCGGGCACCTGCTCACGCAGCCACGCGTGCAGAATATCCTCGGCGCGGCGGATGACGGGAACGATCGGCCACAGGGTGTCGTCAAGATCGAACAAGACTGCTTTGATGGGAGCCATGGGATGGATATGCGAGTGGAATGGACGCTTTCACCGCCGCTGTGAGTGCCTGGCAAATTATGGTCTAATCTCCAGCATGTTGCCTTCCTCGCCATCCGCATTGCCCGCCTTCCGGACCGTTGCCGTCATCGGCAAGTACATGGCCGGCGGGATCACGGAATCGTTGTCGGAACTTGCCGCGTTCCTCCGCGGGCGCGGCCTGCGCGTCGTGTTCGAGACCGACACCGCGCACAACATCGGCCTGGCTGCGGAAGCGGCCTTGACGCCGCAGCAGATCGGCGAGCAGGCCGACGTCGCCATCGTCGTGGGCGGCGACGGCACCATGCTCGGCATCGCCCGGCAGCTCGCTCCGTTCGGCGTGCCGCTGATCGGCATCAACCAGGGACGGCTCGGCTTCATGACCGACATTCCTTTGGAGGGGATGTTGCCGGTGCTGACGGACATGCTCGACGGCAAGCTCGAATCCGAGCAGCGTTGCCTGCTCGAAGGTTCGGTACTGCGCGGCGGTCAGACCATTTTCCATGCCTTGGCGTTCAACGACGTGGTCGTGTCGCGCGGCTCGACCTCCGGCATGGCCGAGCTGAAAGTCGACGTCGACGGCCGCTTCATGTACAACCAGCGCTCCGACGGCCTCATCGTCGCGACGCCGACCGGCTCGACAGCCTACGCCCTGTCCGCCGGCGGTCCTCTGCTGCACCCCAGCCTGTCCGGGCTGTCGCTGGTGCCGATCGCGCCGCATGCGCTGTCCAATCGGCCCATCGTGATCCCGGACAGCAGCTGCATCGAGATCGAAATCATGGGCGGACGCGACATCAGCGTGAATTTCGACATGCAGTCGCTCGCCAGCCTGCAGCACCACGACCGCATCATCGTGCGCCGTTCCGCGCACGCCATCACCTTCCTGCATCCGCAGGGCTGGAGCTATTACGATACCTTGCGCGAGAAGCTCCACTGGAACGAATATCCCTCCGTCGCAGGCCAGCTAAAATAGCGCGGCACATCAGCCGGCCTCCGGTACGCGCCGGCTGTCGAAGTGACAAATTACAATCGCTATGCTCCGCACACTATCCATTCGCGACTTCGTTATCGTAGACAGCATCGAGCTCGACTTCGCCCCCGGCTTCTCGGTGTTCACTGGTGAAACCGGCGCGGGCAAATCCATCCTCATCGATGCGCTGGCCCTTGCCCTCGGCGGGCGGGGCGACGGCAGCATGGTGCGCGAAGGCGCCGCCAAGACCGATATCACCGCCGAGTTCTCCACCCACGACGCGGTCGACGACTGGCTCGACGCGCACGAGTTCACCGCCGAAGAGGGCGGGGTGCTGCTGCGCCGGGTGATCGACAACGCCGGACGTTCCAAGGCCTTCATCAACGGCATCAGCGCCACCGCGGCGCAGCTGCGCGAGCTGGGCGAAATGCTGGTCGACATCCACGGGCAGCATGCCCACCAGTCGCTCCTGAAGACGGACGCGCAACGCCTGCTGCTCGACAGCCAGGCCGGTCTCGTCGATGACGCGCGGTCCGTCGCCGCCGCCTACAAGACGTGGCGGGCGCTCGCGAAACAGCGCGAGGAATTCGAAGCCAATGCGAAGAATGTACTGCTCGAACGCGAGCGTCTCGAGTGGCAGGTGAACGAGCTGGAAAAGCTCGCCGTGAAGCCGGGCGAGTGGAGCGAGATCAGCAACGAGCACAGCCGCCTGTCGCATGCGGCGAGCCTGATGGAAGGAGCGCAGGAAGCCTTGAGCGCGATTTCCGAATCGGAAAGCCCGATGCTGTCGCAGCTCTCGGCATTGACGCTGAAACTCTCCAAGCTGGCCGACATCGATGCCGGCCTCAAGCCTGTGCTCGAAGCGCTGGAACCGGCCACGATCCAGCTGCAGGAAGCCGTCTACTCGCTGAACGATTATCTCGGTCGTGTCGAACTCGATCCCGAGCGGCTGCATACGGTGGAGGCGCGGCTCGATGCCATTCACTCCACCGCACGCAAGTTCCGTGTGCAGCCGGAAGACTTGCCGCAGGAATTCCAGACGCTGTCGGCGCAGTTGCGCCAGATTGCCGATGCCAGCGACCTCGACGCCATGCGCGAACAGGAAGAGAAACTCAAGGCCGACTACATCGCCGCGGCGCAGACGCTGTCGAAGGCCCGCGCCAAGGCCGCCAAGGCACTGAGCGAAGCGGTGACGGCGGCAATGCAGGAGCTCAGCATGGCAGGTGGCCGCTTCGAGGTGGCATTGAACGCCGGCGAGCCTGCAGCGTATGGTTTGGAACAGGTGGAATTCCTCGTTGCAGGCCACGCCGGCACGACGCCGCGCTCGCTCGCGAAGGTCGCGTCGGGCGGCGAACTGGCGCGCATTTCGCTCGCGATTTCCGTCATCACTTCCACTGCAACAACTACGCCGACGCTGATCTTCGACGAGGTCGACAGCGGCATCGGCGGCGCGGTCGCCGAAGTGGTGGGACGCCTGCTCAAGCGGCTCGGCCAGGATCGCCAGGTACTGTGCGTGACGCACCTGCCGCAGGTCGCCAGCCAGGCCAACCAGCATTTCCAGGTCAGCAAGCGCAACGTCGAGGGCAAGACGCTCTCAAGCATCGACAGCCTCGACGCCAAGGCGCGGGTCGAGGAAATCGCCCGCATGCTCGGCGGCCTGGAAATCACCGCCACGACCCGCAAGCACGCGCGGGAATTGCTCGCTTCCTGACCCGATAACACCCATGGCCTACGACAAGGAACCCGACTTCACCCACGGTACGCGCCTGCGCACCGCCGTCCTGCTGGTCAACCTCGGCACGCCGGATGCACCAACCGCCTCGGCGGTCCGACGCTACCTGAAGCAGTTCCTGTCCGACCCGCGCGTCGTCGAAATCCCGAAGGCCGTCTGGTGGTTCATCCTGCACGGAGCCATCCTGCCGCTGCGTTCGGGCAAGTCGGCGCACAAGTACGCGTCGATCTGGACACAGGAAGGGTCGCCGCTGAAGGTCTACACCGCGAAGCAGGCGGCATTGCTGCGCGGCTATCTCGGTGAGCGCGGACACGACGTGAGCGTCGCCTACGCCATGCGCTACGGCAATCCGTCGATTCCGGATGTGCTTGACCAGCTGAAGGCGCAGGGCTGCGACCGCATCCTCGTGCTCCCCGCGTATCCGCAGTATTCCGGTACCACCACCGCATCGATCTGCGACGCCGTCTTCGGCCATTACCGCAAGGTCCGCAATGTCCCCGAGCTGCGCGTGGTGAAGCACTATCACGACCATGAGGGCTACATCCGCGCCCTAAAGCGCTCCGTGCTGACGCATTGGGAGCAGAACGGCCGCCCCGACAAGCTGGTGATGAGCTTCCATGGCGTGCCCAAGCGCACGCTGCTCCTCGGCGATCCTTACCACTGCGAGTGCCACAAGACCGCACGCCTGCTGGCCGCCGAACTGCGCCTGCGCCCGGAGGATTACGTCGTCACCTTCCAGTCCCGCTTCGGCCGCGCCGAATGGCTGCAGCCTTATACGGCGCCGACGCTGGTCAAGCTGGCAAAGGAAGGCGTGCAGCGCGTGGATGTCATGTGTCCCGGGTTCACCAGCGACTGCCTGGAAACGCTCGAAGAGATCGCGATGGAAGCCAAAACCGACTTCCTGACCGCCAGCGGCAAGGCATTCCACTACATCCCCTGTCTGAACGATGCGCCCGAATGGATTGCTGGCCTGGCCGACTTGGCGGAACAGCATCTCGCCGGCTGGCCGACGATGCTGACGCCGGCCATGAAGGAAGATGCAAGGCAAGCAGCGGAAGTCTCCCGCGCCCAGGCCAAGGCCTTGGGAGCGGAACGCTGACCGGTCGAACCGGCTGCGTCAGTAAGCGGAAAACAGCACCGGCAGGTTGGCCTGGCAAATCCAGGTGGCCGCTGCAGCGGCGTAAGCCACGACGGACGCGGAAATCAGGGACAGGCGCATCGAAATCTCCGTCGGCCCGCGCGACGCGCGCCGACGCTTTCATCCTAGTTCTTCCGTCGCCAGATGGAAGGTCGCCGGCGAGCCATGCAGCGATATGGCGTTTCCGAGTCATATCAACGTTGCGTTGCAAAATTGAAAAAATCTTCACCAATTCCCCTTGAAATAGTGCGGTCAAGCCCCATTTGCTGTTCGTGTTGGCGCTAAGTCATTGATTGTTGGAGATTTTTTGTGATGCAAGATCAAGAGAAAATGCAGGATCAAGCCGAGCAGCTTGATCAGACGCAAGCCGCGGCCGCGGAACAGGCCCAAGCCCAGCCCCAGTCGGCCGCCCAGCCGGGCGAGGACAAGATCGCCGCGCTGGAAGCCAAGCTGGCCGAAATGCAGGATGCCTATCTGCGTGCCAAGGCCGACGGCGAGAACATCCGGCGCCGCGCTCAGGACGACGTTGCGAAGGCACATAAATTTGCCATCGAAAACTTTGCCGAGGCGCTGGTTCCGGTAAAGGACAGCCTCGAGATGGCGTTGAAACTGGATACGCCGTCGGTGGAGTCGCTCAAGGAAGGCGTCGAAATGACCCTCAAGCAGCTCAATGCGGCCTTCGAGCGCAACCGCCTGGCGGAAGTGAATCCCAGCCCCGGCGAGAAGCTCGACCCGATGAAGCACCAGGCCATTTCCATGGTGCCGGCTCAGCAGGAAGCGAACACCATCGTCACCGTCCTGCAGAAGGGCTACATGATTGCCGACCGTTTGCTGCGGCCGGCGCTCGTGACGGTGGCGCAGTAAGCGAATTTAGCTTCAGGCGCTTGAAACCGGCGGCAGATTCCACATATTCAACACATCAGAAATCCGTTTTTTAAAGGAACACGAACATGGGCAAAATTATTGGTATTGACCTGGGTACGACCAACTCCTGCGTCGCCATCATGGAAGGCGGCCAACCCAAGGTCATCGAAAACTCCGAAGGCTCCCGCACGACGCCTTCGGTCATCGCGTATCAGGATGACGGCGAGATCCTCGTCGGTGCGCCGGCCAAGCGCCAGGCCGTCACCAACCCGAAGAACACGCTGTATGCAGTGAAGCGCCTGATCGGCCGCAAGTTCGCCGAGAACGAAGTGCAGAAGGACATCAACCTGATGCCCTACCAGATCGTCAAGGCCGACAACGGTGACGCCTGGGTCGGCGTGCGCGACAAGAAGCTCGCCCCGCCGCAAGTTTCCGCGGAAGTCCTGCGCAAGATGAAGAAGACTGCCGAAGACTATCTCGGCGAGGAAGTGACCGAAGCCGTGATCACGGTGCCGGCCTACTTCAACGACGCGCAGCGCCAGGCGACCAAGGACGCCGGCCGCATCGCCGGTCTGGACGTCAAGCGCATCATCAACGAGCCGACCGCGGCTGCGCTGGCCTTCGGCCTCGACAAGAGCGGCAAGGGTGACCGCAAGATCGCCGTGTACGACCTTGGCGGCGGTACCTTCGACATCTCCATCATCGAGATCGCGGATGTCGATGGCGAAATGCAATTCGAGGTGCTGTCCACCAACGGCGATACCTTCCTCGGCGGCGAGGACTTCGACCAGCGCATCATTGACTACATCATCGACGAGTTCAAGAAGCAGAACGGTCTCGACCTGTCGAAGGACCCGATCGCCCTGCAGCGCATCAAGGCTTCCGCCGAGCGCGCGAAGATCGAGCTGTCGTCCTCGCAACAGACCGAGATCAACGAGCCGTACATCGCGATGGTCAACGGCGCGCCGGTTCACCTGAACATGAAGATCACCCGCGCCAAGCTGGAATCGCTGGTCGAGCAGCTGATCGAGCGCACCATCGAGCCCTGCCGCATCGCCATCAAGGATGCCGGCGTGAAGGTCTCCGACATCCAGGACGTCATCCTGGTCGGCGGCATGACCCGCATGCCCAAGGTGCAGGAGAAGGTGAAGGAGTTCTTCGGCAAGGATCCGCGCAAGGACGTCAACCCAGATGAAGCCGTGGCCGTCGGTGCCGCGATCCAAGGTTCCGTGCTGTCGGGCGACCGCAAGGACCTGCTGCTGCTGGACGTGACACCGCTGTCGCTGGGCATCGAAACCCTGGGCGGCGTGATGACCAAGATGATCGCCAAGAACACCACGATCCCGACCAAGTTCAGCCAGGTGTTCTCGACTGCCGACGACAACCAGCCGGCCGTGACCATCAAAGTGTACCAGGGCGAGCGCGAGATCGCCAGCGGCAACAAGCTGCTCGGTGAATTCAACCTTGAAGGCATCCCGCCGGCACCGCGCGGCACGCCGCAGATCGAAGTGACCTTCGACATCGACGCCAACGGCATCCTGCACGTCGGCGCGAAGGACAAGGCCACCGGCAAGGAAAACAAGATCACCATCAAGGCGAACTCGGGACTGACCGAGGACGAAATCCAGAAGATGGTGAAGGACGCCGAGCTGTATGCCGACGAGGACAAGAAGCTGAAGGAGCTGGCCGACGCGCGCAACCAAGGCGATGCGCTGGTACACTCCACCCGCAAAGCCCTTGGCGAGTACGGCGACAAGCTGGACGGCGGTGAGAAAGAGAAGATCGAAGCGGCCATCAAGGATCTCGAAGAGACCCTGAAGGGCAACGACAAGGACGCCATCGATGCCAAAGTGGCAGCCCTGTCGACCGCGGCGCAGAAGCTCGGCGAGAAGATGTACGCCGACATGCAGGGCCAGCAGGCTGGCGCTGCGGGTGCAGCCGGCGCAACCGGCGGCAATGCGGGCGGCTCGGAATCGCGGCCGAAGGAAGAAGACGTCGTTGACGCCGACTTCAAGGAAGTCAAAGACAAGTAATGGATGGGCATCGCGGTTCGCGCCGCGATGAGTCGCCGAGCCACAGCGATCGTCCGCGATCCGGGCTCGGCGTTTGTGTTTATTGATGCGCGCTTTGTGCGATTGGCAAGGCGCGCTTCCTTTGCGGACCTTTATCGCAAGGGATGGCAGAACAAGGCACGGTGGACGCGCTCCATCGTGCCGGATGACGAGACTGACAAGGTCCCTACAACATGGCAAAGCGTGACTATTACGAGATTCTGGGTGTAGCGAAAAACGCCTCCGACGACGACATCAAGAAGGCGTACCGCAAGCTCGCGATGAAACACCATCCGGACCGCAATCCGGACAGCAAGGGCGCCGAAGAGAAATTCAAGGAAGCCAAAGAGGCTTACGAGATGCTCTCCGACCCGAGCAAGCGCGAAGCCTACGACCGTTATGGCCATGCGGGCGTCGACCCGAACATGGCGGGCGGTTTCGGGGCTGGTGGCTTCGGCGCCGGCGGTTTCGGCGATGCGTTCGGAGACATTTTCGGCGACATTTTCGGCCACGGCGCACGCCGCGGCGGCCCGCAGGTCTACCGCGGCGCCGACCTGCGCTACAACCTCGAGATCTCGCTTGAGCAGGCGGCGCACGGCTACGACACCACCATTCGCGTGCCGTCGTGGAACGAATGCGAAACCTGCCACGGGTCCGGCGCCAAGCCGGGCACCTCGCCGACGACCTGCGGCACCTGCGGCGGTCAGGGTCAGGTGCGGATGCAGCAGGGCTTCTTCAGCATTCAGCAAACCTGCCCGAAGTGCCACGGCAGCGGCAAGATCATTCCTAGCCCGTGCCCGACTTGCAGCGGCGCAGGGCGCATCAAGAAGAACAAGACGCTCGAGGTCAAGATCCCGGCCGGTATCGACGACGGCATGCGGATTCGCTCCTCCGGCAACGGCGAGCCGGGCATGAACGGCGGGCCGCCGGGCGACCTGTACGTGGAAATCCACATCAAGGCGCATCCGGTGTTCCAGCGCGACGGCGACGACCTCCATTGCGAAGTCCCGATTTCCTTCGCCAAAGCCGCGCTTGGCGGTGAAGTGGAAGTGCCGACGCTGAACGGCAAGGCGTCGTTCACGCTGCCTGAAGGCACGCAGTCCGGCAAGACCTTCCGCCTGCGCGGCAAGGGCATCAAGGGCGTGCGTTCAGGCTACGCCGGCGACCTGTTCTGCCACGTCGTGGTCGAAACGCCGGTGAAGCTCACGGATCGGCAGAAGGAACTGCTCCAGGAATTCGAAGCGCTGACCAATGCCGGTGGGTCGAAACACAGCCCGCAGAGCAAGTCGTGGAAAGACAAGGTCAAGGAATTCTTCGAGTAAGCGAGGAAAAATTTCCATAGAGAAACCGCCGTACCCGCAAGGGGCGGCGGTTTTTCTTTATGTGCACCGCGCTGCCACGCAGCGACGCGCGTTTCCCTTGCGAATCTTGATTAGATTCACTATTCTCTTCTGACAAGAATAAAACGCCCGTTCGGTTTTCGATTCAGGGCAAACACTTGGAGACAACATCATGAAAAAGCTCGCCGCAGTCGGGCGCATCCTTGCGCTCATGTTCATGTTCACGCTCGCAGGCTCGGCTCACGCCACGACCGACGTCGCCGGCATCAAGTTCGACGATACGGCCAAGGTCGGTACCCAGGATCTCAAATTCAATGGCGCGGGCATTCGCTACAAGGCCATCTTCAAGGTCTATGCCATCGGCCTGTACCTGCAGGACCGCAAAGGGACTGCACATGACGTGTTCAACGCACCGGGTGCCCGCCGTGTCCAGATCGGTGTCCTGCGCGACCTGAGCAGCGAAGAATTCGGCCGCGCCTTCCTGGCCGGCATCAACCAGAACATCGACCGCAACGACAAAACGAAGATCGTGGGCCAGCTGCTCAAGTTCGGCGAGATCTTTGCGTCGATTCCGGAGTTGAAGAAGGGCGATATCGTGACGACTGACTGGGTGCCCGGCACCGGCACGGTCATTCAAGTCAATGGCAAACGCATCGCCGAACCCTTGCCGGATCTGCAGTTCTACAACGCGATCCTGAAAATCTGGCTCGGCGACAAGCCGGTCGAGCCGAAGCTCAAGCAAGCGATGCTGGGCGAGAAGCCCGACGAGCCGTCGCGCAACAACTGACCTGCGCGCCAGGTGAGCGAGGCCGGCCTTGTGCCGGCCTTTTTGTTGGCGCTCCTTGTTTTACGTACAAAATTCAGCAGACTTTTCTATAGAATTGCGAGCGACGGCCATCCGGCCCCGCCAACCATTCATTGCTCCGCTGAATCCCATGACCGACCGCAGCAAGACCGAACTCGAACATCTCTTCCGGAACAACCGAGAATGGGCCGCCTCGATGGAGGCGAACGATCCCGGTTTCTTCAACAAGCTCGCTGGTCAGCAATCGCCCGAGTATCTCTGGATTGGCTGCGCCGACAGCCGCGTGCCGGCCAACGAGATCGTCAACCTGCTGCCGGGCGAACTCTTCGTCCATCGCAACGTGGCAAACGTCGTCGTGCACACGGACCTCAATTGCCTGGCTGTCCTGCAGTTCGCCATCGACGTGCTCGGCGTGAAGCATGTGATCGTGTGCGGCCATTATGGCTGCTCCGGCGTGCACGCAGCGATGGCGCGCAAGCGCGTCGGTCTGGCCGACAACTGGCTGCGCCACGTGCAGGACGTGCACCAGAAGCATGAGCGCTATCTCGGCGAGGCGCTGCCGACCAAGCAGCGACTGGATCGGCTGTGCGAGCTGAACGTGCTGGAGCAGGTGGTGAACGTCTCCCAGACCACCATCGTGCAGGACGCCTGGGAGCGCGGTCAGGAATTGACGATCCACAGCTGGATCTACGGCCTGCAGGACGGCCTGCTGCGCGACCTCGGGCTGACGATCGGCAGCGCGGAGGAGCTCGCCGCGAAACTTCCGGCGAGTCTGGCAGCCTACGAAAGCTGAATGAACAAGCAATGAAAAACGGGCGCTCCAAGCGCCCGTTTTTCATTCGCCTGCGGAATGCGTCAGAAGCAGTGCTCCGGAGCGGGGAAGGACTTGTCCTTTACCGCGCCAATGTACGCACGCACTGCGCCATCGATGCTGCCCTGGCCATCCATGAAGTTGCGCACGAAGCGCGCCTTGCGGCCGGGGAAGGTGCCGAGCATGTCGTGCATCACGAGCACCTGGCCCGAGCAATCCGGACCGGCGCCGATGCCGATGGTCGGGATGACGAGCAATTCGGTGACTTCCTTGCCGAGCTGCGAAGGAATCGCTTCCAGCACGATCAGCGACGCGCCAGCCGCCTGCAAGGCGAGCGCGTCCGCCTTCAATTGGTCCGCCCCTTCGGTCGTCTTCCCCTGCACCTTGAAGCCGCCCAGCTGGTGCACCGACTGCGGCGTCAGCCCCACGTGCGCGCACACAGGCACGGCGCGCTCGACGAGGAAGCGCACCGTTTCCGCGAGCCAGGCCCCGCCTTCCAGCTTCACCATGTGGGCGCCGGCTTGCATTAGCTTGACGGCATTGTCGAAAGCGGTCTGCGGGGTTGCGTAGGTGCCGAACGGCATGTCGGCCACGAGGAAGGCGGTCTGGTTGCCGCGTGCCACGCTCGCCGTGTGATAGGCCACGTCCGCCAGCGTCACGGGCAGTGTCGAGGAATGGCCCTGGCACACCATGCCAAGCGAATCGCCGACCAGCAGGACTTCCACGCCGGCGCGGTCCATGAGGGCCGCGAAGCTGGCGTCGTAGCAGGTCAGCATGGTGATCTTCTCGCCCTTGTCGCGCAGCGTCTGCAACGACGTCACCGTCACGGCCTTGCTGCGCACCGTTGCTTCCGCGTCTTGCAGGTATCCCGCCATGTCATTCCCCGATGTTGAAAAATTCGCGCTTGCCGCGCATGGTGGCGATGCGCTTAAGCAGCAGTTCGAAATCGCCGTCGCGGTCGATCGGATTCAGGTGCTCCGTATTCACGATCAGCAGCGGCGCGGCGTCGTAATGATAAAAGAATCGGCTGTAACTTTCACACAGGCGGTAGAGATAGATCTCGGAGAGTCCGGCCTCCATCTGCACGCCGCGTTTCTTCACGCGGTCGATCAGCGTTTCCGGCTGCGCTTGCAGGTAAATGACGAGGTCGGGCACCGGCGCCTGCGGACGCAGGTGCTCGTACAACTGCTGGTACAGGTTGAGCTCGTCGTCGCCCAGCGTGAGGCGGGCGAACAGCGGGTCCTTGTCGAGCAGGAAGTCGGAAACGGTGCGCGTGGAGAATAAATCGGTTTGCGCCAGGTCGCGCAGCTGGTTCATGCGCTGGAACAGGAAGAACATCTGTGTCGGCAACGCATAGCGCGCGGCGTCGCGGTAGAACTTTTCGAGGAAGGGGTTTTCCTGCGGCAGCTCGAGCAGCGTCTGCGCATGCAGGCTCTCTGCCAGCTTGCGGGCGAGCGTGGTCTTGCCGACGCCGATCGGACCTTCGACGACGATGTAGTTGTAGCGGTCGATATTCATGTACGGAAAATGAAGAAGACGGCGCCCACGAGGCAGAGCGCCGCCCATACGTAATCGAGTTTGAACGGCTGGTTCATGAAGAACATAGCGAATGGCACGAACACCGTGAGGGTGATGGCTTCCTGCATGATCTTCAGCTGGGCGAGGCTGAACTGCGTGTAGCCGATGCGATTGGCCGGCACTTGCAGCAGGTATTCGAACAGCGCGATCGACCAGCTCACGATGGCAGCGATCCACCACGGCTTGGAGCCGAGTTCCTTCAGGTGGCCGTACCAGGCGAAGGTCATGAATACGTTCGACAGGGCGAGCAGCCCGACTGTCTGGAGAAAGACGGGAATGTGCATGGTCAAAGCTTCTGGATGGATTGGCCGGAAACGGCGGCCACGAATTGGTGCGCCGGGCCGTGACCGGGGATGGTGATAAACGGATCGATCTGCAGGAGCGGAATCAGCACGAAGGCGCGTTCCGTCATGCGCGGGTGCGGTACTTCCAGCGTTGGTGTGGCGACGCGCTCCTCTCCGTACAGCAGCAGGTCGAGATCGAGCGTGCGCGGCGCGTTGCGATAGGGGCGTTCGCGGCCGGCGGCGTGTTCCAGCGCTTGCAGCTGCGCGAGCAGCGCCTCGGCGGACAGCAACGTGTCCACGCGCGCTACGGCATTGATGTAATCGTCGCCGCCCGCGTCCACCGGCGCCGTGCGGAACAGGCTCGACTGTGCCGCGAGTGTGGTGTCCGGGAGCTGCGCCAGCGCGGCGATCGCCGCTTCCGCTTGCGTCCGCGCGTCGCCCAGATTGGCCCCGATGCCGATGTAGCAGGCCGTCCGGCTGCGCGTCATGAATTCCCTTCGACCGGCGCGGGTTTGGTGCGGTTGCGGCCGCCGCGACGGCGGCGCTTTTTCGGTGCGCTTGCTTCGCCTTCCGTCTTCGGCTTGCGCGCGAGCAGCTCTTCGCGTTCCGGGCCGTCGGCGGCCATGAAGTCGGTCCACCAGTCGCCGATCTCCATGTCGATCTCGCCCGACTGGCAGCGCAGGAGCAGGAAGTCGTAGCCGGCGCGCAGGCGCGGATGTTCGAGCAGCTTGTACGGCGACTTGCCGATGCGGCGCTCGAAGCGCGGCTGCATGGCCCAGATGTCGCGCATGTCGGACGCGATCTTGCGCTGCAGGGCCAGCTTCTCGGTCTGGGCGTCGAGCACGCTGTCGGCGGCGAGGTGCAGCGCCGGAATCGGATATTCGCCGGCCGCCTGGTAGGCGTTCCACTTCTCCAGCACCTGGTGCCACAGCAGCGAAGCGAACAGGAAACCCGGCGACACCGGCTTGCCCTGGCGCACGCGCTCGTCAGTGTTCTCCAGCGCCAGCGTGACGAATTTCTCGCCCAGCGGCTGCTCCAGCACCACGTCGAGCAGCGGCAGCAGGCCGTGGTGCAGGCCCTCCTTGCGCAGCTGCGTCAGGCAGGCGAGCGCATAACCGGAGAGCAGCAGCTTGAGCATTTCGTCGAACACGCGCGCCGCCGGCACATTGTTGATGAGCGGCGCCATGACCTTGATCGGCGCCTGCGTCGCCGGATCGATGGTGAACTGCAGCTTGGCGGCGAAGCGCACCACGCGCAGCAGGCGCACCGGGTCTTCGCGATAGCGTTCTTCGGGCACGCCGATCATGCGCAGCGTGCGGTTGCGGATGTCCTTGATGCCCTCGTGGTAGTCCAGCACCTGCTGGCTCGCCGGATCGTAGTACATCGCGTTGATGGTGAAGTCGCGGCGCGCGGCGTCTTCGTGCTGTTCGCCAAAGGTGTTGTCGCGCAGCACGCGTCCATGTTCGTCCTTCGGTGCGTTGTCCGCCGAGCTGCCGCGGAAGGTGGTGACTTCGATGATGTCCTGTCCGAACATCACGTGCACGATCTGGAAGCGTTTGCCGATGATGAAGGCGCGGCGGAACAGCTTCTTGACCTGCTCCGGCGTGGCGTTGGTGGCCACGTCGAAGTCCTTCGGTTTCACACCCAGCAGCAGGTCGCGCACGGCGCCGCCGACGACGAAGGCCTTGAAGCCGTTTTCCTGCAGCGTCTGCGTCACGCGCACGGCGTTCGACGACAGCAGCTGCGGATTGATGCGGTGTTCTTGCGGGCCGAGCACCACGGGCTCGACGCGCTCACTCTTTTTCGGTTTGCCGAGAATGCGGCGGATGAATTTCTTGATCATTCGAATAGCGCAATGATGGGCCAGCCCTTGGCTTGCGCATGCGCGCGCAGCAGGGCGTTGGGATTGGTCGCGACCGGGTGGGTGACCGCCGACAGCAGCGGGATGTCGTTCTGCGAATCGCTGTAGAAGGTGCTACTGGCGAAATCGCCGAGTGTCTTGCCGCGCGCCTGCAGCCACTCGTTCAGGTGGATGACCTTGCCGTCGCCCGAGGTCGGAATGCCGCGCAGGCGGCCGGTGATCTCACCGGCATCGGTGACATCCGGTTCGGCGGCGATCAGGTTCGCCACGCCGAGCGCATGGGCAATCGGTTCGGTGACGAAGCGATTCGTCGCCGTGATGATGAGCGTGAGGTCGTCGGCGTCCTGGTGACGCTTCACGAGGTCGAGCGCTGCCGGGCGGATCGCCGGGCGGATCACTTCCTCCATGAATTGTTCATGCCAGGCGTCGAGTTGCTTGCGCGGGTACTGTGCCAGCGTGCCGAGCGCGAATTCGAGGTATTCCACCGGATCGAGGGTGCCGGCTTCATATTGCGCGTAAAAGGCGGCGTTGCGCTTGGCGAAGGCGTCCGCATCGACGGCGCCGATGCGGACCAGGAACTGGCCCCACTCGTAATCCGAGTCCAGGGGCAGCAAGGTATGGTCGAGGTCGAAAATCGCTAAGTTCATTCGGGTTTGGGATCGCCTTCGATTTCCAGCAGGTCGCGCAACAGCGGCAGCGTGATCGGACGCTTGGTTTCCAGCGAGTAGCGGTCGAGCGCGTCCAGCATGGCCGACAGCGAGCGCATGTCCCTGCGGTAATGGGTGATCAGATAGGGTAACACGCCGGGCGACAGGGTCATGCCGCGGTCCTGGGCGGCCTGGGTGAGCGCGGCAATCTTTTCCTCGTCGGTCAACCCGTGCACCTGGTAGACCAGGCCCCAGCCAAGACGGGTGCGCAGGTCTTCGCGGAGCGCCAGCGCCATCGGTGCGGCATTGCCGGCGCTGACGAGCAGGCCGCCGTTTTCCTTGACCTGGTTGTAGAGATTGAAGGCGCGGATCTGCGCAGCGGGCGTCAGGCGTTCGCAATCGTCGAGCAGGTAGAGGCGCACGCCGGGCTGCACGGCGAAGGCTTTGGCCGGTGCATCGGGCGCGATGTAGCGGGCGTCGGGCGCAGTCGCCAGCGCTTGCAGCAGATGACTTTTGCCGGCGCCTTCCTCGCCCCAGAAATAGGCGAAACGGTCGCGTGGCGTTGCGGCGGGATCGAGAAAGCTGCCGAGCAGGTGCAGCAGTTCGGCGTTGCGGCCGGTGACGAAGCTCGCCAGGGTTTGCGGCTTGGCGGCGCCGAGATCGAGCAGGAGTTGCCTCATGAGTGAAGATAGAAACTGCTGTTGAGGTATTGATTGCGCAGGCGGCGGTAGCCCACCGAGAGCGCGGCCGAAGCGGGCAGCGCGAGCAGCACGCCGACGAAGCCGAACAGCTGGCCGAAGGCGAGCAGCGCGAAGATCACGGCCAGCGGATGCAGCCCGATGCGCTCGCCCACGAGGCGCGGCGTCAGGAAGAAGCCCTCGATCACCTGGCCGAGGCCGTAGATGATCGCCACGGCGACCAGACCGCGCAGGCCGTCGAACTGCAGCAGCGCGGCAACCGAGGCGAGCGCCAGTCCGAAACTGAAGCCGACATAGGGAATGAAGATCAGCAGGCCGGTGATGATGCCTACCGGCAGCGCCACGTCGAAGCCGGCGATACCCAGGCAGATGGCGTAGTAGACGCACAGGATCAGCATCACGGCCAGTTGCCCGCGCAGGTATTGCGCGAGCAGGCTGTCGATTTCGCGCGCGATATCGGCGGCCGTGCCGACCCAGCGGCGCGGAATGCTCTCCGCGACCCGGCGCATGAGAGCATGCCAGTCGAGCAACAGGTAGAACAGCGCCACCGGCACCAGGGCCAGCGTCACCAGCCAGCCGAGCAGGCGCAGGCCGCCGACCTTTACCGAGGCCAGCAGCGTGGCCCATAGCTCGTCGCCGCTGCTGGCAACATATTTCGACAGCAGCCGTTTGACGCCGGTGCCGTCGAGACGCACCACGATGCCGTATTCGCGCAGCTTCGGCCCGACCGTGGCGTTGAGCTTGGCCAGCAGCGCCGGAATCTGCTCCTGCAGCAGCGGCACTTCCTTCTGCACCACCGGGACGATGATCAGCAGCAGCGCGCCCACCACCGCGAAGGCCGCCAGCAGCACTGCGACCACGGCCAGCGGGCGGGGCAGGGCGAGCTTGCGCCGGCCGGGGCGCGACAGGAAATCGACGGCGGGATTCAGCGCATAGGCGAGGATGGCCGCGGCGATGAACGGCGCCAGGATGGGACCGAGCTCCACCAGCAATGCCAGCAGCGCGATGCCGAGGACGAACCACAGCAGCGTCTGTTTTTGCTCCGAAGTCAGGGAAAAAGGCATGAAAGACTGGTAAAAAATCTGGCCGGAAGGGTCGTTTTGTTAAAATACCGGTTTGACTGCGGCTTGCTCGTCCGTCAATTTGCCGCAACCTCCTATTTTACCGCCTCCGCCCCCTGTTCCTATCATGAGTTCCACTTCCAACGTCTCCCTGTCCTACCGCGATGCGGGTGTCGATATCGACGCCGGCGATGCCTTGGTCGAAGCAATCAAGCCCTTTGCCAAGCGCACCATGCGCGAAGGCGTCCTTGGCGGCATCGGTGGCTTCGGTGCGCTGTTCGAAGTCAGCAAGAAGTACAAGGAACCGGTGCTGGTCTCCGGCACGGACGGCGTGGGCACCAAGCTCAAGCTGGCTTTTCATTTGAACAAGCACGACACCGTCGGCATCGACCTGGTCGCGATGAGCGTCAATGACATCCTCGTGCAGGGCGCCGAGCCGCTGTTCTTCCTCGACTACTTCGCCTGCGGCAAGCTCGACGTCGCGGCCGCGACCGATGTCATCAAGGGCATCGCCCAGGGCTGCGAACAGGCCGGCTGCGCGCTGATCGGCGGCGAGACGGCCGAGATGCCGAGCATGTATCCGGACGGCGAGTACGACCTTGCCGGCTTTGCGGTCGGCGCCGTCGAGAAGTCGAAGATCATCGACGGCAGCAAGATCGTGCCGGGCGACGTGGTGCTCGGCCTGACATCCTCCGGCGCGCACTCCAACGGCTATTCGCTGGTGCGCAAGATCATCTCCGTCGCCAACCCCGACCTGAACGCCGATTTCCATGGCCGCCGCCTGGCCGACGTGCTGCTCGCGCCGACGCGCATCTACGTCAAGCCGCTGCTGGCGCTGATGGAAAAGATCGAAGTGAAGGGCATGGCGCACATCACCGGCGGCGGCCTCGTCGAGAACGTGCCGCGCGTCCTGCGCGACAACCTCACGGCGGTGCTGCATCGCGACAGCTGGACCATGCCGCCGCTGTTCACTTGGCTGCAGCAGCACGGCAACGTGGCCGACGCCGAGATGCATCGCGTGTTCAACTGCGGCATCGGCATGGTGGTCATCGTGTCGAAGGAGAATGCGGACGCGGCGCTGGCGCAGCTGCAGGCTGCGGGCGAGACGGTGTCGCGCATCGGCGAGATTCGCGAGCGCCAAGGGGACGAGGCGCAGACCGTTGTGATCTAGTCGAATTCCTTCCGCTCATAGAGGACGTTCCCGTCCCTTGAAGGGGAGGGAGCAAAGACGCATACGAAAACGGCTGCCATCGGCAGCCGTTTTTCGTTTCAGCGTTGCTGTTTATCCAGCGTCTTCGCCTCAGCCAGCGTCTGCAAGGGCGCAGGGTGCGCTTCATGCCGCGCAAGGTTGTCCGGCGGCGGCACGCGCACCGGATGGCAGGCGGCGCCGCGCGTCGACAGTACGTTGACATCCACTTCCGGCGCCGCATTCCAGATCGGGTCCGCAATGCTGTCGAACACCCGGCGCAGCTGCTGGCCCCAGGTGCTGCGGATCATCTGGTAGTACTGGTTGCGTTCATCGATCGTGACGAAGCGCGTCACCTGCAGCGCGTTCTTCTCGTAGATCAGGAGGTCGAGCGGCAGGCCGACCGAGATGTTGGAGCGCAGGGTGGAGTCCATCGAAATCAGCGCGCACTTGGCCGCTTCGTCGAGCGGCATGGCGGGCGTGATGACGCGGTCGATGATGGGCTTGCCGTACTTGGCTTCGCCGATCTGGAAGTAGGTGTTTTCGTCGTGCGCTTCGATGAAGTTGCCGGCGCTGTAAATCTGGAACAGCCGGCAGCGCTCGCCGCCAATCTGGCCGCCGAAGATCATGCTGACGTTGAAGTCGATGCCGTACTGTCCCAGTGCCGCGGCATCGCGTTCGTGCACCTTGCGCACTGCCGTGCCGACCGCGAGCGCGGCCTCGTGCATCGACGTCGCCGTCCAGATCGACGGGCTGCCCGCTTCGGGCTCGCCGATCAGCTGGCGGATGGATTGCGAAATCGACAGGTTCCCGGCCGTCATCAGCACCATCATCCGGTCGCCCGGATTCTCGTACACGGTCATCTTGCGGGCAGTGCCGATCTGGTCCACCCCGGCATTGGTGCGGGAGTCGGAGAGGAACACCAGGCCGGCGTCCAGGCGCATGGCGACGCAGTAGGTCATGATCGCGACAGGAAGTGCAAAACCCCGATTTTACAGGGCGGGCTTGCCGGGCCAAGGTTTTTGCGGGCAAGCTTGCCCGATGCGCAACGCTTCAGGCGGACGGCTGCACGGGCTGCACATCGACGCGCACGCTTAAGGTTTCCGCGCCGCCGCCGCGCCGGACGCCGCGCACCGGCGCGGCGGAGTCGTAGTCGCGGCCGATGGCAAGCCGGCAATGCGAGGTGTCGGCGAAGCGGGCATGCGTGACATCGATGCTGACCCAGCCCGCGAAGCCGGTTTCGTCGACCCAGACATCGACCCAGGCGTGGCTTTCCGCATGGTCGGTGTTGCCCGGATCGATGTAGCCCGAGACGTAACGTGCCGGCACGCCACGGGCCCTGCAGGCCGCCAGGAAGACATGGGCGTGGTCCTGGCACACACCGGTGCGCAGGCGCAGCGCATCGGCCGCCGTCGAGGTCACGGCCGTGCTGCCGCTCTGGTAGGCGATGCTCCCTTGAACGACTTCGGCGAGACGGAGAAAGCCGGCGCTTCCTTGGCCCGGTTCGACGTGCCGCGCGGCGAAGTCCTCCACCTCCGCCGTGACGGCGGTCAAGGGCGTCGGGGCGAGGAAGACGAGCGGCGACATGCCGGCAGGTTCGGTGAGCCTGCCCCGATCCAGCGGCGCGACCTCGACCGTCCCCGCCGCCACGATGCGCACCTCATCGTGCAACCCGGTAATGGTCAACATGTGGCAACGGTTGCCGAAGGCATCGGCGAAGGCGTGCAGTCGTCCGCCCGCGGCCACTTGCCAGCTCAGCACGCGTTGATGGGCGTCGGCACGCGGCGTCAGCCGCAGCTGCTGGATGGTATAGGTCAGCGGCGCCGTGTAGCGGTACAGCGTCTCGTGGCGGATGGTGTGCTGCATCGCGTTCACGCGGCGAGCGGGACGAGGAAATCGCGGCTGACGCGGTTGCCCAGGTCGTAGATGCGCTCCAGGAAACCGTTCAGGAAACCGTGCAGGCCGCCGGCCAGGATTTCCTCGACCGAGCCGAATTTGAGCTCCGCATGCAGCCTGCCTGCCATGCGCTCGGTTTCGGCCGAGGTGTCGTTGCGGACCTGCTGCAAGTTGAGCAGGAACTCCTCCATGCAGGCATGCAGCGAGCGCGGCATGTCGCGGCGCAGGATCAGCAGTTCGGCCACGCGCTCCGGCGTGATCACGTCGCGATACACCTTGCGATAGATCTCGAACGCCGACACGGAACGCAGGATGGCCGCCCAGTAATAGAAGTCCATGTGGCCGTTGTCTTCCAGCTGGTCTTCGATGCTCGCGACGCCGTCGGCGCCGTGGAACTTCACGTCGAGGATGCGCGCGGTGTTGTCGGCCCGCTCGAGGAAGGTGCCGAGGCGGATGAAGTAGAAGGCTTCGTCCTTGAGCATGGTGCCGATGGTCACGCCGCGTGACAGGTGCGAGCGGTATTTCACCCATTCGAAGAATTGACTGGGATCGCTCTGCAGCAGGCCGGAGCGGAGCTTGTTGCCCAGCTCCAGGTAGGTGGCGTTGTGGACTTCCCAGACCTCGGTCGTGAGCGTGCCGCGCACGGCGCGCGCGTTCTCGCGGGCCTGGCGCAGACAGGCGGCAATCGAGGACGGGTTGTCCGGATCGCGCACCATGAAGTCGAGCACGTCGCGTGCGGCCAGCAAGCCGTACTTGCGATCGAACGCCGGCAGCAATTCGGAGATGCCCAGCATCGCGCGCCAGCCCTGTTCGGCGGCGTGTGCGGACTGCGGCAGGAGGGCCGTCTGTACGTTGACGTCCAGCATGCGGGCAGTGTTCTCGGCACGCTCGATGTAGCGGGCCATCCAGAACAAGTGGTCGGCGGTGCGGCTCAGCATGTTCCCCTCCTTAGCGTTCGAGTACCCAGGTGTCCTTGGTGCCGCCGCCCTGCGACGAATTCACCACCAGCGAGCCTTCCTTCAGCGCGACCCGTGTCAGGCCGCCGCGCACCATGGAGACGGTCTCGCCCGAGAGCACGAAGGGACGCAGGTCGATGTGGCGCGGCGCAATGCCGGACTCCACGAAGGTCGGGCAGGCGGACAAGGCGAGTGTCGGCTGCGCGATGTAACCAGCGGGGTTGGCGAGCAGCCGCGCGCGGAAACTTTCGATTTCCGCCTGCGTCGATGCCGGCCCGACCAGCATGCCGTAGCCGCCCGCGCCATGCACTTCCTTCACCACGAGGTCGGGCAGGTGAGCCAGCGTGTACGACAGGTCCTCCGGCTTGCGGCACTGGTAGGTCGGCACGTTGTTCAGCAGCGGCTCCTCCGACAGGTAGAAGCGGATCATGTCCGGCACCAGCGGGTAGATCGACTTGTCGTCGGCCACGCCGGTGCCGATCGCGTTGGCGAGCGTCACGCGGCCGGCGCGGTACACCGACAGCAGGCCCGGCACGCCGAGCGAGGAGTCGGGGCGGAAGGCGAGCGGGTCGAGGAAGTCGTCGTCGATGCGGCGATAGATCACGTCGACGCGCTTCGGTCCGCGCGTGGTGCGCATGTAGACCGCGTTGTCGTTGACGAACAGATCCTGTCCCTCGACCAGTTCCACGCCCATCTGCTGCGCGAGGAAGGCGTGCTCGAAATAGGCGGAGTTGTACATGCCCGGCGTCATCACGACGACCGTCGGATCGTCGACGCCGACCGGCGCCACCGAGCGCAGGTTGTCGAGCAGCAGGTCGGGGTAGTGGGCGACCGGCGCGATCTTGTGCCGGGCGAACAGCTCGGGGAAGAGACGCATCATCATCTTGCGGTCTTCGAGCATGTACGAGACGCCGGAGGGCACGCGCAGGTTGTCTTCCAGCACATAGAACTCGCCTTCGCCGGCCCGCACGATATCGATGCCGGCGATGTGCGCATAGATGTTCGACGCTACGGCGATGTCTTGCATCTCGGGCCGGTACTGCGCGTTACGGAAGATCTGCTCGGCCGGGATGACGCCTGCCCGCACGATGTTCTGCTCGTGGTAGATGTCATGGATGAACATGTTCAATGCGCGGACGCGCTGGACCAGTCCCAGCTCGAGCCGCGCCCACTCCGCGGCGGGAATGATGCGCGGGATGATGTCGAAGGGAATCAGGCGCTCGGTACCGGCGTCGTTGCCGTAGACCGCGAAGGTGATGCCGACGCGGCGAAAGCTGAGGTCGGCTTCGGCGCGCTTGCGTTCGATGAGGTCCGGCGGCTGCTCGTCGAGCCAGTGCTGAAAGTCGCGGTAGTGCGGGCGTATGGCAGCTGAAGCAGCCGCGGCGCCCGCATCGTCGGCGAACATTTCATTGAAGAATCGTGGCATGGCGCAGCCTCTCCCGGGGTGCAGTGACGCTTGCAACCCTATCAAGAAGCGTGCCAATCAGTAATGTGCCTGCGCAAACTCAAGGCGTGCGGATGTGGTCGACGAAGACGCCGGTGCGCCGGTCGGGCGCGGCAGTCAGCAGGCTCACGGCCACGATGGCAATCAGGCCGGCCGGCACCCCGAAGACGCCGGCGGAAATCGGCGCGATGGCGAACCACTGGTTCTCCGGCGAGCCGCCCAGCGTCGGGTAGGTGCGCGCCATGTAGTACACGCAGGTGGCAAATCCGACAAGCATGCCGGCGATGGCGCCCTGCTGGTTTGCACGTTTCCAGAACACACCGAGCACCAAGGCGGGGAAGAGCGTGGAGCACGCGAGCGAGAATGCGGCACCGACCATGGACAGGATATCGCCCGGCTTGAGCGACGCCGCGTAGGCCGCCACCAGCGCCACGACCAGCAGCAGGAGCTTGGAAACCGTGACCCGCTTTTGCGTCGAGGCCGTCGGTGCCGAGGTCTTGTAGTAGATGTCGTGCGAGAGCGCGTTGGAGATGGTCAGCAGCAGGCCGTCGGCAGTCGACAGCGCGGCAGCCAGGCCGCCTGCCGCGATCAATCCGGAAATCACATAGGGCAGGCCGGCGATCTCCGGCGTGGCCAGCACGACGATGTCACCGTCGAGCATGATCTCCGAGAGCTGTACGATGCCGTCCTTGTTGAGGTCGGTGATCGTGACCAGCGGGTTCACCTTGTCGACGTTCGCCCAGTACGAAACCCAGGTCGGCAACTTGGCGAAATCGAGGCCCACCAGCGACGTATAGATGTCGTACTTCACCAGCACCGCGAGCGCGGGCACGGTGGTGTAGAGCAGCATGATGAAGAACAGCGTCCAGAACACCGACTTGCGCGCTTCGCCCGGCGAGGGCACGGTGTAGAAGCGCACCAAGATATGCGGCAGTGCCGCCGTGCCCATCATCAGGCAGAGGACCAGGGCGATGAAGTTGTTGCGCTTGGTGTCGGAAGTGGCCTTGTCCTTGCCGGGAAAGGGCTCCGTCTGCGCCACCGGCGGTTCGGCCCGCGACAAGTTGAAGGCCCGCGCCTCGCTCCACTTGCGGCGCGCCTCGTCGGCGTCCTTCGGATAGTCGGACAAGGCGCGTCCTGCCGCCTTGATATCGAGCAGCGAGGCATTGCTGTTCTTGATGCGGTTGTAGTAGCGCTGCGCTTCCAGCTTGCCGTCTTCCCACGACTTCGGCAGGGTCTTCAGCTTCGTCTCGTAATCGTCGGCACGGCGCTTGAAGATGGCGCGCACTTCGAGTTCTTTCGGATCGTTCGCGAGCACTTTCTCGCGCTCGCTGAGCGCGTGCAGCGCTCGTCCGTACGCGGCTTGCGGCACCGGGATGTCGGTGTGCTTCATCGAGAGCCACACCACGGGAATCATGTAGGCGATCAGCATGATGATGTACTGCGCGACCTGGGTCCAGGTGATCGCCCGCATGCCGCCGAGGAAGGAGCACACGAGAATGCTCGCAAGCCCGAGGAAGATGCCGACCGAGAAGTCCACGCCGGTGAAGCGCGACGTGATGAGGCCGACGCCGTAGATCTGCGCGACGACATACGTGAATGACACGAGCAGCGTCGCGATCACGCCGATGATGCGAACGAGGTTGCCGCCGTCGCGCCCGACGTAGCGGGCGGCGAGGAAATCGGGAATGGTGTATTGCCCGAATTTGTTCAGGTAGGGCGCGATCAGCAGCGCGACGAGACAGAAGCCGCCGGTCCAGCCGAGGATGTAGGCGAGGCCGTCGAAGCCGAGCAGATAGAGTCCGCCGGCCAGGCTGATGAAGCTCGCTGCCGACATCCAGTCCGCCGCAGTTGCCATGCCATTGAAGAGGGCCGGCACGCGGCGTCCGGCGACGTAGTATTCCGAGACGTCCGAGGTGCGGCTCAACACGCCGATGCCGGCGTACAGCACGATCGTCGAGAATACGAACAGATAGCCGATCCAAGCGCGTGGGAAACCTTCCTTCTCCAGAATGGCGAGCGCCAGGAGGAAAATGGTGAAGCCGACGGTGTACCAGGTGTAATAGGAGGCGAGACGCCTGAAGAATGCCTTGTGCGCGGCGTTATTCGGCATGACGCGTCTCTTCCTTGTAGATTCGATCCATCCGCTGCATGCGCCATGCATACAGGCCGACCAGCGCGACGTAGAACAGGATCAGGCCCTGCGCTGCCATGAAGAAGGGGATTGGCCATCCGAACAGCGTCAGGCCTGCCAGCTCGCGCGCGAAGAAGATCGTGCCGAAGGTGGCCACCAGCCAGGCGGCGCACAAGACCGTCGTAAAGCGGCGCGTGGGAAGCCAGAACGCGGCGACACGGCGTTCGTCGGAGTGCGGGGAGGGCGTCATCAGCCGATGTCCTCGATGAAATCGGGCCGGCGCTGCAGCTTGAGCGTGACCCGGAACAGGGAACCGGGATACTTCGGATCCTGGCTGTGCGGATTGTTGAGGATCTCGACGTCGGCATCGTGCTGCTGCGCGATCTCGCGCACGATGGCCAGGCCGAGACCGCTGCCCTCGACATTGCTGCCGAGGATGCGGTAGAAGCGTTCGAACACATGGCTGCGCTCGGACGCGGGAATGCCCGGCCCGGTATCCTCCACTTCCAGAATGGCCTGCCGTTCGAGCGGGTTGGTGCGCACGCGCACGGTCACGCTGCCGGCCGCGGGCGTATAGCGCAGGGCGTTGTCGATGAGGTTGCTCAGCAATTCGCGCAGCATGAGCGGATTGCCGCGGACCATGACCGGATGGCCGGGCTGCTCGAAGCCGAGGTCGATGCGATGCGTGAAGGAGAGCTGCACCCAGTCCTGCACGGTGGTGCGCGCCAGCTCCGAAAGCTCCAGCGGTGCGAGTGGCTTGTTCTCCGGCGTCTGATTTTCGGCGCGCGCCAATGCCAGCAGCTGGTTCACGAGGCGCGTGGCCGACTCCGAGCTCTTGGACAGCTGCTCCAGCGAGCGGTGGATCTCTTCCTGATCGGTCTCGCGCAGCGCCAGCTCCGACTGCATGCGCATGCCGGCCAGCGGCGTCTTCATCTGGTGTGCGGCATCGGCGATGAAGCGCTTCTGCATCTGGATCGATTGCGACAGGCGCTCCAGCATGTCGTTCAGCGAACGCACCAGCGGCGAAATTTCTTCCGGCACTTGGCCGGATTCGATCGGGCTCAGGTCGTCCGGCCGCCGGGCCCGGAT
>SPQI01000228.1 GCA_004570315.1 Oxalobacteraceae bacterium OM1 | reverse complement strand
GGAGGGTCAGCTTTAGATGAAAAACCTGGGTCAAAACTGCGTGAAAATTGACAGGCTCTTGCGCAACACGCAGTGATTCACTTTCCGATTCACTGAGGCCGAAATCGTAATTTATCCGATATACCCCAGCACTGCCAAGGCCGTCAGCACCAAGAGCGCAATCCACACGGTTTCTGCGACCAGCATCAGTACGACCTGCCAGCCCAGTGCGCCGAGCGACTGCAACGACGTCTTGACGCCGAGCGCAGCGATGGCAGCGACCAGACAGGCGCGTGATGCGCCGTTGATGAACTCGCCGGCGGCGGCCGGAATGAAGCCGAAACTGTTCACCGTGAGCAGCCACGCAAACCCAATCAGGAACCGCGGCACCAGTGGAGGTGCATCGATTTCGGTTGTGCCGTTGTGGGTGCGAAAGAGAATCGACAGCAGCAGCACGACAGGCACCAGACAAGCTACGCGGGTCAGCTTTACAAACGTCGCGACGTCCCCGGTATGGGCGGATAGGAGGTAGCCCGCTCCGACGACCTGCGCCACGTCATGGATAGTCCCGCCGAGGAAGATTCCGGCACCATCCGCGTTGAGTCCAACTAGGCGAGCAATGAGCGGATACGTCACCATGGCGATGGTAGACATTCCAGTCACGCCAACCACGGTAAACAGCGTAAAGCGCTCATTCTCCTTGGTCTGCGGCAGCACCGCGGAAATCGCCAGCGCCGCCGATGCGCCGCAAATCGCAACCGCTCCTCCGGAAATAATGCCCTCAGTGGTCGGCCTGCCTAGCTTCCGGCCAAGCAGCCAGCCGAGCAGCGTCGTGCTCGCCACGGCAGCGATGACAATCGCAATCGGCGCAACACCCAGTGAGGCAATCTTTGCGAACGTAATACGCGCGCCAAGCAGTGCCACGCCGGTACGCAATAACGTCCGCGCGCAGAACTCGATGCCGGGCCGGCAGCGCTCGTCTGTGGAAAGAAAGTGGAAGGCGATGCCAAAGAAGAGCGCATACAACAACTGCGGTCCGCCGTACGTGGTGGACACGAACGTCGCTGCTAACGCAATGACGGCCGCGATGGCCATGCCGGGCCAGAGGCCGCGTACAACGGATGCAAGTAATAGGAATCGGGATGTCATAAGAGCGGGGTCGCAGCCCCAAATTGTGTCGGCGCTTCGGGCAAGCGGGGTCAAGTGTCGGCAAACGCTGTGCGATGTCCTACGCCGAACAGGTGTTGGGGCAAGAGCGGCAAGGCCATTACGACCGAGCGTAGGAACCGCGGCGGCGCCAGAAATCGCAATCCGAGATTGTAAGCCGAGCCCGGCAACTTGTTCATCACTAGGACGGATCCCGAAGCTGGGCCGTCCAGACCGAAGCGCTCGTGCTGCCAAGGGCTGCAGCGCGGATGCGCTGTGCGATAGGGAGCGGTCGCCGCAGGCCGGGGCATACCATTCGCAATGGCACGAGCTTGGTGACTTAACGCCGCCACCGGGTAGCGGAGCTGGGCATTTTGGCCGTTTGTCCCGAAGGGTGTAATCAGCCGTCAAGGAAGGGGCTGTTTAGGCAAGTCGTGTCGATCGCGCGCGCCGCAATCGACCGCGTAAGCCAATCGTTTCTAAATGCAAACAATCTGGTGCCTGGAGCGGTTGAGTCGATAGACTCGCCGCCATGAAGACCTTGACCGTCATGCTGGCTGCACTGCCGGCACTCGCACTTGCTAACGTACCGGACGACGTGCTCAACCACGATGTTCGACAGGACACCATCAGGGAGACAATCTGCGTGTCCGGCTACACGAAGGCGGTGCGACCGTCCACCAACTACACCAACAGCGTGAAGAAGCTGCTCATGAAAAGGTAGGGCATCGACTGGAGTCGCGCCGGTGAACTGGAGCTCGATCACAAAATTCCGTTGGCCCTCGGCGGTCATCCCCGCAACCCCCCCACAATCTGATGCTGCAGCCTTGGGAAGGACAAGACGGCGCCAAAGCAAAGGACAAGCTTGAAGTCCGGCTCAAACGCATGGTTTGCAGCGGCAAAATCCGACTCGCCGACGCGCAAATGTGTATCTGGAACGATCGGCGCAAATGCGAAAGTAGAACGCGACGTTAAGGGTCGTCCCAATGGCTGCAGCGGCAAATAAGGTTTGCTCTTACTTGAAAAAGCAAAACACGGCGTTCGGGCGTTTACGCCGCGGCTTTATGGTAAGCCGGCTGGCAGCTATGGGTCGATTTGCGAAGGCTGTGTCTATAAATCGACTGGCCGGAGAGTCGTGCGAGGCGGCCATTGCAGATGACATCGTGTCCGGCCCTAAGCGGCCAGCTTTAGTCGTTCGTCCGGGCGCGACATTCAATCACTTCGGCGCAAGATCACCGTACCAATAGGAGGCGGTGACGCCACCGTCCATCAAGAAGTCGCTGCCGGTAATGAACGTGCCCTCCGGGCCCATCAGTAGCGCAGCCACGCTTCCAACTTCATCCGGTGTGCCGGCACGGCCGGCCGGGCACAGCTCGATCATACGGCGGTATCCCGGACCCCGCGGACCGGAAAGCTCGTCCTTGGCCAACGGCGTAATGATGATGCCCGGGCTGATCGTGTTGATACGTGCGCCCCGTTTGCCCCAGCGCACCGCCTCCGCCATGACCCGCAAGGCATTGCCGCGCTTGGAAACCTGGTAAGCGTGCAGCGGGTCCGTTACCTGGTCCGGTTGGAGAAAGGGCAGCGCAAGCAGGTCGTCAGCCGGCGTTGTCGCCAAGGTCTTGTTCTGCTCGGGCGGCAGTGCGGGGAGCCGGTGTCCAGATTGGGAGGCAATCACCACGCCGGCGCCGCCGGGCGCAATGACATTGCCGAATTCTTCCAGCACGACGGCAGTGCCGTACAGGTCCACCTTCAGGATCGTTGCGGGCGAGGCCTGTGTCGGCGAGACGCCCGCGGCATGCACGACGCCGGTGACGGGGCCGAGCGCCACCGCCCTCTGTACGAGCCCTTGGACCGATTCGCGCGAAGACACATCCACGACTGCCGTGCTCACTGCGAACCCGGCCTCGCTGAGCGTCTTTGCCGCAGCGTCGGCGTTTGCCTCGCGCAGGTCCGCGAGGAGCACATGTTTTCCTGCGCTCACGCGCCGGGCGATGGCTTGGCCGATCGACCCCGGCCCTATCACAACAATCACATCGGTCATTTCAGATTTCCTTTCCTATCCACTACACCTCGTTAAACAGGCGCAAGAGAACATATGCAGTTTGTATCCCGCTTGGCACTCAGTGCGATGAGGTCGCGAGACGAATCAATACACCTGAAGTGTTGATTTTCGTGCGGTGGCAAGCGCCATTTGCGTCGAATTTTGACCCGGGCTATTTTAGTGGATCGCTTTTCCGCACTGCTGGCGTTCTCCGCTTTACAGGATCACGATTGGATGAAAAAGCTGGGTCGACGGTCGCGAAAACTAACAAGCCCGGCGACACAGCGGCACGGGATGCCTACCAGCATGCCTTGCTGAGGCACCTTTTAAAAACAGCCCGAATCACTCGAGCTTTGCGAGCGCTCAAGCACTTCTGCCGCCCTGAGTCCAAAGATGAACATCTGCCGCCACGGTTGGCGGTTAAGGAGACCCTTGTGCGAACCCGACACACTTTATGGATGGCACCGTTGGTGCTGGTGACGGCTGGCGCGCTTGCCTGCGACAATGTCGCCCCGCAAGCCAGTTCAGACGCCGCAAAAGACGCTGCCACGAAACAACAGCAGGCGAAGGTCAACACACAACCGGCCATTACCGCGCCGACTGCGCTGGTCCGCACCGCTGCGACCAACACCAAGAAGCAGCAGGACAACCAGGCGCGTTAGCGTCTCGCTGTCCTCGCCACACCCGCCTTAGTTGACACAACACTCTGGCCAACGCCGGGGTGACAGCCGCACCGGAGGTTTCCGGGCGGCCGCTGCCGCGTCTCGTCTCCTAGGACGAGCGCCACGGATGTCCCCCGCGCTACCGGGTCACGATTCGACAAAAAGGCGCAGTCACTGATCGCGAAAATTAACAGTGGGCGAGCCAAGCAGTTCGGCGCAAAGCGGAAGAAGGGAGCGTGCGTGCGGTCCGAAAGCCAGGCTCGCCGCGGGCGCGATGGGTCATCGCTCCACTTCGACGCCATGCCAGAACGCGACATGGCCGGCGATGCGTTTTGCCGCATCCAGCGGCGTCCGGTAGATCCAGGCTGCATCGTGGTTGACCTTGCCGTCAACGACGACATGGTAGTAGTTGGCACGGCCTTTCCAGTGGCAGAAACTGGTCTTGTCGCTCGGTTGCAGCACGTCCTCGCGCACCGCATGCATCGGGAAATACACGTTGCCTTCCACGATTTCGACTGCATCGTCCGGGGCTTCCGCGATGACGCTGCTGTTCCAAATTGCCCTGGGCATGACGACTCCTGTCGAACTCACGTTCCGTTGCGCCCGTACCATGGCATAAGAGGGTTTCTCTACCATCCGGTTCGGTACTAGATAATGCCATGTTGCCGTTTAACACGCGATTGGACGCAGACCCCTATGGCGATGGTCAACTGAAACGTTAGCCATCAGGAACAGACGTACTGCGGTCATTGCAGATGCGCGCCGTTCGGCCGGGAGACGGTTACCACATCGCCGTTTGCGAGCGAGTCGGGCGGATTGAGGACGAGCTCGTCGGTGGCCGCAATGCCGTCCAGGATTTGCACCTGCAGGCCGAAGTCCTGGCCGAGCTGCACCGGCCGCAACTGCACTCGTCCGTTCGGGTCGATCACCGCCACCTGCGGTCCTTCGGCGCGCAACAGGAGCGCGTTGGTCGGAATCGTGAGCGGTGCGTTGCCCTGCATGGCGAGCGCGACGGTCACATAGGCACCGGGCAGGAGGATTCCGTCCGGATTCGGCAGGCTGATCTCGGTCTGCAGGCTGCGGTTGGCCGTATCGATCGCTCCGGCAGTGCGCACCACCTTGCCCTGGAAGCGCTTACCGGGCAACTCTGCCTGGGTGATCGATACCGAATCCCCGGCCTTCACCTGTTGCGCATAGGCCTGAGGCACATAGACATACACCCGCAAGGGATCGGGCTGGCTCAGCACGAACAGGGGCCGCGCCGATGCGCCGCCGCCCGCTTCGATCAGGTCGCCCACATTCACGTTGCGGCGGGTCACGATCCCGGAGAACGGGGCCAGCACGCGCTTGAAGGACTCAAGCTCCTCGAGGCGGCGAATATTGGCGTCGGACGCGGCAAGATTGGCCTCGGCCTGCACGAAGGCGCTGCGCCGCTCGTCATACTCCTGCTGCGATACCGCCTTGTCGCGCAGCAGCTTGTCCCAGCGCTGCATCGACACCCGCGCGAGTTCCAGCGTGGATAGCGCCTGCGGCCGCGCCGCGACCGCCTGCGCGAGCTGTTGGTCGACTTCGGGCGTGCTGATCTCGGCCAGGATGTCGCCCTTCTTCACCCGGCTGCCGATATCGCGATGCCAGCGCACCAGGTAGCCGCTGGTGCGTGCGGAAATTGGCGCCTCGGTATAGCCCTGCAACGTGCCGGGCAGCGCCACGGACTGGCTGTTCTGCCCCGGACTCGGACGCACGCTCAGGACATGGAGCCGCTGCTGGTTCTCCGCGGATTCCGCCAGCGCACGTGATTGCCCCTGCCGCACTGCCAGCGTGGCAAGTCCACCCGCGAGCAGCAGCAACAGCAGCACGAGGGCGGCCAGCGTGACGCGTCGCAGGAGCCGCGTGCGGCGTATGTGCCGTGCTCCGGCGGCTTTCTGAATGTGGATTCCCAGGCTGGCGTGGCGTTGTTCGGACATGTGCTTCCTCAGGCAGGATGGACGTCAGGCAGGGCCCGCCCGGCGGCCCGGCGCGCGAGGCGGCGATGGACTGCGGCAAACACCACCGGAACAAAGAACAGGGTGGAGACGGTGGCAAGGAGCAGGCCGCCGATGACGGCGCGGCCGAGCGGTGCATTCTGCTCGCCGCCTTCGCCCAGGCTCAGCGCCATCGGCAGCATGCCGATGATCATTGCCAGCGCAGTCATCAGCACCGGGCGGATCCGGGTGCCACCCGCTTCCAGCGCGGCGGAGAGCGGCGGCAACCCTTCCTCGAGGCGCTGCCGCGCGAACGATACCACCAGGATGCTATTCGCCGTCGCCACGCCCATGGTCATGATCGCGCCCGTCAGGGCTGGCACACTCAGCCGGGTGCCGGTCAACAGCAGCATCCAGGCGATGCCCGCGAGCGCCGCCGGCAATGCGCTGATGATGATGAGCGGGTCAATCCATGACTGGAAATTCACGACGATCAGCAGGTAGACCAGCACGATCGCCATCGCCAGTCCGATGCCGAGGCCGATGAAGGAGGACTGCATGGTGCGTACCTGCCCGCGCATGGTGACCCGGGAGCCGCGGGCGAGCTGCGGCTTCATGTCGTCGACGATCTGCCGTATGTCGTCGGCCACGCCGCCCAAGCCGCGTCCCGCGACGCTCACATAGATGTCGATCACCGGCGCGATGTCGTAGCGCGAGGAGACCGCCAGCTGCGCCGCCGGCCGCAGCTGCACCAGGTTACCGAGCAGCTGCGGCTGCGCCTCCGTACCCTGGCCGATCGGCGTGCGCATGAGGGCATCGAGGGAATCGATCCGGTATTGCGGGGTCTGCACGGCGATGCTGTAGACCACGCCGGTAGTCGGATTGAGCCAGAAGTTCGGCGCCGTCTGGAAGCTGCCGGCGAGGGAGACGAGCGCGTTCTGCGCCACGTTGACCGCATTGAGGTTCAGCTGCTGCAGCGCCGTGCGGTCCATCTGCAGCGCCAGGGTCGGCTGGTCCAGGCGCTGGTGGATGTGCGTGTCGACCGTTCCGGGCACGGCCATGATGCGCTTCATCAGCCGGCTTGCGAGCGCATGATTCGCTTCGATGTTGTTGCCGGCCACCTGCACGTCGATCGCCGCCGGCAGGCCGAAGTTGAGGATCTGGGTGACGATGTCGGCCGGCTGGAAGAAGAACTCCACGCCCGGAAATTCCCGCGGTAGTTCCGCGCGCAGGCGCTCGATGTAGCCTTCGCTCGGCGCATGGCCCGGCTTGAGCGAGATCTGGAACTCGCCGTCGAGCGTACCTATGGTGCCGGAGTTGCTGTACGAAAGATTGATGCCGCTGTTGGGTACGCCGAGGTTGTGCAGGACCGCCTCCAGGTCACGCGCCGGAATGACGCGCCGGACGGCGGCGTCGACATGATCGGACAGGCGCGCCGTTTCCTCGATGCGGGTACCGGTCGGCGCCCGCATGTGTAGCTTGATCTGCCCGGCATCGACCCGGGGAAAGAAATCCTCGCCGAGCACGAGGAAGAGAGCACAGGAGGCGGCGCAGAAACCGAGGAACAGCGTGCCGAACACCTTGCGCCGCGTAAGCAGGGCGCTCAGCACGGCGATGTAGCCGCCGCGCAGCCGCTCGAAGCCGCGGTCGAAACGCAGGTAGAGGCGCCGCAGCAGGTTCGGTCGTTCCTGCGCGTGCTCGGCGTGGCGCTTCATCATCAGCATGACCAGCGTCGGCACCAAGGTGCGCGAGAGCACATAGGAAGCCAGCATGGCGAACACCACCGCTTCCGCCAGCGGCACGAAGAGATAGCGCGCCACGCCGGTGAGGAAGAACATCGGCACGAAGACGATGCAGATGCACAGCGTTGAGACGAAAGCCGGCACGGCGATCTCGCCGGCGCCTTTCAGAATGGCGCAGTGCAGCTCTTCGCCCAGGTGCAAGTGGCGCTCGATGTTTTCGATGGTGACGGTGGCATCGTCGACGAGGATGCCAACGGCCAGCGCGAGGCCGCCGAGCGTCATGATGTTGATGGTTTCGCCAAGCGCGTGCAGCACCAGCAGCGAGCTGAGGATGGACAGTGGAATGGAAATGGCGATGATGCAGGTGCTGCGCCAGTTGCCGAGGAAGAGCAGGATCATCGCCGCGGTCAGGCAAGCCGCAATGATCGCTTCCTGCATCACGCCTTGCACGGCGGAACGCACGAAGATGGATTGGTCGAACAGCGGCGTGATCTTCAGGTCCTGCGGCAGGACTTGCGCGATCACGGGCAGGCGCGCGTGCAGGTCGGAAACGATCTGCAGGGTGGAGGCGCCGCCGTTCTTGATGACGGAGAGCAGCACCCCGCGCTGCCCGTTCTGCTTGACGATGTTGGTCTGCGGCGAGAAGCCGTCACGGACGTGCGCGACTTCACGCAGATAGGTGGTTGCGCCATTCACCGTCCTGACCGGCAGTGCATTCAGCTCGGCCACGGTCTCCGGGGAGCCGTTGAGCTTGACGCTGTATTCCGTCGTGCCGAGCTTGACCGTGCCGCCGGGCAGGATCAGGTTCTGGGCGTTGACCGCATTGACGACGTCGGCCGGTGCAAGTCCTTTCGCCAGCAGCGCCTGCGGGTCGAGGTCCACCGAGACGAGCCGGCTCTTGCCGCCATAGGGAAACGGCACTGCGGCGCCTGGTATCGTGATGATCGAGGGCCGCAGGGAATTGACCGCGAGATCGTTCAGCTGCTGCTCGGACAGCGTCGGGCTGGACAGGCCGAGCTGGATGACTGGGATGCTCGACGCCGAGTAGGTGATGACCAGCGGCGGGGTGATGCCCGGTGGCAGCTGCCGCAACTGCGCCTGACTGACGGAGACGACCTGGGCGATGGCGGTCTGGATGTTGGCCTGCGGCTGGAAGAAGACCTTGACGACGCAGATGCCGGCGAGCGACTGCGACTCGATGTGCTCGATGTCGTTGACGGTGGTGGTGAGCGCCCGTTCCGTCACTGCGCCGATGCGCTGCCCGACTTCCTGCGCAGGCAGGCCGTTGTAGGTCCAGATGATGCTGACGACTGGAATTCGGATCTCCGGAAAGATGTCGGTGGGCGTGTTCCGCAAGGCGACGGGAGTCGCCAGCAGGATCAGCAAGGCCATCACGATGAAAGTGTACGGCCGGCGCAATGCGGTTTCGACAATCCACATGTGATGAAGGCCCTACACGCTGGGCTGGGGAGTGGTGCTCGTTCCGGAGAGGCAAGATGCTGTTCGACGCCGAACAAGCTTTCAGCATACGCGGCGCAGCCGGCCCGTCCAATCGGCGCGGGGGCGTTTCCCTGAGTTGAGTCAACCATGCCGCGGATCGGGCGCCAGCCGCGCAGACCGCCGTTTTCCGGCCCGAAACAAATCCGCTGAACAGTGTCCCCGTGCGCGCGGTAGGCAGTGCAGGGCGTAAGCTCACGCGGGAGGCGAATTGCGGCTGTTTTGCATTGTCGCCGGGAAGCCTCTCAGCGAGGTCGGAATCGCGGGCGGACGCTTCGGCGAAGAAGGCAACGCCCCTTTACCACTCCGCCTTGGAGGTGTTTGCAAAAGGCGACCTCCATGCGCAGAGGCTGATTGACGCATGAATTCCGCAAAACGGTCATCGCTGGTTTTCACTGGGCAGCCATGGACCGAGCATGGACGAAAGGCCACGCACCGCGGACTTAACCGTATCAGCCGCCGGATAGATGAGTTACACGAGAAACTCCGGTCAATAGGCGCGCTACGTTAAGCTAGCCAGAAGTGCCGCAGCATACCTTCAACGTTCCACGCGGTTGCCTTCGCCGAAGCGTCGACCGCTTTGTTCGCTCCGACTCCGATTCATACCGTTCTCCGTACGCTTATCGCATCCGCTACCCGCCTGCTCCAATGGCAGACAGCGGCGGGATATGCTGGTTGGCCGCTTGGCTGGCATGGGCGAGTGCCCGATCAAGCGCCAGCGCCGACACTTCCCTTAAGCCAAAGCGTCCATCGACCAGCACGACGATCTCTTCGGGCGCAACGTTCGGATTGTTCACCCGCTCATGGCCATTCTCCTGGTAGAACGGTGCAATGCCAGGAAAGTGCGAGGCCTGGTCATCCAGCGCTACCCAGTAGGGCGAATAGCCGTTGCGAGAGAGTGCGTCGGCGGCAATCCGTACCTGCTGAAGCCGGCTACCGTTAGGCGGCGTCTTGCCGATGAGTCGGTGCGCGAGTTCCGGAATCATCCAGCGCTTGATCCAATCCAGACTCTGCACATGACGCCGCTCAAACAGCTCATCGCGCATATCGTTTGGATCGAGGTAATGAAACCCTTCCCAATGCCTCCAGCTACTCGACAGTACGACGTCAACGTGCTCGTGGCGCGCCAGGATGTCGGCCAGCAGTTGCTGGCGGTGTGGACACAGCAGACCTAACGCCGTCGGGTTGACCTGACCGCGCACCATGCCCACCCGTAGCGCTTCGGTCACGTAGTCGATGCCCGCTAGTTGCGCGTCTTCGGAATGTAGCACCCCGTCGATATCCAGGAACAGGACCAGTCGCGTAGAGCAGGGTAGGTGTGCTGTCATGAATCTCTCCTAATGCAGATGGGGCGGGACGGCGCAAGGACCGCTTCCCTTATGTCTATCACCTTGACGAATTAATGCAAGCGTATAGCCTGCGTTTTAATGGTTGTGGTTTCGAAACTCATCACGTCTGCATGTAGGATGCCCATGACACTCTTCTATCCGATCTATCCGATCTCTTCGACCGCAGGGCCGAGTCCCTGCCCGAATGATAGCGATGTCGTTCCGTGGTATGTCCGCGTACCCCACAAATTGCCTGCCGCGCCGCGCGCGTCCATGCAGGATGACCTGCCTTTCGAATTCTCTGAACCCGGGTCTGCCGGGCAGGACTCGGACGACGAGGAAGCGGACTGACGCGACGACGGGGAGGGCGAGGACATGCATGCGCCAGAAGGGACGGAACGGCTTGAAGACGACGCAGCGGACGGCACACAGGGTGGAGGGGCGCAGTCGGCTCTGTGGCCAGTGCCGCCGCGGGCGCAGCGCCATCGCTATCTCGAGGTCGTCAAGCGGGAGGACGTAGAAGCGGCAGCCATTCGTCTCGGCAGACCGCTGTCGGATCGCGATCATCGCACGGCGGCAATGGCGATCATTGAGCACCTGCGCAAGGTTGGCGGCTGGCGCGAGCTCCCGCAGGTGCCGGCCGACTGGCGCATCCGGCTTGACCTGCTGGAGCAGGCGTATCCCAATTTCAGGGACTACATCGCGTTCTTGCGCACGACCTATGCAATTGCGGAACGGGAGGGCAAAAGTCCGCATCCCGAGCCGGTTTTTTTATTAGGGGAACCCGGCATCGGGAAATCACTAATCATGCAGGATGTGGCGCGCCTGCTGCTTAGCGGCACGTTGTCCCCCTCATCGTCGTCGTCCTTCACGGCCCCGCTGACGTTGCGTATGGAAGTAGCCCAAGCCAGTGGGGACCTGGTAGGCGTGTCCGACTTCTGGGGCAATTCCAAGCCCGGCCTGCTGTTCGAGCGACTCATTATGGGGCCGTATGCCTCCCCCATTGTGGTGCTCGAGGAACTGAGCCGCTGCGCCGGGTCCAGGGAGTACGAGCCGATTTCGCCCCTCTACAGTTTGCTGGATCCGGAGAGCGCACGCATGTTCTCGGATCTCGCCCATCCTTGGCTAATCATGGATGCGTCGGCCGTCATCTTTATCGCTTGCGGGAACGACGACACCTTGCCCGCCGCGATTCGCAGCCGCATGAAGGTGATTGAGGTCCCGAACCCGACGCGCGAGCAGTGCCGTACCATTGCCCGGGAACTGTGGCGGCGCTTGTGCCGCGAACTGCCACAGGCGACGGCGAGCCTGGTACTGACCGACGACGCGCTCGACGTGTTGAGCACGGCGGCGCCGCGGGTCATGCGCAAGGCTTTGCGCGAAGCGGTGGGCCGGGTGGTCTACGAATGTCGCACGCAGATCGGTGCGGACGATATCCGGGCATGCGGACTGGAGGCACTCAGCACCTCACGACGCATCGGGTTCGTGTAGCGGGCTCCGCCATGTCGCCAACTTACGGTGTTGGAAAACCGCGACCATGACACACGTGCTGATCGTGATCACGGTGCTGGGCGGGAGCGCCTGGGGACCGGTGGTTTCCATGGCGGCTTTCGCCAGTGCGGCCCGCTGTGACGCCGCGCGGATCAAAGTGCTGCAGGCGATCGACGATGTTAACCGCACGAACCCGTTGGGCGGGACTGCGCGTCGCCAGATTGTCAGCGCGCAGTGTGTGCGGCAATGAACTGACCGACTGTCCTAGGCCTAGGATTGCGAATAGCAGGCTGCTTCGTGGGGTGTTCCAGGCCAGCGGCAACAATAGCTTGGCCGGCATGTCTTGCAAGTGCCGGGAGCGCCACGAGCACGCAAACATCGTCGGCGCCATGTCCCTAGGGGGCGCGGCCGGAACCTTAGGGCTGAGAAGCGGAGCGCGATATCTCCATGCGGCTGAACGAGCGGCACCGTTGCCGCCCGTAGCGCGCAGTCAATCGCAAACGCTAGGCGTCGGAATCGGCGCTGGGGCGCACAAGGGGGGATGAGCGCGCCGGCGTGGCATCGAGCCCAGGTTCACTGGTGGCGGGGAAATGCGGTGGGTTGCGCTGGTCAACGGCATGGACGTCCGCGGCATGCGGGCGTACCCGGCTCTCGCCGCTTGCGGTGCAACGCCGGGCATAGTGGGTACCGGCCGTCTTGATCGACGCATGTCCCATCAACGCGGCCACTTCTGCCTTCCCGAACATCGATTTGGCGACCGCGGAGAACATGTGGCGCGCGGTGTACAAGGTCGGATGTTTGACCCGCTTGGGAAACACCCGGTCGGCGGCGGCGCAAATCAGCTTGCGGCAGCCCGTGTACAGCGTGGCATAGCTGCCGTCCTGAACGAAGCCATGCACTCGCTCGAGGTGGCGTGCCACCACTTTCAGTTGCTCCTCATCGAGGTCGAGCAACAGCGTGCGATGCGTGCCGTGGGCACGTCCATTGGTGGCTTTCGCATTCTTCACCAGCAACGCAGGACGCCCCTCCACCGCCATGAGGGTCGCGCCACCCCACTCGGCGGGGCGCAGGCCGGTCCAGACGCCGGCCAGCAGCCACTCGCAGCTTGGCCGGGCCCACTTGCTGTGCGACTTGACCAGCTCTTCCAGCAGCCGTAGGAGGCGCTCCTGCGAGAACGCCTTGGCTTTTTGCTGGCTGCAGCGAGGATGCAGCCGCTTTTGCCGTCGTCGCTTCTCGCGCTGTGCCTGCTTGCGGACCATGCGAACTTCTTCACTTTCATCTTGGTAATACAGCAGTGCCAGGGCTTCCTCCGCGTCGCCAGGCGGATAATGGCGCTGGAGGCCATGCACCAGCGCCGCCCGGTACAGGCGTGCCGTGGCCGCGGCCCACCCGTCTTCGTGCTGCCGGAAATGCACTGCGAGCCGTATCGCTTCCGGTGCGCCGGTATCCGCCCGACCGGCGTACACGTCTTCCTGGGCCAGTTGTTGAAAGCGCCGCAAAATGTCGTGGTACAGCTGTTCTGTCTCGGTGGTGCGCGTGGGCAGCGGCTGCCCGGTCTGCTCTGTCGTCATACCCTCTCCCGTCAAAAAGTCGGCCGCCAAGAAAACGACCGCGTGCGTGAACCCGCCACTTGCCCATCTCGCTGATCCCTCTTTTCTCTGTTAATGCCGCGCAGGCGAAACGCAGGTCATGCGCAAAGCGCATTTGCGGTTATGCAGGTGGCTTCGGCAGTGCGCGCCCGTACGAAAAAGTGTAGCGGGGCGGCTGGGATGAAAAACCTTGAACCGTCCGTTTATCACCTGTGAGTAGAGGGGCGAATTACTGCTCTGGATGGCCGAAGTGGCCGGCCTTGGGCGCAAGCATCCGCGCGCAGTGCACAGGCCTACTGGTAGTCCACCGTGGGAGCGGCGCACGGCTGGCCGACCCGACGCGTTCCACAGGATTGCGGGCGTTGCGCCATCGGCTCGAACCTAATGCCGAGCCAAGCGACGGAGGGCGATGCGAACCATATCGCGGTGCGCCGTTACCACAGATGTCTTGTTTTGTGTCGGTGGATCGACGCCGCGGGGCCGTTTCGTTTTGGGGATGGCTGGCAAGGCTCCCACATGCTCCACCAGTTGATTGGTGCTCGTTACGATGAAAGGGATGCGGCATTGGACCGCCGTGTCGCTGTCGAGCAGCCAATGCCGTCGCGGAAAGCAGAAGCGCCGCTACGTGGCGTTGCAGTCGTGCAGGGTATCGTGGGATCGGGACGGCGTGCCCCGGCGTTCAACACCTTCAACCGTGACTGTCACGTGACAGTCACGGGTCCAAGCACCTGGCATAGGGAGCGTAACGGATGACGATGAATGGAAAGGATGAGGACGGCGAGCAGCCAAAGGACGACGGCACCGGCGTGCCACCGAATGACCAGCCAAAGAAAAAGGATGGCGCCGGCGTGCCGCCCGATGAACAACCGGCCGACGAGGAGGCGCACCTGGCGCGGGAACACGGCCTTATCCGGATGTCCGCGTACATCCCGGATCCTGGGAAAGGCAAATCGCGCTCGTCAGACGCAAAACGGACAGCCAAGTTGCGAGCGAAGGATGCGGCGAACGGCATCGTTCTTGCCAAGGTGCCCGTGGAATACGCAGCGGCTTTCAAGGAGGAGGGCGGATTCGCCGATTGGCTGGCAAAGCATGATGCGGAGGTGGCCGAAAAGCAGGCCAAGGTGGTGGAAAAGCAGGTGGTCGTGCGCGAAAAGCTTTCGCAGAACGAGTACCGCTGGCTGCATATCGGGAAACAAATCACCTTCCTGAACCGGGTGGAGCGTCGGATCGTGTCGTGGCTGCTTGGGTTTGACGTCTGATTCGCACTAACCGACCGTCACGCCGAATCTGCAAGTAGGCGGCCCCAGGCGGAAAGGTCCGCGATGCGGATAGGTCTAGGTCAGCCCGGCAGTTTCGGCGACGGCCGCCAAGAAGCACGTTGCCATGTGCGGCGGCGCTACGCGTGTAGCGTCACAGGCAGTGTGCGTCATCGATAGGGCGCGGATATTCTCGGCGATCTTGTTTGCGGCACGGGTGCATAGGCGGCGCAAGTGGAGCTAGGAGCGCACCGTTTGGTGCGGATGGAGCACCGGTCGGCGCCAAGGCAGCGCCACGCGGTGCCCTGATGTCACGATCCTGGCAGAAACAATGCGCCATTCACTCGGTCGACAACCATGTACATTGAGGCATGCCGGACCACGCACATTTGTCGGGTAGGGCAAAGATGCGCTTGTCTGCCGCAGGCAGCCTTTTGTTCAATGACCCAGTCCGGCATTGACAAGGGTTATAGCAGGTCCGTGCGCGCCTGCGGTCTGCAGTGCCGCACGCTGACGGGTGGTATGCCCACAAAATACGCTCGGTTTAGCGTGGCTGCCCTATGGCGCCCCGAAATAATGATTAACGAACGTGCTCACGAAAACTGAACAGGCGCACGGCAAAATCGGCGCGCTCTCGCCAGGCGGCGAGATGGCGCTAACCGGTGTTAGCTTTGCACCGAGCGGTGCGATATTGTTGTCAAAGGAGAGGCGCATGACTACAGGCCAGTCATGGGCCCAGCTAATGATGCTTTAGTCGCCATGCCGGCGCTCATGTATGGTAAGAAACAGGGAATCGAGCTTCTCGATCTCCCGCCGATTCGCATCGCCATCGATCCATTTGGCATACACCTTAAAAAATAGATTGGGATCGGAATGTCCCATCTGCTGTGCCACGTACAGAGGAATCATGCCGGCATGCAGGCACATCGTCGCAAACGTGTGCCGTGTCTGCCTGGCTGGACGATAAGGGACACCTGCTGCCGCCAGCGCTGGCTTCCACGCCTTCTCGAGCGCGGTACTGGTGCTGAGCAAGCGCTGGCCGGTGGCCGGATTGCAGAAGACGTATTCGCTCGTTTCGAATGTATACATCTTTTGTCGTGTAAGGGCAGCCAGCGCGCGGGTCTGCAAGTCGACATGGCGGACACGTTTGGACTTCGTTTCCTTATCGCGGCCGCGGACCCGTGCCCCTTTGACCGAGACCTTCTTGCGTCGGAAGTCAATATGGGTCCACTTCAGCGCAATCAACTCGGAGGGTCGCAAGCCCGAGAAAATCGCGAATTCGAAGTAGTTGAGCCACTGCGCGTCAAATTGTAGGAGGTGGTTCAGTACACGATCGATCTGTTCAAGTTCCAACGGATCCGGGCTGGCGTCCTCGATGGCGCGAAAATCGATTTTGCGCGCGATATTATCCGTGACTAACTTGGTATCGACAGCATGTGCCCAGACCTTTCGCACGGGTGTCAAGAGATTGTTAAACGTTTTGGCGTTTTCGATCCGCAACCCGGCAAGGTGTAAGGCAAGTTCCTCGTAGGTGACCGTGTCAATGTGGCGGAAGCCAAATGCCGGGAGCAGGAACCGACGTAGCGTATTGCGGTATTCCGATACGGTGCTTGCGGCCAGCTTTAAGCCGGCAATGATCAGGTACGTTTCCACAGCGGCTTCCACAGTGTTGGCAACCGGTCGTCCGCCACACTTCTTGAGAAATTTCGAATTTGGGAAGTGCTCGACAAACGTCGTAAGCGTGAACTTGCCGAGCCGGATGGCACGAACGATCGTCTCCCGGATGTCAATCGCCGCTTTCCAGTTCGCCGCGGTTGGGCGAAGGCCGAGGCGCTCTCGATGCCGCTGGCCTTCCCAGGTGAAGTCCACATACAGCGATGCCCCATGCGGATAGACACCTCTAGAAACGTTGTTGTCGCCCATCTTTTCTCCCTATGTCGAAATGGCGCATTGCGCTTCTGGATGCCTGTGCAGCGCACGTCACAGCCGAGCGGTCACAGCCGAGCGTTACGGCCGTCGCCCGGCTGTGGCTTGCTCGTTGAATCCTGCTGGGCCTGCATGGCCGAGCAAGGTTCAGGTCGGATTTGGTTTTGAGACGTTCTCGCGCCGCCCGCGGCTCGAAGCTTTGCCCTTGCTGTGCGCCACCCAGTTGTCCAGTTCCTGCAGGTTGAAATACCGACGTCCGTCCGCGGACCACTTCCAATGCTTGCCTTCCACAAGCAGGCCGGCATGCACAAGACCGTTCAGCGATTTTTGGGAGCGGCCGGTCAGCTCGGCTGCTTTGTTGACCAATACCCAGATGACGGGGTGGAAAATGGGCGTCACAGCTGCCTTCCCACGCGAGCTGCGTTGGTGCTCAGGTCGGCCGCGCTCCGCTGCAGCGTGCTTTTCCCGATCAGCGGTTCCACCCCAGCCATTTGCAGCGTCGGCATAGGTGGCGAAAGCCGCTTCCGATAGGGCGTGAAGACCGAATCGGGCCCGCCCAGCTTGTTGCCAACCTCAACATAAGTAGGATCGTTGTAGGACTTCTGCTGTATGACGCTGTAATGCGCGGCGCGGAACTTCTCACACATGACATCCTTGCAGCGGCGGACTGCCATTACGGCTCTCCCGATCGTGTTATAGAACGAAGGACGCTGCGCGTGCCAGTGGCCAGTCGGGTCTGTGAGGCTTCGATGACGCGGGGCGGCATGCAGCGCGTGACACGGATGCTAGCCACTCCCTCGGTAGGTGAAAAGATGACAAATGTCACCCTGTCGTTGATATTCGTCAACGAACACGCATATTTCCGCATCGCTGAGCAAAGTCGTAGGGGCGCGTGGCATTCTGGGCAATACGGTTCTTACCCAAGTCCTAGGGGAAGAATTCAGTACGTTGGTTGTTTGGGTTCTCTGGGCTACCGCTTCACCGCAACTACCTGTTTGCTCCCGGCAATTTGCTTCCCTCTTAAGAGAGGCAGGCAGCTGCCGTATGACCCTGTACGGTTTCCCTGCGCCGTATCCATGGAGCAGCGCCTACGTACGGCGGAGCACAACGTCGCCTGTCCAGTGAACTGGAGTATGGCGATGCCGTACGAGTGTTTGTGATGGCGCGCTTGTTGATTTTCAGCATGTGATGCCTTGCCATCGCGTGCAGCCGCGTTAGGTGCTGAACGGAGATATACCTTGGTGGCATGAACGGAGACTGCCACGATGCTGAGAAGCGTGGCCTTGGCGTTGGAGTAACGCGGCCAAAAGTCTCAGGGCGAAACAGAAATGCAGCTGCAGCAGAGCTTGGACACGTGAACAGGCACAAGTGCACATAACTGAGCCAGCCGCATTACCGGGTAAGTGACCGGTCTGTTGTCACAATCGTGTCACAAAATGGCCGGAAAGCCGCATATTTTGGGCCCCGCCGACAGGAATCGAACCTGTATCTAGCGCTTAGGAGGCACTCGTTCTATCCATTGAACTACGGCGAGACGCTGCGGCGGCAGGGCGCCGCCCGACCGCGATTATATCTGACGCTTCGGAGAAATCCCGGGCGGTCGGTACAATATCCGTTTCTCTCCAGTCCCGTCCCCCTTTTCCATGGCAGTCATTTCCCTCACCAATGCCCAGCTGGCATTCGGCCACGTGGCCCTGCTCGACCACGCGGAGTTTTCGCTCGAGGCGGGCGAACGCGTCGGCCTGATCGGGCGCAACGGCACCGGCAAGTCCTCGCTGCTCAAAATCATCGCCGGCCTCGCGAAGATGGATGACGGCCTCTTCGTCATGCAACAGGGCGTGAAGATTGCCTATGTGCAGCAGGAACCGCAGTTCGACAGCGCCAGCACGGTATTCGATGCGGTCGCCTCCGGCATGGGTGAATTGCAAGCGTTGCTCGACGAATACAACGCGCTGACCGGCAAGCTCGGCGGTTCCGATGACGAGGCCGTGATGGAACGCATGCATGTCGTGCAAGCCCGCCTGGACGCGGCCGATGCATGGAACCTTGGCAACCGCGTCGAGACCATCCTCGACCGCCTGAAGCTCGACAAGGACGCCGTGATGGGCACGCTGTCCGGCGGCACGCAAAAGCGCGTTGCGCTGGCCTGCGCCCTCGTGAGCGCGCCCGACGTGCTGCTGCTCGACGAGCCGACCAACCATCTCGATTTCAATGCCATCCTCTGGCTGGAAGAGCTGCTGCGCGAGTTCAAGGGCAGCATCCTGTTCATCACGCACGACCGCTCCTTCCTCGATAACGTCGCCACGCGCATCGTGGAACTCGACCGCGGCCGCCTGCTGTCCTTCCCGGGCAACTTCAGCGCCTACCAGACGCGCAAGGCCGAGCAGCTCGAGATCGAAGCGATCGAGAATGCCAAGTTCGACAAATTCCTTGCGCAGGAAGAAGTGTGGATCCGCAAGGGCGTGGAAGCGCGCCGTACGCGCAACGAAGGCCGCGTGCGCCGTCTGGAAGATCTGCGCCGCACGCGCAGCCAGCGCCGCGACCAGCAGGGACAGGTGAAGCTCGATGTGGCCAGCGGCGAACGCTCCGGCAAGATCGTCGCGGAGCTTGTCGACGTCGACAAGCGCTATGGCGACAAGGTCATCGTGCGCGGCTTCAGCGCCACCATCCTGCGCGGCGACAAGGTCGGCCTCATCGGCCCGAACGGCGCCGGCAAGACCACGATGCTCAAGCTGATTCTCGGCGAGGAGATGCCCGATGCCGGCACGGTGAAGCAGGGCGCGCGCCTGCAGGTTGCTTACTTCGATCAGATGCGGGCGCAATTGAACGACGAAGCGAGCCTCGCCGACACCATCTCTCCAGGCAGCGACTGGGTGGAGATCAACGGCCAGCGCAAACATGTGATGACCTATCTTGGCGATTTCCTGTTCGCGCCGGAACGCGCGCGCTCGCCGGTGAAATCGCTGTCCGGCGGTGAACGCAACCGCCTGCTGCTCGCGCGCCTGTTCGCCAAGCCGGCCAACGTGCTGGTCCTCGACGAGCCGACCAACGACCTCGACATCGACACGCTGGAACTGCTCGAAGAACTGCTCAGCGAGTACGACGGCACGGTCTTCCTGGTAAGCCACGACCGCATGTTCCTCGACAACGTGGTCACGCAGGTCATCGTCGCCGAAGGGCAGGGCCAATGGCGCGAATACGTCGGCGGCTACAGCGACTGGGAGCGCATGCGGCCCGCGCTGGTCGCCGCGCCGGCGAAGCCGGCGCAGAAGCTCGAATCGAAAGCCGCACCTGTCAAGGAAGCCGCCCCGGCAAAGGCGAAGAAACTCAGCTACAAGGAGCAGCGCGAACTCGAGACGCTGCCCGGTCTCATCGCGGCGCTGGAAGCGGAGCAGCAGGCCATCTCGGAACGCCTTGCCGATCCGGAGCTGTATCGCCAGCAGCCGGACGAAGTGCAGCGCCTCAACGCGCGCTTCGCGCAGATCGACGAAGAGCTGATGGCCAGTCTCGAAAAGTGGGAAGCGATCGAAGCGAAGGCGCGCGGCTGATCAGTTGAGGCGCCGGCTCGCCAGACGCAGCTCAGGGAGCTTGCGGCGCAGCGTATCGGCGTCGGCCGCGTGCGGACGTTCCGCGAGATACGCTTCGAGGTCGTCCAGCGCCGCCTGCGGGCATTCAAGGTTGGCGAACGCCAGGCCGCGGTCGCGGCGCTCGGTGATGTCGTCCGGCAAAAGAATCACCAGCCTCTGCTGCACGCCGAGCACGCGTTGCCAGCGTGTATGTTCAAGGAACAGCGCCTTCAGGTTGCGCAGCATGCGCGCCAGGATTTCGCGCGGATGTGCCGCATGCAGATAGTAGGCGAGCGGAATGGCGCCCGGATAGCGGTTGTGCTCGAAATACGGCTCCAGCCGCTCCTCCAGTTCCTCGCGCGAGAGGCTCGCGCCGTTGAACGGATCGAGCACGATGTCGCCCGACTGGATCGACATTTTCATCAGGAAATGCCCGGGGAAGGACACACCCTTGACGTTCAGGCCGATCTGCTGCGCCAGCTCCATGTACAGCACTGCGAGCGAAATCGGAATGCCGCGCCGCGTGCTGAGCACGCGATGCAGGTAGCTGTTGTCCGGATCGTAGTAATCGTTGACGTTGCCGGCGAAGCCGAGCTCCTGATAGAAGAAGTGATTCAGCAGGCGCAGCTTCTGCACGCTCGAGGCATCGGAAGGCAGGCGGCGCTGCAGGCGGGCGGCGAGCGTATCGACTTCGGCTTGGGTCGCGGTCAGGTCAAGCTGTGGATCGGCGTCCTGGGCAATGGCGAGGGCAGCCTCGAACAGGGGGATGGAATCGTCCTGCTGCACCAGCGACGCGAAGTAATCGAGGGCTTTGATCTCCATACATGACCATCATAAACCATCGATCCCGCAATGAAAGGGCGACATGCCAGCGCTGGCGCATTGCTCAAGCGGGTTGTCAGCGGGTAACGCGCTTGAAGTCCGAGAAGCGGAAGCCCATCGAAAGCAGCGAGCCGAAATAGGCAATGGCGCAGGCTGCCGCGACGAGCATGAATGCGCCGACGCGCTGCAGCGGATGCGCGCGCATGGCGATCCAGTCGAAATGTCCTGCAGTCCAGAGCGCCGCAGCGGCGAGCAAGACCAGCGCGCCCGTCAGGCGCAGCAGGAACATGCCCCATCCCGGTTGTGCGACGTAAATGCCGCGACGGCGCAGGCCGAGATACAGCAGGCCAGCGTTCAGGCAGGCGCCCATGCCGATCGACAACGCCAGGCCGGCATGCGCGATCCATGGTACGAAGGCGAGGTTCATCAGCTGCGTCGCAATGAGAACGCCGATGGCAATTTTGACGGGCGTGCGGATGTCCTGTTTGGCATAGAAGCCGGGCGCAAGAATCTTGACGACGATGAGACCGATCAGGCCGATGCCGTACGCGATGAGGGCCTTCGCGGTCATCATGACGGATTGGGTGTCGAAGGCGCCGTAGTGGAACAGCGTGGTCGTGAGCGGCACCGAGAGCGTCACCAGGCCCACGGCTGAGGGTAGGGCGAGCAGGAAGGTCAGGCGCAGGCCCCAGTCGAGCAGCGCCGAATATTCTTCCTTGTCGCCGACGGAGTGCGCCTTGGCCAAGCTGGGCAGCAGGATCGTGCCGAGCGCGACGCCGAGCAGTGCGGTCGGAAACTCCATGAGGCGGTCGGCATACGACAGCCACGATACACTGCCGTGCGCCAGGCGCGAAGCGAGGTTGGTGTTGATGATGAGGCTGATCTGCGCCACCGATACGGCCGCGATCGCCGGCACCATCTGACGCAGCACGCGCCGCACGCCGGCATCGGCAAGCGCGAACTTGGGATTGAAGGACAGGCGCGGCAGCATGCCGATGCGCACCAGCGCGGGAATTTGAATCGCGACTTGCAGGATGCCGCCGGCGACCACCGCAAATGCCAGTGCATACACCGGCTCCTGCATGTGCGGTGCGACGAAGAGGGACGCCGCGATGAACGCGAGATTGAGCAGGACCGGCGTAAAGGCGGGAATCTGGAATTTGCGCCAAGTATTCAGGACGCCGCCGGCAAGCGCCACGAACGCCATGAAGCCGATGTACGGGAACATGATCTGCGTCATCAGGACGGATGCGCGGAAAGCGTCGGCATCGGCCTGCAGGCCGGTCGCCACGAAATAGACGACCACCGGCGCGCCGACCACGCCGGCGATGCAGGTCACGACCAGCGCCCAGATCAGCACCGTCGCGACATGGTCGATCAGCTCGCGCGTCGCGTCGTCGCCGCGCTGGTTCTTGTATTCCGCGAGAATCGGCACGAAGGCCTGCGAAAACGCGCCCTCGGCAAACAGCCGGCGAAGCAGGTTGGGAATGCGGAAAGCGACGAAGAAGGCGTCGGTGTAGGCGGAAGCGCCGAAGGCGCGGGCGATGAGCAGCTCGCGGAGCAAGCCGGTCACGCGGGAAACCATCGTCATGCCGGAGACGGTGGCCAGCGTTTTGTGCAGATTCATGGAGCGGGATTATAGCGGCCCGCCCGGCTTCGGCCCGCCTGTCGCGCGCGCCCGTCGCGGCTGCGCGACTGCCGGTTTGGCAAGTTCGGCGCCGAATCCGCGGGCGGAATGGGATGATTTTGCGGGCGTTGCTCCGTTTTCGGAAAAACGTTATAATCCGAGGCTTTACAGAATTCTGCGCGGCTTAGGCAAGTGCTCAGGCGGACGCAGACCCGATTTCGATCTAGGAAATTTCATGGCAAATACCGCACAGGCCCGCAAACGCGCTCGTCAAGCAGTCAAGCAAAACGCTCACAACTCCAGCCAGCGTTCGACGCTGCGCACCGCGATCAAGGCGGTCCGCAAGGCGATCGAATCCGGCGACAAGGCTGCTGCCGCCCAAGTGTTCCAGGCTTCGGTGTCGACCATCGACCGCATCGCTGACAAGAAAATCATCCACAAGAACAAGGCCGCTCGCCACAAGAGCCGCCTGGCTGCTGCCCTGAAAGCGCTGGCTGCCTAAGTTGTTGTGATGTCCGGCGCACGCCGGGCATGAGGCAGGATGCAAAAACCCGCATGTTTTAAAGCATGTGGGTTTTGTCGTTTTCAGAAAGTAACTGGTGGTTGTGTTGCCATAAGCGCCGGTTAAGTCACGACGCCATCGTGATTACTGGCGTCGTTACGCGTGCGTTTCTAGCGAGTGCCAGGCACGCGTGATGATGCGCCGTTCAGCGCGGCAAGCCTTCAATCGTGCTACCCGGCTTGATATTGCGCTGCTTGAACCATCCCAGGTTCATTTCGAGCGCGTAATGGGCCCGCTTCGCGGCGCAGTGCGAATCCAGCGACTGCGGCTTCATGTCCTCGATGTTGATCACCTTGCCATTCTCATCGAGGAAGGCGACGGACAGCGGAATCAGGGTGTTCTTCATCCACATGCACACGTCCGCCGGCGCGCCGAACACGAACACCATGCCCTCGTTCGCTCCCATTTTTTCGCGGAACATCAAGCCCTGTTCGCGTTCGGCCGGGCGCGCTGCAACTTCGGCATGGATGACGTGGATTCCGGCATGGAGCTGAACGACCGGGAAACGGACCGGCTGTTGGACCGGCTGCTGGGCGTGAGCGGCTCCAGCCAGCAGGGTCACGGACAAGGCGGCGGCGGCCGCAAGGCGTTGAAAGATCGGCATAAGGCGTGGAAGGTAAAAGCTGCAGCCTACAAAGTCCGGGGCAGCGGATCAACCACCGGTTTGTACAGACTTGTAACGGGACGTCCCGAAAAAACAAAAAGGCAGGCGCGAGCCTGCCTTTTTTGCATCCGGGACTGGATTACTTGGAAGCTTCTGCGGAAGCGGCAGCAGCTTTCTTGGCCTTGCGGGATTTCTTGGCTTTCTTGGCCTTCGGAGCCGGAGCGTCAGCAGAAGCGGCCGGAGCGGAAGCGGCAGCGGAAGCGGAAGCGGAAGCCGGTGCAGCCATGTGCGAAGCAGCGAAGGAGGAGGCGGCAAACAGGCCGGCGACCAGAGCAGCGATCAGCTTTTTCATTGTTGTGACCCTTCTAATTAACATGTTAATAAGGCGGTGATTCTCGCGAATCACTGTCCTTAACGGACAAAAATATTAACGGTTGACATCGTCGGCGCCGAATCGACATCCGAAAGACGATATGCCGCGTAAACGGTGTGCAGGCCGGTATGCAGGCCGAAATTGCCAGACTGCCATGCATGCTATGATCCGCGAGCTTGGCTTCCAGGACGTCCACCATGCCCCGATATCCACTTTTTTTTGCCAGCCTCCTGTTGGCTGCCGGTGCGTGCGCCGCGCCTCATGTTCCTAGCTCCGACAGCCAAGTGCTGGAGCGTCTCCCATTCAAGGCCAACGATCCCGTCGCGCGCCAGCTTTCCGGCCTGCGCGCCGAACTGCAGCGCGATCCGCGCAATCGTGACGTCGCCGTCGCGCTTGCCCGCCGCTACTATGGCATGGTGGCGGAAGAGGGCGATCCGCGGTACCTGGGCTATGCCGAAGCGGCGCTCGCGCCATGGTGGAACCTGCCCGAGCCGCCGGTCGACGTTCAGGTAATGCGCGCCAGCATCCGGCAATTTCGCCATGACTTCGACGGCGCCGTCGACGACCTCAACCAAGTGATCCGCCGCGATCCCGCCAATGCGCAGGCGCTGGCCCTGCGGGCGGTCATCCATATCGTTCAGGCGCGCTACGGCGATGCCCGTAAGGACTGCATCGCCCTGCATGAAGTCGGCGATCCGCACATCGGATTGGGTTGTGAAGCCATGGTCGACGGCCTGACCGGTCATGCCGAGCAAGGCTACCGCACGTTGTCGGAGGCGCTGGCCCAGGCCCGCGGCCTGACCCCGCCCAAGCGGATGTGGCTGCTGATCCGCCTCGCCGAACTCGCCGAGCGCATCGACCGGCCGGACCTGGCCGAAGCGCATTTCAAGGATGCCTTGGGGCTCGACATCACGGATACATTTCTGCTTGCGGCGTACGCCGACCTGCTTCTGTCCCAGCATCGCGCGGCGGAAACGCTGACCCTGCTGAGGGACAAGACCCGGTCCGACGTACTGCTCCTGCGCCTGGTGCTCGCCGCGCGCGAGACGAATGCCAAGGACGCCCCTCAGCTGGAGGAAACGCTGGCCGCGCGCTATGAAGCGGCGCAGCTTCGCGGCGATACCGTTCATCAGCAGGAAGAGTCGCGCTTCGCGCTGCAGGTGAAGCATGATCCGCAGCGGGCGTTGCGCCTGGCGCAGGAAAACTGGAAGGTGCAGCGCGAACCTCGCGATGCGCAAGTCTTCCTCGAAGCCGCCGTTGCTGCCAAGGCGCCCGATGCCGCGCGCCCGGTGCTCGAGTGGCTGGAACAAAATCACCTGCAGGACAAGGCACTGCACGCGCTCGCCCAGCGCTTGAAGGGAGAACGTTCATGAAACGCCTCGTGCTACTGCTCCTGATATGGTCGCTGAGTCTGTGTGCGCATGCCCATAAGCCCAGCGACAGCTACCTGACCTTGTCCGTCTCAGGAGAGAACATCACCGGGCAATGGGACATCGCCTTGCGCGACCTCGATTTTGCGCTCGGGCTCGACGCCAACGGGGATGCCGAAATCACGTGGGGCGAGGTCAAGGGCAGGCACGCCGAGATCGCGGCCTATGCGCTGGCGCGCTTGCAGCTGTCGTCCAATGGTGCCACCTGTCCGCTGCAGGCAACCGGCCACCTGATCGACGACCATACCGACGGCGCCTATGAAGTGCTGCGATTCACCGCCCGATGCAATGGCAACATCCATGCGCTGCAGGCGACGTACCGACTCTTCTTCGATATCGATCCGCAGCACAAGGGGCTTTTACGGCTCGCCTACGCCGGGGCATCCACCGCCGGCGTTTTCAGCCCCGAGAAGGCCGCGCAGACCTTCACGCTCAACGCGCCGAGCCGCACGAGTCAGTTTTTGGACTACGGCAAGGAAGGCGTGTGGCATATCTGGATCGGCTTCGACCACATCCTTTTCCTGTTGTCCCTGCTCCTGCCGGCGGTGGTGTTCCGGCCGCCGGGCAAGCCTGTGTGGGAGCCGGTGCCGGCGTTCCGGCCGGCGTTCTACAGCGTGCTGAAGATCGTCACGGCCTTTACCGTCGCGCATTCCATCACGCTCAGCCTCGCGACGCTCGGCATCGTCAGCCTGCCTTCCCGCTGGGTGGAATCGACCATCGCCGCCTCGGTGGTGATCGCCGCCTTGAATAACATCTTCCCGATCTTTGCCGAGCGCCGTTGGGCAATGGCATTCGCGTTTGGCCTGATCCACGGTTTCGGCTTCGCCAGCGTGCTGAGCGATCTTGGCCTGCCGCGCGATGCGCTGGTCCTGGCGCTCGTCGGCTTCAATCTCGGTGTCGAGGTAGGGCAGCTGGCCATCGTGGCGGCCTTCCTTCCGGTTGCCTATGCGATTCGCGCCAGCGTGTTCTACCGGCGCGTCGTGCTCATCGGCGGATCGCTCGTCATCGCCGCCATCGCCGCCACCTGGCTCGTCGAGCGTGTGTTCGACATGAAGCTGCTGCCGTTCTAGTCCAGCGCCTCCGGCGCGACCTCGCGCCACTCGCCCGGCCATAGCGGGTGGGTGGCGAGCGAGAATGCGCCGATCGCAATCCGTACCAGGCGCAGCGTCGGCAAACCGACTGCCGCCGTCATCCGCCGCACCTGCCGGTTCTTGCCTTCGGACAGCGTCAGCGCCAGCCAGCTGGTTGGAATGCTGGCGCGGGCACGGATTGGTGGCTCGCGCGGCCACAGCCAGTCGGGCGCCTCGATTTCCTTCGCCTCGCAGCGCTGCGTCACGAAATCCCCAAGGTCGAGCGGACCGGCGAGGCGCTCGAGTTGTTCACGTTCCGGCAGGCCTTCCACTTGAACAATGTAAGTCTTCGGCTGCTTACGCCGCGGATGGCTGATGCGGTGCTGCAGCCGCCCATCGTCAGTCAGAAGGACCAAACCTTCGCTGTCGGCATCCAGGCGACCGGCCGGATAGATGCCTGGCAGCGAAATGTAATCGGCCAGGGTCGGGCGACTTTCGTGTGCGGAAAACTGGCACATCACCCCAAAGGGCTTGTTGAAGAGGATGAGCGACATGGCTTCTGGAGGGCGAGGCGTGGGGGCAAACCGCAGGCATTGTACGCGTTGCGCATCGGGGAATATGGACTAAGCTTCAAGGTCCCCGACGGCCGCGCCGGCGGCCTTGCCGGGCGCAAAATCCATGGCATACAGTAAAATACTGGTGCATAATACGAAACGCGGTCTTCTGTCTTATATAAGACCAGTTCGACTTTACAACGCTAAAGTCAACCATAAAGTACGAGACCTTCCACTCTCCCCAACCCCGGAGCCCCACGATGTACCAACATATCAAAGTGCCGACCGACGGCCAGAAAATCACCGTCAACGCCGACTTTTCGCTGAACGTCCCCGACACCCCGATCATTCCCTACCTCGAGGGCGATGGCACGGGCGTGGACATCACCCCGGTGATGATCAAGGTGGTTGACGCGGCTGTGGCGAAGGCATACGGCGGCAAGCGCAAGATCAGCTGGATGGAGATCTTCGCCGGCGAGAAATCGACCAAGGTCTACGGTCCGGACGTGTGGCTGCCCGAAGAGACGCTGCAGGTTCTGAAGGATTACGTGGTGTCGATCAAGGGCCCGCTGACGACGCCGGTCGGCGGCGGCATCCGCTCGCTGAACGTGGCGCTGCGCCAGGAACTCGACCTGTACGTCTGCCTGCGCCCCGTGCGCTACTTCAAGGGCGTTCCTTCGCCGGTGCGTGAGCCGGAGAAGACCGACATGGTCATCTTCCGCGAGAACTCCGAAGACATCTACGCCGGCATCGAGTGGGCGGCCGAGTCCGACAACGCCAAGAAGCTGATCGATTTCCTGGTCAAGGAAATGGGCGTCAAGAAGATCCGCTTCCCGAGCACCTCCGGTATCGGCGTCAAGCCGGTGTCGCGTGAAGGCACCGAGCGTCTGGTGCGCAAGGCGATCCAGTACGCGATCGACAACGACAAGCCCTCCGTGACGCTGGTGCACAAGGGCAACATCATGAAGTACACCGAAGGCGGCTTCCGCGACTGGGGCTACGCGCTGGCGCAGAAGGAATTCGGCGCCGAACTGATCGACGGCGGCCCGTGGTGCAAATTCAAGAATCCGAAGACCGGCAAGGAAATTACGGTCAAGGATTCGATCGCCGACGCCTTCCTGCAGCAAATCCTGCTGCGTCCGGCCGAGTACAGCGTGATCGCCACGCTGAACCTGAACGGCGACTACATCTCCGACGCGCTGGCCGCGCAGGTCGGCGGCATCGGTATCGCGCCGGGCGCCAACCTGTCCGACTCCGTCGCGATGTTCGAAGCCACCCACGGCACTGCGCCGAAGTACGCCGGCAAGGACTACGTGAACCCGGGCTCGCTGATCCTGTCCGCTGAAATGATGCTGCGTCACATGGGCTGGACCGAAGCGGCCGACCTGATCATCACCTCGATGGAGAAAGCCATCACGTCGAAGAAAGTGACCTACGACTTCGCCCGCCTGATGGAAGGCGCGACGCAGGTGTCATGCTCCGGTTTCGGCGACGTCATGATCTCCCAGATGTAATCGCCAGTTGCCTCAACAAAAAAGCCGGACAGTCGTCCGGCTTTTTTGTTGGCTGCGCCATTCCGCAGGCAGTTCACGTCGGCATGGCATGCTCGAGCGCAAAGCGGATCAGGTCGGCCTGTCCCTCGATACCGAGCTTGCGCTTGATGTTGAGCCGGTGGGTTTCCACCGTCCGCACGCTCAGGTCCATTTCGCGCGCGATGTGCTTGTTTGACTTGCCTGTCGCGATCCGCTGCAGCACTTCACGTTCCCTTGTCGTCAGCAGCATTGCCGGTGGGCCCGGGCGCGACAACTGCTTCGCGAGACCGGCGCTGTAGTAGATGCCGCCCGACATGACGGTATCGATGGCCGTGATGATGTCCATCGCCGGCGCGTCCTTCAGCACGTAGCCGCGCGCACCGGCCTGTACGGACTGCATCACGTACTCCGCCTTGTCGTGCATGCTCAGCATCAGCACCGCGATCTCGGGATGGAGCGCGTGGAAGCGCGCCGTCAGTTCGATGCCGTTCATGCCTTGCAGGTTGATGTCCATCAGGGCCAGATCGACGGTCTGGCTTGCGGCCAGGTGCAGTGCTTCCTCCGCGGTTGCCGCCTCGCCGACCACGCGGAAGTGCGCAATGGTTTCGAGGCGGGCGCGCAGGCCGTCGCGCACGAGCGGGTGGTCGTCGATGAGCAGGATGTGGACGAGGTCGTGATTCGTCATGGTGATCAAAGTCGGGGCAGGGTGGCGATGACTTGGGTTCCTTCGGCCGATGAGCTCAGTTGCAGGCGGCCGTTCACGGCTTCGAGCCGTTCGTGCATGTTGCGCAGGCCGATGCCGCGTTTGGGATGCTGGGCGACGCGCGCCACGTCGAAGCCGGTGCCGTCGTCGGCGACCACCAGCCGGACGCTGACCTTGTCGCCGGACAGGCGCATCGTTACATGCGATGCATGCGCGTGGCGCTTGATGTTGGTAAGCGTCTCCTGGGCAATCCGAAACAGTACCGTGTTGCCGACGTCGGACAGGCCGTCCACATTGCCGTTGACCTCGAAGCTGGTCGCAATGCCGGTGCGGTCGGCAAATTCCTGGGCGAGATGATCCAATGCCGGCGCGAGCCCGAGGTCGTCGAGCAGGGCGGGGCGCAGATCGTGAGAAATGCGCCTGACTTCGCCGAGCACGTCGTTCAACTGCGTGGCGGCGCGATCGAAAGAGTCGCGTGCGACTTCCGGGCTGCTGGCCTGGGCCATCAGCTTTGCAATGCCCGATTCGACCTGCAGTTTGATCGACACAAGCCATTGGCTGATGCCGTCATGCAAGTCCCGCGACAAGCGGGCGCGTTCGTCCTCCTGCGAGCGGACCACGCGCTGGGCGAGCGCGCGCAGCTTGGCATCGGCGACACGCGATTCGCTGACGTTGAGGGCCAGGCCGCAGAGTCCGATGATGAGCGCGCTGGCAATGGCGATGCCGGCAATCCATAGCATCGTGCTCTGAATGTTGCCGGAAATCTGCGAATCGATCCGGCTGACCGCGGCGTCGACATCGTCGAGATAGATGCCGGTGCCAAGCATCCAGCCCCAGCGATCCAGCGTGACGACGTAGCCCAGCTTCGGGGCCACCTTGCCGGATGAGGGTTTTTCCCATAAATAGCGAACGTAGCCACCGCCGGCCTTGGCTTGGCCGATCAGTCTCTGGATGGTTGGATTGCCGCTGGTATCGCGCAGCTCCCACAAGTTGCGTCCGACCAGTTCCGGCTGGCGCGGGTGCATCAGGTTGTTGCCTTCAAGATCGTAGACGAAGAAATAGCCGTCGTCGGCATAGTCCAGTTTCGCCAGGATCGCCTTGGCTTCCTCCTGTGCCGTCGCATCCTGCCGCCCGGACTCGTACAGATGTGCAATGGAGTGGGTGGCGAGAGCGACGTAATGCTTGAGTTCGGCCTCCTTGCTGGCGACATATGCCGCTTCGACGGAAGCCCGCTGTTGTTGCGAAAGCAATTCCGCCTGATGCCGAACCGCGACCGCAATCGCGCAAAGCGCCACGATGAGCGGAGCGATGGCCAGTACGATGATCTTTTGGCGGAGCTTCATGGGCGCTTACTTTACCGCCATTTCTCATCCTTGGCGGCACCGCGTCATGACACCGGGCAATCCGAGGATGTCGGGGGACTGTTAGTCTTGCAGGATTGGCAGGAAGAATGGCGCAGTGCGAACGGCGCAGCGCAAGTGCCGAGGCAGGGCGAAAAAAAACCCCGCGCTAGCGGGGTTTTCGTGCTCTTGCTAATCGCGTGATCAGGAATTAGCCTTGCTGAATGTTGGAAGCCTGCTTGCCTTTGGGGCCTTGCGTCACTTCGAACACAACCTTCTGACCTTCTTTGAGAGTCTTGAAGCCGCTCATCTGAATTGCGGAAAAGTGGGCGAACAAATCTTCACCGCCGTCATCCGGAGTGATAAATCCGAAGCCTTTGGAATCGTTGAACCACTTGACGGTACCTGTTGCCATAAAAGCGTCTTTCATTAATAACTAATCACACGAGCCGGCCAAGCAAGAAGCTCTGCGTAACGCTGCCCCCTCCTAAAACTTGCTCACTTCATATTGACATTTGCACAAGGCTTAAAGTCAATAATACCCATTGTTCCTGCAAAAAAAATAAAAGTCAAGGCGAGTTCCTTGCCGGATTTGAGGAAAAGCAAGCCTTTTGCAGATGGCCGATCTTGAATTGCCTGTGTTTGGCGCAATCTGCGACACAGGCTGAAACGGCGTAATATTAGTTAGGAATCCCTGCCCAGTTTCGGGCCCAAGTGCCCCTGTACATCGCTTTAGACTTATACGCATGGCAACTCAGCATGACAACGGTACGGTACTTGCTAGGCAAGAGCAGAAGCTCAAGCCCCCACCGATGTACCAGGTACTGCTATTGAACGACGACTACACCCCGATGGAATTCGTGGTCGCGATCATCCAGGAGTACTTCAACAAGGACCGTGAGACTGCCACCCAGATCATGCTCAAGGTTCATCGCGACGGTAAAGGTATGTGCGGCGTGTATCCCAAGGATATTGCGTCGACTAAAGTAGAATTGGTTTTAACCCACGCAAGGAAAGCAGGACATCCCCTGCAGTGCGTGATGGAGGAAGCATGATTGCGCAGGAACTCGAAGTTAGTTTGCACATGGCTTTTGTCGAAGCTCGACAGGCTCGGCATGAGTTCATCACCGTAGAGCACTTGTTGCTCGCGCTGCTCGACAATCCGTCGGCAGCCGAAGTGCTGCGCGCTTGCGCGGTCAATATTGAAGACCTGCGTAAAACGCTCACGAATTTTATCAACGACAACACCCCGACCGTGCCTGGCACCAGCGAGGTTGACACGCAGCCGACGCTCGGCTTCCAGCGTGTGATCCAGCGCGCCATCATGCACGTCCAGTCCGCTTCCAACGGCAAGAAGGAAGTGACCGGCGCCAACGTCCTGGTCGCAATCTTCGGGGAAAAAGATTCACATGCTGTGTATTACTTGCATCAGCAGGGCGTAACGCGCCTCGACGTCGTCAACTTCATTTCCCACGGTGTCCGCAAGGATCAGCAGGTTGATCCGCAGAAGTCGTCCGAGGGCGCTGAAGAAGCCCAGGCCGAAGGCACGCAGAAGGAAAGCCCGCTCGATCAGTTCACGCAGAACCTCAACAAGATGGCTGCGGAAGGCAAGATCGATCCGCTCATCGGACGCGAGCAGGAAGTGGAACGCGTGATTCAGACGCTGTGCCGCCGACGCAAGAACAACCCGTTGCTGGTCGGCGAAGCCGGCGTCGGCAAGACCGCCATTGCGGAAGGCCTCGCCTGGCGCGTGGTGCAGGGCGACGTGCCCGAAGTGCTGCAGAACGCCGTCGTCTACTCGCTGGACATGGGCGCGCTGCTGGCCGGCACCAAATACCGCGGCGATTTCGAGCAGCGCCTGAAGGCAGTGCTCAAGCAGCTGCGCGAGAATCCGAACGGCATCCTGTTCATCGATGAGATCCACACCATCATCGGTGCGGGCTCCGCCTCGGGCGGTACGCTGGACGCGTCCAACTTGCTGAAGCCGGCACTGTCGAGCGGCCAGCTGAAATGCATTGGCGCAACCACGTACACGGAATTCCGCGGCGTGTTCGAGAAGGATCACGCGTTGTCCCGCCGCTTCCAGAAGATCGACGTCAACGAGCCGACGGTCGAACAGACCGTGCAGATTCTGCGTGGCCTGAAGTCGCGCTTCGAAGAGCATCACGGCGTGAAGTATTCCGCGTCGGCGCTGACCTCGGCGGCCGAGCTGGCGGCACGCTTCATCAATGACCGTCATCTGCCCGACAAGGCGATCGACGTGATCGACGAAGCGGGCGCAGCGCAGCGCATTCTGCCGAAGTCCAAGCAGAAGAAGACGATCGGCAAGTCCGAAATCGAAGACATCATCTCGAAGATCGCGCGGATTCCTCCGCAGTCGGTCAACCAGGACGACCGCACGAAGCTGCAGACCATCGACCGCGACCTCAAGAACGTCGTGTTCGGCCAGGATCCGGCGATCGAGGCGCTCGGTTCGGCGATCAAGATGGCACGTGCCGGCCTCGGCAAGACCGACAAGCCGATCGGCGCCTTCCTGTTCTCCGGTCCGACGGGCGTCGGCAAGACCGAGGTGGCGAAGCAGCTGGCTTTCATCCTCGGCATCGAGCTGATCCGCTTCGACATGTCCGAGTACATGGAGCGCCATGCGGTGAGCCGTTTGATCGGTGCGCCGCCCGGTTATGTCGGTTTCGACCAGGGCGGCCTGCTGACCGAGGCAATCACGAAGAAGCCGCACGCCGTGCTGCTGCTGGACGAGATCGAGAAAGCGCATCCGGATATCTTCAACATCCTGCTGCAGGTGATGGACCATGGCACGCTGACCGACAACAACGGTCGCAAGGCCGACTTCCGCAACGTGATCATCGTCATGACCACGAACGCGGGCGCCGAGAGCCTGCAGAAGCGTTCGATCGGCTTCACCGACAAGAAGGAAGCCGGCGACGAGATGGAAGACATCAAGCGGATGTTCACGCCGGAATTCCGGAACCGCCTCGATGCGATCATCAGCTTCAAGGCGCTGGATGAGGAGATCATCCTGCGTGTGGTCGACAAGTTCCTGATCCAGCTGGAAGAGCAGCTGCACGAGAAGAAGGTGGAAGCCGTCTTCACCGAGAAGCTGCGCAAGTTCCTGGCGAAGAAGGGCTTCGATCCGCTGATGGGCGCACGGCCGATGGCACGCCTCATCCAGGACATGATCCGCAAGGCGCTGGCCGACGAACTGCTGTTCGGCCGCCTGGTGTCCGGCGGTCGCGTGACGGTGGATCTCGACGACAACGACCAGATCAAGCTGGAGTTCGTCGAAGGCGATGCACCGCCGCCGGCAGCCCCGGAAGAGACCCTCGAAGTCGAGTAATCGGCAAGCAGCAAACAAAAGCCCCGGATGCGAAAGCTCCGGGGCTTTTTTCTTGCGCGTCGTGATTGTGCGCGGAATGCGTGTGCGGGACTACTGCGCGGGATTGGTGATGGCGAGGTGGATGGCCTGGATTTCCTGTTGCATGTCGTCGCTCAGCGTAACGTCCAGCGCGTCGATGTCTTCCTTCAGCTGATGCAGCGTCGTCGCGCCGATGATGGTCGATGCGACGAACCAGCGTGAATAGCACCAGGCCAATGCCAGCTGGGCGGGCGACAGCTTGTTGGTGCGAGCGAGTTCGGCGTAGAGCTTGACGGCGGCGGACACGGTGGGACGGGAATAGCGCGGACTCCAGGTCGGCGGGAAGATCGTCAGCCTGCCATGCGCCTTGGGATCGGCGAGGTACTTGCCGGTCAGCTGGCCGAAGGCGAGCGGACTATAGGCGAGCAGGCCGACGCGTTCGCGGTAGCAGGCTTCGTCCAAGCCGTTTTCGAAGCTGCGGTTGACCAGGTTGTATGCATTCTGGATCGAGACGATGCGCGGCAGCCCGTTTGCTTCTGCCTGCCGGATGAACTCCATCACGCCCCAAGGCGTTTCGTTCGACACGCCGATGTGCCGAATCTTCCCAGCCTTTACCAGCTCGGCCAGCACGCCCAGCGTCTCGGCGATCGGCGTATGCGGACGCTCCTTGGTTGGATCGAAGGATAGCTGCCCGAAGATGGGCGCATTGCGGCTCGGCCAGTGGAGTTGGTAGAGGTCGATGTGGTCGGTCTGCAGGCGTTGCAGGCTGGCGTCGACGGCCGCCTTAAGGTTGGCGGCGTTGAAGTCGGCCTTCCCGTCGCGGATCCACGGCATGCCGCGCGACGGGCCGGCGGCCTTGGTCGCGAGCACGATGCGGTCGCGCTTGCCGGACTTCTTCAACCAGGTGCCGATGAAGCGCTCCGTCGAGCCCTGCGTCTCGGTGCGGGCCATGACGGGGTACATCTCGGCGGTGTCGATGAAATTGATGCCGCGCTCGAGCGCATAGTCGAGCTGGCTGTGGGCGTCGGCTTCCGAGTTCTGCTCGCCGAAGGTCATGGTGCCGAGGCACACCTTCGAGACGAGCAGGTCACTGCCGCCGAGCTTGATCTTGTCCATGTGGGCTCCCTGAGGATGGTCCGCGGCGGGACCGGAGCCGCCCACTTTAGCGCGATTTGCGCAGGGCCGCCGCGCACTCCCGAACGAGCGCAGGGCCGCGATAAATGAGTCCGCTGTAGAGCTGCACCAGCGAAGCGCCCGCGGCGACCTTGGCGGCCGCATCGGCACCCGACAGAATGCCGCCGACGCCAATGATGGGAATCGCATCGCCCAACTCCGACTTCAGGTCGCGGATCACCTGGTTCGACAGTTCGAACACCGGCGCGCCCGACAGTCCGCCCGCTTCCTCCGCGTGCGGCAGGCCCTTCACCGCGTCGCGGGTGATCGTCGTGTTCGTCGCGATCACCGCATCGATCTTGTGCCGCAACAGCGCCGCGGCAATCGTCTTGATCTGTTCGCCATCCACATCAGGCGCGATCTTCAGCGCGATGGGCACGTAGCGCTTGTGCCGGTCGGCGAGGCGCTGCTGTGCGTCTTTGAGTTGCGCAAGCAGGCCGTCGAGTTCGGAGCCGCCTTGCAGTTGGCGCAGATTCTTGGTGTTCGGCGAAGAGATATTGACGGTCACATAGCTCGCGTACGGATAGACCTTGTCGAGGCAGCGCAGATAGTCGTCCGCCGCGCGTTCGATCGGCGTGTCGGCGTTCTTGCCGATGTTCAGGCCGAGCACGCCCTGCTTGTCCTGATAGAAGCGCGATGCCTGCACGTTGGCGACGAAGGCATCGACGCCATGATTGTTGAAGCCCATGCGATTGATGATGGCCTTCGCCGCCGGCAGGCGGAACATGCGCGGCTGCGGATTGCCCGGCTGGCCGCGCGGCGTCACCGTGCCAACTTCGATGAAGCCGAAGCCAAGTGCGGCGAGCCCGTCGATGTAGGCGCCGTCCTTGTCCAGTCCCGCGGCGAGACCGACCGGATTCGGGAAGCGGATGCCCATCACCGTGCGTGCATCGTCCTGCGGACGGGCGCAGACGCGCGTCAGCCCAAGCTGCGCGGCGCGCTTCAGCGCGGGCAGGGTCAGATTGTGGGCGGCTTCGGGATCGAGCGAGAAGAGGAGAGGGCGCGCGAGGGCGTAGAGCAGCTTGTCGGACATGGGGCGAACGGGATGGCGCGAGGCGCCGCGTGGCGAAAGCCGTATTCTACTTGCTCGCCGTCATGCCGGGCCGTGTCAGCGGTCTTCGAAGGCATTCCAGTAATCGGGCTGCCATGCCTGCCAGCGACCTTGATGCAGCGCTTCCAACGGCTTGAAATTGACCTTGTACGCCATTTTCACGCTGTGCTGGATCCAATAGCCGAGATAGACATAAGGCATGCCGAGGCGCTTGGCCTGTTCGATCTGCCAGAGGATGTTGTAGGTGCCGAAGGAGGCGCCTTCCACGTCGGGATCGTAGAAGGTATAGACCGATGACAGGCCGTCGTTGAGCACGTCGATGATGCTCACCATGCGCAGCGTGCCGTCCGGCTCGCGGAACTCCACCAGACGCGTGTTGACCTTGCTTTGCAGGAGGAACTGCGCGTACTGATCCCGGCTGTCGTGATCCATGCCGCCGCCGGCGTGGCGGGCGGCCTGGTAACGCAGGTAGAGATCGTAATGCTCCGGCAGATAGGACAAATTGGTGACCCAGGTGACCAGATCGTCATGCCGCTTCCAGGCGCGGCGCTGGCTGCGGTTCGGCACGAATTCGTCCGCTTTGACGCGCACCGGGATGCAGGCGTGGCAACCGTCGCAATACGGGCGGTAGGTGAAGATGCCGCTGCGCCGGAAGCCGTTCTTGACGAGCTCCGAATAGACGTCCGCGTTGATCAGATGCGACGGCGTGGCGACTTGCGAGCGGGCCTGGCGGCCATCGAGATAGCTGCACGGGTAAGGCGCAGTCGCGTAGAACTGCAGGGTGGCGAACGGCAGGTCTTTGAGATGCGTCATGTGATGCTTGCCTGGCAGCTGGGCGGACAAGGGTAATGTACACCCGCCCGGTGGCTCGTCGTAGGGGTTTTTCGGTTGGGTTTCAGAAGAGGTCGAGTGGTTCCCACGTTTCGATACCCGGCTGCGCAATCGCCCTTTCAAGATGCGCAATAAATGCCTTCCGCTCGATGGGTTGCGCGCCAAGGGATGCAAGATGCGAGGTCTCCTGTTGACAATCGATCAGCATGACGCCGTGGGACTTCAGGAAGTGCACGAGATAAGCCAGCGCCACCTTGGAGGCATCGCTGACCCGGGCGAACATCGACTCACCGAAGAACATGCGGCCGATACAGACGCCGTACGCGCCGCCCACCAGCCGCCCATCCAGCCAGACTTCGGCCGAATGCGCATAACCCATGCGGTGGAGGCCGCAATAGCCGTCCACGATGTCTTCGGTGATCCACGTCCCGCCGCTCTCGCTGCGCGGCGACGCACAGGCGCGCATCACGGCCTCGAAGCTGGCGTCGAACCGCACCTGCCATCGGCCGTCGTCGTGCATGCTCTTGTGCACCTTCTTCAATATCTTCTTGAGACTGTGCGAAACGTGAAAGCGTTCGGTCTCGAGCACCATGCGCGGGTCGGTGCTCCACCAGAGGATGGGCTGGCCGGGCGAGAACCAGGGGAAGATGCCTCGCTTGTAGGCCGCAAGCAGCCGGCGCGGCGACAGGTCGCCGCCAGCGGCGAGCAGTCCCGCGGCGCCATCGGCTTCCGTCAGGGCGCGAGAAACGTCCGGAAATGGTGCATCGCCTTCCAGCCACGCAATCATGCTGTTCCCCAATTCGGTACTCCGAGGCGCTCTGTTTTGGTGCGCGTCCTCAAAACAGTGAGTGTGGGCGTGTTCATCAATGAGAAATCAAGGACTTGCGTTCGGCACCAAAATGGAACGGATATTGCTTTTGCTGGTGCGCAATTTTGCCGCTGCACACCAATTGGGAGCTATTGTCGATGGACGCGCATAAACACGGTGCCGACGCCTTATTCATTCTGCTCGGGGCCATCATGATCCTGGCGATGCACGCCGGATTTGCCTTTCTGGAACTGGGCACCGTACGCAAGAAGAATCAGGTCAACGCCTTGGTCAAAATCTTAGTCGATTTTGCCGTATCGACCATTGCGTATTTCTTTGTCGGCTACACCATCGCCTACGGTGTCGATTTCTTTGCGGACGCCGCGACGCTGTCCCAGCGCAACGGCTTCGAGCTGGTGAAGTTCTTTTTTCTGCTGACCTTCGCCGCCGCAATTCCGGCCATCATTTCCGGCGGCATCGCCGAGCGCGCCAAATTCCATCCGCAACTGATCGCCACGGCTATCCTGGTTGGGCTGGTCTACCCGCTGTTCGAGGGAATCGCGTGGAACCAGCGCTTCGGTATCCAGGGATGGCTCAAGGCCGTCTTTTCGCAGGAATTCCACGACTTCGCCGGTTCCGTAGTCGTGCATGCGGTCGGCGGCTGGATTGCACTGCCGGCGGTACTGCTGCTAGGAGCGCGCCGCGGCCGCTATTCCAAGGACGGCGCAATCGCCGCCCATCCGCCGTCGAACATTCCTTTTCTCGCGCTCGGCGCCTGGATCCTGACGGTCGGCTGGTTCGGCTTCAATGTGATGAGCGCGCAGACGCTCGACAAGATGAACGGCCTCGTCGCCCTGAATTCGCTGATGGCGATGGTGGGTGGCACGCTGGTTGCCGTCCTGCTGGGCAAGAACGATCCAGGCTTCGCCTACAACGGGCCGCTGGCCGGCCTCGTTGCCGTGTGCGCCGGCTCGGATCTCATGCATCCGCTTGGGGCGTTGGTCACCGGCGGGATTGCCGCCGCCGTGTTCGTGTGGATGTTCACGCTGACGCAGAACAAATGGAAAGTGGACGACGTGCTGGGTGTGTGGCCGCTGCACGGACTGTGTGGCGCCTGGGGCGGCATCGCCGCCGGGATTTTCGGGCAGGCGGCGTTGGGCGGCGTTGGCGGCGTGTCGTTCATGTCGCAGCTGATCGGCACCGTCCTGGGCGTGGCCATTGCGGTGGCCGGCGGTACGCTGGTTTACGGCGTGCTGAAGCGGGTGGTCGGCCTGCGGCTCGATCCCGAACAGGAATTCGACGGGGCCGACCTCTCCATCCATCGCATCAGCGCGACCGCCGAGCGCGAAACCAGCTGGTAGCGCCTCACTCGCTGCTGCGGCGCATGGGCTTCAGGATGTCGTGCGAGTGGAGGGCGTACGCACCGCCCTCGCGCTTGATGCGGGCAAGATCGGCGAAGAAAAAACGCAAGGTATGGGTGATGGTCGGGAAGGCGATGTCGTCCCACGGGATTTCGCTTTCCCGGAAAAGGGCGACGTCTAGGCTCTCCGTACCGGCGGCGTAATCCAGGTCGAGCAGCGTCGCGCGATAGAACATGTGGACCTGGTGCACATGCGGCACGTTCAACAGGGTGAACAGGTCGTGCAGTTCGATGCGAGCACCCGCTTCCTCGAACGTCTCGCGGGAAGCGGCCTCACCCGTCGTTTCATTGTTCTCCATGAAGCCCGCAGGCAGGGTCCAGTAGCCGTAGCGCGGCTCGATGGCGCGCTTGCACAGCAGGACACGCGTATCGCCGTCGTGGTCCCATACCGGTATGGAGCCGATCACCATCTTCGGATTCTGGTAATGGATCGTCCCGCACTGCGTGCAGACGAAGCGTGGACGGTTATCGTCGGGCGGGACTTGCAGGGAAACGGGGTGCGCGCACTCGGAGCAGAATTTCATGGGCCGGATCGTAAGGATTGACGCAATTGCCGGCAGTCGAGGAACGCGAGCCCTTGCGTGGTCAGCAGCGGTGCAAGTGTAGCACCGCAGGTTTTGTGGCGACGGAGTTTGCATTGCACCACAAATCACGCTATACTTCATTTCTTCAGACGCGGGGTGGAGCAGTCTGGCAGCTCGTCGGGCTCATAACCCGAAGGTCGCAGGTTCAAATCCTGCCCCCGCAACCAAGTCTCACAAGCCTTTACATTTCCCCGCCTCTCATCACACCTCCTCCAAACCGAGGCGTCGGGATAGTGCAGCATCAGCAGTTCTCCGAACCGGGCCGCATCCCTTGCGTGCCGCTGGCGATAAGTTGCTTGTACCAAAACACGCATAATAAAAATGAACACACTTGAGGCCAAGAAAGTCCTCGAAACCGCATTGCTGTGCGCGCATGAGCCGCTGTCCATCAACGACATGAAGAAGCTCTTTATGGAAGATGGCGAGGGTGAGTCGGAAATCGGCGCGGACACTGTGCGTGCGTTGCTGGAAGAGTTGCGGAGCGACTGGGGTGACAAGGGCATCGAGGTGGTGAGCCTGTCAACCGGTTGGCGTTTCCAGAGCCGGCCCGAGATGAAAAGATATCTCGATCGCCTCAACCCCGAAAAGCCGCCGAAATATTCCCGTGCCACGCTTGAAACGCTGGCCATCATCGCCTACCGGCAGCCTGTAACCCGCGGCGACATCGAAGAAATCCGCGGCGTGACGGTGAACTCCCAGACGATCAAGATGCTCGAAGACCGCGGATGGATCGAGGCGATCGGACATCGCGACGTACCGGGCCGGCCGGCTCTGTTCGCCACGACCAAGCAATTCCTCGACGACCTCGGCCTCAAGGCGCTCGACCAGTTGCCGCCGCTGCAGCAGGTGACCCGGGACGACGTTCAAGCCGGCGTGCTGCCGGAAATGCAAGCCCTCGCGGGAGACATGCAGGCAAATCTCGAGCAGGCTCAAGATGCCGTGCAAGCGGAACCCGACGGCGAGGTACAGAGCGCGTCCGAGGTGGGTTCGCCGGACTCGGACGCAACCCCCGCACAAGAGCAGGACGCAGCAGCTGCCGACACTTCTGAAGAATCAGGCGGCGACCCAACGGAAGCCCCAGCCGACAAGGTGATTGATGGCGAATCTGCCATCACGCAAGAGGCACCTGAACCAACTTCCCAGACCGAACTCCAATCCGAACCGCTTGAGCAAGAATTGCCGGCGGACCCCTCCGAAAATCACGACGCAGCGCACGCCGCCGACGCACCGGCTGCCGATGCGCCCAGCCAGAACAATCCAGAAGCGAACGATGAATCTGCCCAGTCACAATGATGCACGCGCGACGGTCGCCGCCGAAGACGCTCCCGTAACCACCGAAGGCGGTGCCGAACAGGAGCACGGTGCTGCGGCGGACGAAGGCAAGAAGAAGCCCGCCAAGCGCGGGGTCCGTGGTCCGCGCAGCCTGCGTCGCACCCGTGCCGCACGTACGCCTGCAGAGAGTGGCCAGGGCGATGCGAGCGCAGCCGTGGAGGCGGGAGAAGCGACCGCTGCAGAGGTGAAAGAGCCCCGGCAGCCAAAGGCCGAGCGTACCGGGCGCAAGCCGGGCGAGCGTAAGGGTGGCGAACGTGACGGCGGCGAACGTCAGGGCGGGGAACGGAAGAATGCCAAGCCGGCTGCCAAAGGCCGGGGCAAGGCTGGCGGTAAGCAGAGCGGCAAGGCCGCTGCAAATACGCCGGATGACATCTTCTCTTTCGTGACCTCGGAAGCCTTCGATAGCGCCGCAACCGATGATCGCCAGGGGCGTCAGCCGGCCGCCAAGACCGTGCGCCGCGATCTGACCGCCGAAGACGATGCGCCGAAGCTGCACAAGGTGCTGGCCGAAGCCGGCCTCGGTTCCCGGCGCGAAATGGAAGAACTCATCATTGCGGGGCGCGTTTCCGTGAATGGCGAGCCGGCGCATATCGGACAGCGGATTCTGCCGACGGACCAGGTTCGCATCAATGGCAAGCTGGTCCAGCGCAAGGTGAGCAAGAGGCCACCGCGCGTCCTCATCTATCACAAGCCTGCCGGTGAAATTGTGAGCCATAGCGACCCCGAGGGCCGGCCCTCGGTGTTCGAACGCCTGCCGACGATGAAGGCGGGGAAGTGGCTGGCGGTGGGGCGACTCGATTTCAATACCGAAGGCCTTCTGCTCTTCACGACGTCCGGGGATCTGGCCAATCGGCTGATGCACCCGCGTTACAACATCGAACGCGAGTATGCCGTGCGCACGCTGGGCGAGCTCGAAGAGGGCATGCGCCAGAAACTGCTGAGCGGCGTCGAACTGGAAGACGGTCCCGCCCAGTTTTCGCGAATCGCAGATGGTGGCGGCGAAGGCGTCAACCGCTGGTACCGTGTGACGATCGGCGAAGGCCGCAACCGCGAGGTGCGCCGCATGTTCGAGGCGATCGGCCTGACCGTGTCTCGCCTCATCCGGACACGCTACGGTGCAATGACGCTGCCAACCAATCTCAAGCGCGGCCGCTGGGAAGAGCTCGACGAGCATGCCGTCCGCAACCTCATGACGCTGAGCGGCCTGGAAAAGCAGGGTGGCCAGGGCCAGCAGCAGGGCAAGGGGCGGAATGGTGGCCAGGGGCAGCAGGCCGACCGCAACGGCAATCAGAAGCGCGGTCAAGGCCGCAACGCCGCCAACGGCAACAGCAAGGGCAACGGTGGCCAGCAGAAGAGCCGGCAGCCGGACCCGCTGCAGACCGCGCTCGGCTTCCCCGACATGCACAAGCGTCGTCAGGGCGGCATGGGCCAGCGCATGGGCATCGGCATGCAGGCCATCGGACGGCGGCGTACGCCGCGCGGCTGATCCGGCGTTTTCTCTCGGGAAATTTGCCCGCTCCTAGTCGGGATGCGGGCATTTTCCATTGCGGTAGGCCAAATAACCGTTTATAATTAGAGAGTTAACAGAGTCGACCGGGAATGGGTGAGGTTCTCCCGGTGTTCCGCGGCCAGGCAGCAGGCGGCCGAGGGCGACAAAAAAGAGATGGGCAGATGCCCATTTTTTTTTTTGTTGAACAGTTTTTGCGCCGTTCGGCGCGGTATTCGGAGAGCGTGTTGCGCTTGCAGGAACTGATAGAAAAAACCGTCACCGGCATGGGGTACGAGCTCGTGGATTTCGAGCACGCGGCCCGTGGGATGGTGCGCGTGTATATCGACTTCCCGCCCTCGGATGGCGAGCCGGCGAACATCACAGTCGAAGATTGCGAGAAGGTGAGCCACCAACTGTCGCACGTCCTCACCGTGGAGAACGCGAATTACGAGCGCCTTGAAGTGTCGTCGCCCGGACTGGACCGGCCGCTGAAGAAGTTGTCGGATTTTGTGCGTTTCGTTGGGCAGGAAGCCGTCGTGAAGCTGCGCATGCCGATGGCGGGTGCAGCGAACCGCAAGTCCTTCCAGGGCGTGCTGCATGCACCGGAAGGCGAGACGCTCAAACTGGAATTCGAAGGAAAAGAAGGGCCGGCGCTGCTGGAATTCACGCTCGCCGATGTAGACAAGGCACGCTTGGTGCCGCAGGTGGACTTTAGGAGTCGCAAAGAATGAGTCGCGAAATTTTGTTGCTGGTCGATGCGCTGGCACGCGAGAAAAACGTCGATAAGGAAATCGTCTTCGGAGCCCTCGAGCATGCGCTCGCCCAGGCGACCAAGAAGCGCTATGAAGGCGATGTGGACGTGCGCGTGTCCATCGACCGCGAAACCGGCGAGTTCGAGTCCTTCCGCCGCTGGCATGTCGTGCCGGACGAGGCGGGCCTGCAGCTGCCCGATCAGGAAGTCCTTCTGTTCGAAGCCAAGGAACAGATTCCGGACATCGAGGTGGATGACTACATCGAGGAGCCGATCGAGTCCGTGGACTTCGGCCGCCGCTTTGCGCAGGACACCAAGCAGGTGGTCCTGCAGCGCATCCGCGACGCCGAGCGCGAGCAGATCCTTCAGGATTTCCTGGCCCGCGGCGATGCACTTGTCACCGGCACGATTAAGCGCATGGAGCGCGGCGACGCGATTGTCGAATCCGGCAAGATCGAAGCCCGCCTGCCGCGCGACCAAATGATCCCGAAGGAAAACCTGCGCATCGGCGACCGTGTGCGCGCCTACATTCTGCGCATCGACCGCAATGCCCGCGGCCCGCAGGTAATCCTGTCGCGTACCGCGCCGGAATTCATCATGAAGCTGTTCGAGCTGGAAGTGCCCGAGATCGAGCAGGGCCTTCTCGAGATCAAGTCGGCGGCCCGCGACCCGGGCGTGCGCGCGAAGATCGCCGTGTTCACGCACGACAAGCGCATCGATCCGATCGGCACCTGCGTCGGCATGCGCGGCTCGCGCGTGCAGGCCGTGACCGGCGAATTGGGCGGCGAACGTGTCGATATCGTCTTGTGGTCGGAGGATCCGGCCCAATTTGTGATTGGTGCGCTGGCCCCGGCGAACGTGTCCTCCATCGTTGTCGATGAGGAAAAACACGCGATGGACGTGGTGGTCGACGAGGAAAACCTCGCCATCGCCATCGGCCGCGGCGGCCAGAACGTGCGCCTGGCGTCCGAGCTGACGGGCTGGCAGATCAACATCATGACCGCCGAGGAATCGGCCAACAAGGTAGCCCAGGAAACGGCTGCGATCCGTGCGCTGTTCATGGAAAAGCTGGACGTGGACGACGAGGTGGCCAGCATCCTGGTGGACGAGGGCTTCTCCAGCCTTGAAGAAATCGCTTACGTCCCCATCTCGGAGATGCTCGAAATCGAGTCGTTCGACGACGACACCGTCAATGAACTGCGCACTCGCGCCCGCGATGCTCTGGTGACCGAAGCGATTGCCTCCGAAGAAGGTCTGGAAGGCATGGAAGAAGCGCTGGTCAACCTGGAGAGCATGGACCGCACCACCGCCGGCAAGCTTGGCCTGGCCGGCATCAAGACCCTGGAACAGTTTGCAGGCCTGGCCTACGACGAATTCGGCGCCATCCTGGCCCTGCCGGCCGACCGCGCCCGCGAACTGATCAAGAACGAGTTTAATGATGTGACCGACGATGAGATGAAGCTGGTCGACGCGAAGTATGACGACCGGGCCAAGGCATTGCAGGCGAAAGCCTGGGGTCTGGTTGAAACGGCCAAGGCGTAACTCCAGCAACAACTTTATCATCTCGCGACACATAGAAAAGAGGACTGAATGGCGAGTAACAACGTAGCCCAATTTGCCACCGAACTGAAGATGCC